>JAYVYB010000217.1:0-7038 GCA_043784625.1 Methylovirgula sp.
TTAACACCGCGACAATTGAGCTGCTTAACCGTCTTAATGTCGAAATAGTCCTTGCGAAAGGCGAGGTGTGTTGCGGGTCTTTGCCCCACCACATGGGCCGTGAAAAAGTCAGTCTTGATATGGCCCGCGCCAACATCGATGCCTGGATGCGTGAAATCGAAGGGCAGGGCGAAGGGAGCGCTGGACTTGACGCAATCATCGTCACGGCCTCCGGTTGCGGCACAACGATTAAAGACTACGGCTTTATGTTGCGTGATGATGCGGTGTATGCCGCCAAGGCCGCCAAGGTGGCAAGTTTGACAAAGGACATTACTGAATTCCTCACCAGCCTCGAACTTGCGCCGCTTGATGATAAAAACCTTGTGGTGGCCTATCATTCCGCCTGTTCGATGCAACATGGACAGAAAATCACCGATGCCCCCAAGAAGCTGCTCAAAACTGCCGGATTTAAGGTGAAAGACGTGCCCGAAGGTCATATCTGCTGCGGTTCGGCGGGCACCTATAACATTTTGCAGCCGGAGCTTGCCATTCAGCTGCGCGACCGCAAGGTCAAGAATATTGCCAGAACCAAACCGGATATCATCGCCACCGGCAATATCGGCTGCATCACCCAGATCGGCAAAGGCACCCAAACGCCCATCGTTCACACTGTGGAGCTGCTCAACTGGGCCTATGGCGGAGCCGTGCCGGAGGGGCTTTCCAACCTGTCTGGAATTTAACCCTCCGCGGTTTAGCCAAAGTCTTGGAATAGTCACACTCATCCCCCATATCAGCGATGCAGCCCAAGGCTGCTTTTTGGGAGATAAATTATGACCCCTGACGAAAAAAATTTGCTTTCCGGCTTGTTTGAGCGGATCCGCGTTGCCGATACCGGCCCGCGCGACGCTGAGGCCGAACGCTTCATTCTGGATGCGACACGTCAAAATCCGAATGCCGCCTACGTGCTTTCGCAAACCGTGCTTATTCAAGAACAGGCCATGAGCGCCGCAAACCAGCGCATTCAAGAGTTACAGGCTCAGGTCAGCCGCGCCGCTCAGGATGCTCAGGGCAGCGGCAGCTTTTTGGGCAATATTGGCAAAAGCCTGTTTGGTGGCTCTCAGCCAGCAGCGGCTCCGCGCCAGAACTTTGCTCCTCAGCAGGCCTATGCTCCCCAGCAGGCTTATCCGGGCCAAAATTATCAACAACAGCAGCCGCAAGGGCCGTGGGGCGGAGTTTCGGGCGGCGGCGCTCCGGCACAATCGGGCGGATTTTTAAGCGGAGCACTGCGCACAGCTGCGGGTGTTGCCGGTGGCGTAATGTTGGCTGAAGGCATCAGTGGTTTATTTCGTGGCGGTCATGGCAATGGAATGATGTCCGACATTGCCGGAAACGGCTTTGGCTCTGCGGCGCATGCAAGCGAGAACATCACCAACAACTACTATGGTGACAGCGCCAACCAGCACGCCGCGGATGTGTTGCAAGACCAGGATCAAGATCAGGACGACGTCCAAGACGCCTCTGACTATTCTTCCGATCAGGGAGCGTCTTATGATGATGGCGGCAGCTTCGGCGGTGACACATCTGACGCATAAGGGCAGCGCTGCGGCTGCAAATCACTTAGGATTCGGGCAGCTCTGTGGCTGCAAATAACTTAGAATTCGGGCAGCTCTGGGGCTGCCCGTTTAGGTTCTCGTGGCCAAGTTCAAAGCTTATGTGAGGCTTATCTGCACCACGCTGGATTTTGAGCACAAACACCGAGTCAAAATCCGTGCCTTTCCATTGCGGAATAGTGTCCGCATCGCCGCCGTAGCTTTTCATCAGATCGCGGGCAACAGTTTCAATTTCGTGATGTTCCCACGCCACCAGAACGACGGCGCTGGCAAGATCCGCTTTTTCCAGCGCTTTTTTAAGACTGTCTGTATCCGAAAAGCCAAATTGCGTATTTACCGGCAGTCCGAGCACAATTGCGGTGGGCTCTATCGTCGCCAATGGCCGGATATAATCATATTTTACCCCGGAATCCTTCTTCCGTTCCGAAGGGTTGGAGGCGAACAGCGCATCAGGCTTTCCCAAAAGCGCCGTAATTGCCGACGGCAGCGCCAGTGCCCTGTTCAGCCCTTGGCAGTTCAGCTGCCCCAAACCGCCCTCGGGCTTTTCGCCATGACGAATAAAAGCGATGGTTTGTGTGGTGGTGGCGGCGCTTGCCGGGGCACAGCTTAACAGCGCCATCAGCGTAATAAATCCAAATTTAAAGCGCGCCTGCAACACTGCTCACCCTCATACCGTAAATGCCAAAAACCATCTCAAACCCAAAGCAACGGAACGCAATCCGCGTTCACATCACAATAACTTTGGTTCCGACGCGAACTTTCTCATAAAGGTCAGTCACGTCCTCGTTCATCATGCGGATGCACCCGGAAGACACGTTGGTCCCGATCGTGTCAGGCTCGTTGGTCCCGTGAATGCGATACATCGACGACCCAAGGTACATGGCTCTGGCACCAAGCGGATTGGCGGGGCCACCTTCCATATGTTGCGGCAAATCGGGACGGCGTTTGAGCATTTCGGGTGGCGGCGTCCAGTCCGGCCATTCGGCTTTACGCGAAACGGTTTTGACACCCGACCATTCAAAGCCAGGCCGGCCAACGCCAATGCCATAACGTGTCGCCCTGCCATGACCCTGCACCAAATATAGAAATTTATGCGGCGTATCGATCACAATTGTTCCGGCGCTATGCCCGCCAGCGTAGTCAACCTCCTGCCGCATAAACTGAGGATCAATGCTTTTTCTCACTTCCTCTGCCGCGGGCGCCATGTTCATCGCCAGGGCCGGAGCCGCCGGGCGCGGAAGGTAGGGTTCGGGAGCGATTGCCCGCTGCGTCGGGTCGCGGCCGGTGAGCAAAAGTTCAATCAGTCCGCCGCCTAAAGTCCCGCGCGGCACGTTGGCGGCAACCTGAATCGGTTGTTGTTGCGGCTGCGGGTCAGCAACAGCTTGAACCTCGTCAGGCGCAGACATTTGCACAGGCTCGACTGAACGCTTTGCACGCTTGGGCAAAAGCAGGTCTTGCTCTTCCGGGCCGATGCCGGGGATAACCAGCGGCGCTGCTTCTGCTTTGGCCAAGCCAAAGGACAAGCCGCCCAGCAACGTGAAAAATGCTGCTCCTGCTGCCAGAGAGTCCAACCAATGTGGCTTCATAATATGCTCCATAGTCTGCTGTGGCGCTGCCACACGGGCCTTAAAAACACTCGGACGGCCCAACTTTAAAGCACGATGATACACGATAAAATTCAAACTAATTTGGCAACCTTTTCTTATGCTTATCAAAAGGATAAACTAATATTTAAAGTGAATTTTTTACCATGGGATACCGTTAATTTGAGGTTAATCGGTATCGGGTTGTAAACCGCATCCGGCAGGGGCAGCTTGGCTTTTGTGTACATGCCGTGCTAGCCTTGCGTATGAAAATCATTCTTTTCGGTGCCTCGGGCATGATTGGACAGGGGGCCTTGCAGGCTGCCCTGCAGGACCCTAATGTTACCAAAGTGGTCTGCGTCGTGCGGGCGGCCACCGGGCAAAGTCATCTCAAGCTGCACGAAATTGTCGTGCCCGATCTCTTTGCGCTCGACAAAATTCAGGACATCAAAACCCGTGATGTCCTGAGCAATTGCGATGCTTGCCTGTTTTGCGTCGGTGTGAGTTCCGCTGGTCTGGACGAGCCTATCTATACAAAAATGACCTATGATCTCACTCTGAGCGTGGCTGAGAATTTGCTGCCCCTTAATCCGAACATGACCTTTATTTATGTTTCCGGTGCCGGCACCGACACCACTGAAAAAGGGCCGTTTATGTGGGCAAGGGTCAAGGGCAAGCTTGAAAACGCCTTGCTGAAAATGCCCTTTAAAAACGCTTACATGTTCCGCCCCGGCGCAATTCAACCGTTGGACGGCATCAAAAGCAAAGTTGGCTGGTATAATGTGCTTTACTCTGTGCTTGCGCCGATCTCGCCGCTGATGGTGCGATATTTGCCGCAATATGTCACCACAACGCGGGTTATGGCACGGGCCATGCTGAAGGTGGCGCGCGACGGATATGACAAGCGGGTGTTGGAGAGCGTGGATATCAACGCACTCTCCTGACCTCAAGCCTATTTCACTGCGAAGCAATAAAGCAAACCAGCGCCGCCGGTGCTTTTCAGCGCGTCTTGGCTGCACCCGCCGCGAGACAGATGCGATGAGTTCCAAGACAAAGAAGGTGGGGTGGTATCAAGCCCCGTGCGATCCGAATGTCCCATCATCACCGCACCCTCTGCGCCGCTCTTGGTCCAGTTTCCGCAGGTCTTGTCTTCCGGCCCCGCTGCTGCGGTGCCGTCGGCATTGGAACCGGTGAGAATGTCATGGGTGTTTGGCGTGTCGCCGCGCCCGTTCACCACTGCACCGGTTTCGGTGAGCGCGGTTTGCTTGGTTAGATTATTGATGCCATGCAATTCCGCAACATCCTTGGCGATGATTTCGCCCTTGGCGTTCTGCCACGGACCAGCGCCGATGCGGTCTTTGGCGTTGACGCCGCCCTCACCTTGTGTCGAGAGATAGGCATGCCAATTGGTAGCTTTTGCACCTGCTGTCGCTGCCAGCTTGCCGCAATGCGCATCAGCGCCCGCCAGCCCGCCCAGATCCGCGCCTTTGCCCGGCCCAGCGCTGGTGACGAAAAACGTCATATCGGCCTGCTGCGCAAATGCCGGAACTGCAGCCATGGTAACGCCAGAGGCGGCCAAAAGTGCGGTGAGGTAACATTTAAGCATGGCAATCCCCTTTTTTTTCTCATGACGACAGCCGACGCTGGATGAGCAACAAATCTAAAACCGTAACCCGAAAAAAATGCAAAAATACGACAGATTAAGCCAAAAGAATCACGATTTCGTGATCAAGCGTATCGCTTGACCCACGCTTGCAGCTTTTGCAGTGAACCAGTTTCTGCCACCCTTTAACCAAATTTCCGGCAGCCTCATTCATTTGCCCACTCATGTCTTGACTCTGTCACCTCAAGTTCCTATCTCCAAGCCAGCTATTAGCACTCTCGTCGTTGAGTGCTAATACATCCCCGCCAAGCCAGACAGGCTCAAGGCAGGTGTTCATTCATAAAGAACATGAGGAAAAACCAATGAAATTCACTCCCCTCCACGACCGCGTCGTCGTCAAGCGCCTCGAAGGCGAAGAAAAGACCAAGGGTGGCATTATCATCCCTGACAACGCCAAGGAAAAGCCACAAGAAGGCGAAATCGTCGCCGCTGGCCCTGGTGGCCGTGACGAATCCGGCAAGCTGACCCCGCTTGATGTTAAAAAGGGTGACAAGGTTCTGTTCGGCAAGTGGTCCGGCACCGAAGTCAAGATCGATGGTCAGGAACTCCTCATCATGAAGGAATCCGACATCATGGGAATCATCGGCTAATCAAGCTGAAATTCTGCATTTCAATTTTCTCATAAAGGACCATTCACATGGCAGCTAAAGACGTACGTTTCGGCTCCGATGCTCGCGACCGCATGTTGCGCGGCGTTGACATTCTGGCAAACGCAGTAAAAGTCACCCTCGGCCCCAAGGGTCGTAATGTCGTTATCGACAAGAGCTATGGCGCTCCGCGCATCACCAAGGACGGCGTCACCGTCGCCAAGGAAATCGAACTCGAAGACAAGTTCGAAAACATGGGCGCCCAGATGGTGCGCGAAGTGGCCTCCAAGACCAACGACACCGCTGGCGATGGCACCACCACAGCAACCGTTCTGGCACAGGCCATTGTCAAGGAAGGCGTAAAATACGTCACATCCGGCATGAACCCGATGGACCTCAAGCGCGGCATTGATATGGCCGTGACCGAAGCCCTGAAGGACATCAAGGCCCGTTCCAAGAAAATCAAGGACTCGGCAGAAGTGGCGCAGGTTGGTACCATTTCTTCCAACGGCGACAAGTCGATTGGCGAAATGATTGCCAAGGCGATGCAGAAGGTTGGCAACGAAGGTGTTATCACCGTCGAAGAATCCAAGTCTGCCGAAACCGAACTCGATGTTGTTGAAGGCATGCAGTTCGACCGTGGCTATCTCTCGCCATATTTCGTCACCAACTCGGAAAAGATGATTGCCGAATTGGACGATGCTTACATCCTCATCCACGAGAAGAAGCTCTCGTCGTTGCAGGCAATGTTGCCGGTGCTGGAAGCTGTTGTACAAACAGGCAAGCCATTGGTGATTATTGCTGAAGACGTTGAAGGCGAAGCGCTTGCAACTCTGGTTGTGAACAAGCTGCGCGGCGGCCTCAAGGTTGCTGCGGTTAAGGCTCCGGGCTTTGGTGATCGCCGCAAGGCCATGCTGGAAGACATTGCCATCCTCACCAACGGCACCATGATTGCCGAAGACCTTGGCATCAAGCTTGAGTCGGTGACTTTGGCCATGCTCGGCCGCGCCAAGCGCGTTCGCATTGACAAGGAAAACACCACCATCATCGACGGTGTTGGCAAGAAGAAAGAAATCGAAGCCCGCGTCGCGCAGATCAAGGCTCAGATTGAAGAAACCACATCCGACTACGACAAAGAAAAACTGCAAGAACGTCTGGCCAAGCTGGCCGGCGGCGTTGCCGTTATCCGCGTTGGCGGCTCGACCGAAGTGGAAGTCAAGGAAAAGAAGGATCGCGTTGACGATGCTCTGAACGCAACCCGCGCTGCGGTTGAAGAAGGCATCGTTCCGGGCGGCGGCACAGCGCTGTTGCGCGCCAAGGTGGCTGTTGCCAAGCTCAAGAGCGACAACGTTGACGTACAGGCTGGCATCAAGATCGTTCTGAAGGCTTTGGAGGCTCCAATCCGTCAGATCGTTGACAATGCGGGCGTTGAAGGCTCCATCGTCATCAACAAGATCAACGAGAGCAAGTCGCAGACCTTTGGTTACAACGCGCAGACCGAAGAATATGTCGACATGATCGAAGCCGGGATTATCGATCCGGCCAAGGTTGTACGCACTGCCTTGCAGGACGCAGCCTCGGTTGCGGGCTTGCTGATCACCACCGAAGCCATGATT
>JAYVYB010000218.1:0-14700 GCA_043784625.1 Methylovirgula sp.
GCAGCTGCATTTTTTCAAGAAATCGGCGTTTAGTTGATGTTTTGAGGGCGGCTAACCTGCGTTAGCCGCCCTTAAGTTTTTTTAGCGCCCGTAAACGCCGGTCAATGTCGCCTTGCCTATTGAATTGCCATTGATCATAAATCCGGCCAGCGAGGCCGTGGCGTTTGCTGGCAGCGCCAGCTTGTCCACCTTCAAGGCGTAAACGGTAATATTATAATGGTGCGCGGCATCGCCCTGTGGCGGGCATGGGCCGCCATAACCTGGCGCGCCAAAGTCTGTCTTGACCTGGGTTACGCCCTTGGGCAAACCCTTGCCTTTACCGTTGGTTCCGGCAGGCAGACCCACGGTCGTGGCCGGAATGTTCGCCACGATCCAATGCCAGAACCCGGCACCGCCGGTTGGCGCATCCGGATCATGGATCATAACCGCGAAGCTCTTGGTGCCAGCCGGAGCATTGGTCCAGTTCAGAGCCGGAGAAATGTTGTCGCCTTTGCAGCCAAAGCCGTTGAAGACTTGCTGGTTGGAAATGGTCGCGCCGGGCGCGATTTCCGGGCTTGTGACTTCGAAAGCCGCCGCCGCGCCGATGGAACCGGCCATAAACAAAGCTGATACCGCTATTTTACGTAATGTTGACATGGAACTCTCCCTTGGATGGTAAACACCATTATAAAAATAGGCTGCACATCATAAAATGCTAGGGCTGAACTGTTCAGTACATTGGTCTATACTCTGCCATATCCGCCTCCTGTTGGCGTGATAATCGTCACCGCCTCTCCGGCCTGCAAAACCGTGGCGTCGCAGCCTTGCAACTCCTCAATTTCGCCGCTCGCCCGCCGCACAAAATTGCGGCCAAGCTCTCCTGACTCTCCGCCATTAACGCCAAAATTGCGCACTTTTCGGTGGCCGGACAGAATCGCCAAATCCATCGTTTCCAGAAACCGCAGTGTTCGGCTGGTGCCGTCTCCTGCGCTCCACTCGCCTTTGCCGCCCGAGCCGCGCCGGATCGAGAAATCCTCCAGCACCACCGGAAACCGCTGCTCCAATATTTCCGGGTCGGTAAGGCGCGAATTGGTCATATGCGTATGCACCGCAGCAGCGCCGTTAAACCCCTCTCCCGCCGGAGCGCCCGAGCACAATGTTTCATAATATTGATACTGGGCATTGCCAAAAGTCAGATTGTTCATGGTGCCCTGCGCGCTGCCCAAAGCCTTTAGCGCCCCGAACAGGCAGTCGGTCACCGCTTGGCTTGTCTCAACATTGCCCGCAACCACCGCCGCCGGATACACCGGTGAGAGCATTGAGCCCTTGGGAACAATGATTTTGATCGGCCGCAGGCACCCGGCGTTGATTGGAATGTCGTTCTCGACCATCACGCGGAAAACATAAAGCACCGCCGCCCGTGTCACCGGCTCAGGAGCGTTAAAATTGCTCGCCACCTGCGCCGATGTGCCGGTAAAATCCACTGTCGCTTCGCGCGCCGCGCGGTCAACGCTGATGCTCACCTTGATCACGCTGCCTTGATCGGTCTCATAGGCAAAGCTGCAATCCTGCAATGTGTCCACCACCTGCCGCACGCTTTCGGCGGCGTTGTCCTGCACATGGCCCATATAGGCTTGCACGCTCGCAAGCCCATATTCCCCCACCAGGCGCAGCAACTCCGCTGCGCCTTTTTCATTGGCGGCGATTTGCGCCTTCAGGTCATTGATGTTCTGCACCACATTGCGCACCGGATGTTTCGCACCCAGCAGAAGCTGTCGCAACGCCGCCTCTTGGAACCGCCCGCGCGACACCAGCTTAAAATTGTCGATATAGACGCCTTCCTGTTCGATATGCGTCGCCTTGGGGGACATGCTCCCGGGTGAAATCCCGCCAATGTCGGCATGGTGGCCGCGTGACGCAACCCAGAACAAAATCCGCCGTTTTGCCTCGTCAAATACCGGCGTACACACAGTCAAGTCCGGCAGGTGCGTGCCGCCATTATAGGGCGCATTCAGCAAAAACACGTCGCCCGCTTTGATTTTTCCGGCATTTTGCCGGGCAATGGTGGCAACAGAGGCGTCCATAGACCCCAGATGCACCGGAATATGCGGCGCGTTGGCAATCAGTTGCGCCTGTGCATCAAACACCGCGCAGGAGAAATCCAGCCGCTCTTTAATGTTTGCCGACGTGGCGGTGTTTTGCAGCGTCACGCCCATCTGCTCGGCAATCGACATAAACAGATTGTTGAAAATCTCCAACAACACCGGATCGGCTTTGGTTCCGCGGGCGTGGCGCGCCGCCCTTGGTTGGATACGCGACAACACCACATGATTTTTCGCGGTGATTTGCGCCTGCCAGCCCGGTTCGATCACAATGGTTTGGTGCGGTTCAATCAGCAAAGCCGGGCCGCTCAAGCGGGCACGGCCTATGTCGCCGCGCACATAAACCGGAGCCGCGTGCCAAGCCCCGCCCGAATAAAACCGGCTGTGTTTGGCAACCGCGGGTGTCAGATTGGCGTTCTGCAACGTTGCGCGCTCGGCAAATTTCGCTGCCCCGCCCACGGCTTCCACGCTCACCGCCTCCAGCACCAGCGCTTTGGTTTTATCAATAAAGCCGAAGCGGGCGCGGTGGGCTTTTTCAAATGCGCGTTGCAGGCGCGCCAGCCCGTTGGCGCCAAGCCGCACCGGAAGTACCAAAGCCGTATCGGTGCCCCCATAGCGAATATGCGCGCTGATATGCAGCTTGATTATAGGCTCCGCCACACCTTGCGCTGCAACTTCGCGCCTTGCGTCCGCGCCCAGCCGCCCGCCGACATCGGCAATATGCGCCATGGCCGCGCCGTCCAGCGGCATATCCACCCCCTGTGCGCGGTGCGCGCGAATATCCGCCAGCCCCATGCCATAGGCGGAGAGCAATGATGACAGTGGATGAACCAGAACCGTGGTCATGCCCAGCGCATCGGCCACCGCGCAAGCATGTTGCCCGCCCGCCCCGCCGAAGCAATTCAGTGCATATTTGGTCACATCATAGCCGCGCGCCACCGAGATTTTCTTGATGGCACCGGCCATATTTGCCACAGCAATCTGAATGAAACCGTCGGCAATTTCCTCGGCGCTTTTGCCGGTTTCAGCCGCCATGGCGGTAAACGCCTTGCACACCGCATCCACATCCAGTGGCTGATTTTGCCCGGGCCCGAAAATGCGCGGAAAAAACTCCGGCAGCAATTTCCCTGTCATCACATTGGCATCCGTCACCGCCAAAGGCCCGTTGTTGCCATAGCTTTTCGGCCCCGGATTGGCACCTGCCGAATCCGGCCCCACCCGAAACCGCGCATTGTCAAAATGCAGCACAGAGCCTCCCCCCGCCGCAACCGTATGAATCAGCATCATCGGCGCGCGCATCCGCACGCCCGCCACCTCCGTTTCAAACGCCCGCTCGAAGGTGCCGCTATATTGCACCACATCTGTCGAAGTGCCGCCCATATCAAAGCCGATAACTTTGGCAAATCCGGCCGACTTTGCCGTTTCGGCGCAAGCCACCACGCCGCCCGCCGGGCCGGACAAAATCGCGTCTTTGCCCTGAAACAGCTCTGCCGCCGTCAACCCGCCGGAGGACATCATGAACATCAGCCGGGCACCGGTGCGCGCCACGTCCAGTTCGGCAGCAACCTGCGCCACATATCTGGCCAAAATCGGCGTCAGATAGGCATCCACAACTGTGGTATCGCCCCGCCCCACCAGCTTGATCAGCGGTGAAACCTCATGGCTGACCGAAATTTGTGCAAAGCCCACCTTGCGCGCAATTTCGGCCACGGCGCGCTCGTGCTGCGGCGCGCGGTAAGCGTGCATAAACACAATTGCCAGCGCATTAAATCCTCGCGCTTTTGCGGCGTGCAAATCGGCCTCCACCTGCCCCAAATCCGGCGCGCGTTCCACGCTGCCATCTGCCAAAACCCGTTCGTCAACTTCCAAAACCGCGTCATAAAGCTGCTCTGGCTTAATGATGTTTTTGGCAAATATTTTGGGGCGCGCCTGATAACCAATTTCCAGCGCATCCCTAAAACCGCGCGTCGTAACCAGCAGCGTGCGCGCGCCCTTGCGCTCAAGCAGTGCGTTGGTTGCCACGGTGGTGCCCATTTTCACCACACCGATGCGGTTTTCCGGGATCGGCTCGCCGTCTTGCAAGCCCAGTAAATCGCGGATGCCCTGCACCGCCGCGTCGGTGTAAGCGGGGTTTTCGGACAACAGTTTGCGCGCATGCAACCGGCCCTCCAAATCTCGCCCGATCACATCGGTAAAGGTGCCGCCACGATCAATCCAGAAATCCCACACCTTAAACTTTGCCATCCGCCACCCTTAACTTGCACCCGGAAACCACGCCTTCAGCCAACTGGGTGACCCTTGCGGCAAGGATAATGTGAAATGCCGCCGCACGAAAGCGCAACCATGGGGACAGGCGTAACAAGAGCCACAAACTTACAACACTCTGCGTAATTCCCGCGCGCCAGTCGCTTAGCCCCGGCGCTTGCCCCTTGACCGCAACGGCTGCTTAGCTACATCGTGTTTTATCACGTCAAAAGGAATCAAGTCCGATGCGCGCCCCACTCCTTGCCTCCATAATTGGATGTGTCCTCGTATTCACCGGCGGCTTGCTCACCAGCGGCATAGCCAGTGCTGGCAATCCGCCTGCCGAGAAACGCTTTTTGCCCTACAGCGGCAATGTGCCAAGCTGCACCGATGAGGCGGTTCTGAACCGGATTCAATCCCGCTTCAGCCAAAAAGAAAGCGAATATTGGCATTCCAGCCTTGCTATTGCCAGCTATGATCGCGTTCGCCAGCTTGGCTTGCGCACAGAGGGCAAGAGCTTTATCCCGCGCCGCTATTGCACCGCGCGCGTCATGATGTCTGACCAGCGCTACCGACAGGTATCCTACCAAATTGGCGAAGGTCTCGGCATCATCGGCTGGGGGTTTGGCGTTGATTTTTGTGTCTCCGGCCTTGACCGCAACTGGGCCTATGCGCCCGCCTGCCGCGTGGTGCAGCATTGAGGCCTATCTCCAAGCTCGCCTCTGCCTTTGCCGCAATTGCTTTGATCGCGGCAGCTGCCGCGCCTGCCAAGGCAGAAAGCATCTTCGATCTCTGGAAGAAAAATGTCCCGGCGACAGGCGCTCAAACCCCGCCCGCTGCGCCGCCAGAGGCTCCCGCAGTCCCCGCGCCGGGCTACAATTCCGCCTCCGGTGATTTTGATTTTTACGTGTTCTCGTTGTCATGGTCGTCCGGCTTTTGCGACAACGGCGGCCAGCAAAAAGCAGGCGCGCAATGCCGCAGCGGTGCCGGGCTTGGCTTTGTTGTTCATGGCCTGTGGCCGCAATATACCCACGGCTTCCCGCAAAACTGCGGGCCGGACGGGCGCTCCCCCTCCCGCGCCGCTCTTGAATCCGTAGCCGATCTTTACCCTGATGTTGGCCTCGCCCGCTATGAATGGCGCAAGCACGGCACCTGCTCAGGCAAATCTCCAGAGGGCTATTTTGCCGATGTGCGCCGCGCCGCGCAAAGCCTGAGCATCCCCGATAATTTCAAACATCCCACCGAAGCCCAGCAGCTTGACCCGCGCGACATTGCCCGCGCCTTCATTGCACAAAATCGCGGCCTGCGCGCCGATATGATGGCGGTGGGGTGCCAGCGCGGCGCGTTGCAGGAAGTGCGCGTCTGCTATTCCAAGGATATGCGCGGCTTCACCTCCTGCCCGGATGTGGCGCGCGGCTCCTGCCGCACCCAATCGATCAGCGTCGCGCCGGTCAGATGAAGCAAACCATATGAACTATCGCCACGCCTTCCATGCCGGTAATTTTGCCGATGTGTTCAAACACGCGCTGCTCACCCGCATCCTGCTCTATGTGGTGCAAAAGCCCGCCAAAATGATGATGCTGGACACCCATGCCGGCATCGGGCTTTATGACCTTAAATCTGATGAGGCGCAGCGCTCGCCCGAATGGCAGCACGGCATCGCCCGCATCGCCGAGGCGGACCTTGGCGCGGCCACCGAGCTTTTCGCGCCCTATCTCAAAATAGCGCTCCAAGGCCAGTCCGAATTTCACCTCAACGTCTACCCCGGCTCTCCCTATGTGGCCCGCGACCTGCTGCGCCCCATCGATAGGCTGGTGCTGTCCGAGCTGCACGGGCTGGATGCCGATACATTGCGTGAGAATATGGGCCGCGATAAGCGCGTTGATGTGCGCCACGCCAACGGCTATGCCAGCATCAAGGCTCTGGTGCCGCCCCTTGAGCGGCGCGGGCTGATCTTCATCGACCCGCCGTTTGAAAACCCCGATGAGTGGGACGATATGATCGGCAGCGTTAATCTGGCGCTGGGCAAATGGCCCACCGGAACCTATGCGCTGTGGTATCCTTTAAAAAACGGCAATGAAGGCAACGCCCTGTGCGAAGCACTAGATCAAACCAAAATCACCAAAATGCTGCTGCTGGAACTGCAAATCCAGCCCTGCGGCGCTGAAGGCAAACACACCCGCAAAGGCCTGTCCGGCTGCGGTATGGTTGTCATCAACCCGCCCTATGTCTTGGCACAAGAGGCGGAGCTGATGTTGCCGGAAATGGCCAAAAACCTCGCCATCGGCGAGTCCAATTGGCGCGTTGAATGGGTAAAACAGAGCTAAGTTCAAGCGCCTCTTTCCTGCGGCAATCTGATGCGCCTTCACAGGCGTAACAGTAACGCCAGAAGGAACGCACCATGAAAATCGAAGACCGCCTCGAATTCAAAAACAAAGCACCCGTCCTTACGTTTTCGCCGGATGATTTTGTCACCAAAGCCGTCAGTGCCATGTCGGCCAAGAATTATGGCGCCAGCGTCATCGTCGATCCGGACAACAAACCCGTCGGTATCGTCACCGAGCGCGATTTTATGCGCCGCTTGTTAGACAAGGGCCTCGATGCCAACACCACCCGCATTAAGGACATTATGACCTATGATCTCAAAATCGCCCGCGCCAGCGATGATATCGAAACCTGGATCAGGATGATGTCGAATGAGCGCTTTCGCCACCTGCCCGTTGTGGACGCTCAAGGCAAGCTGGTAAATGTCATGTCGCAGGGCGATTTTGTCTCCTACACATGGCCACAATTGTTCAGCGGCATCAAATCCAGAGCCGCCGAGTCTTTCGCACAAAAATATCAGCTCTATCTGATTGGCGGCAGCATTATGCTCTACACCACGGTGATGATCTGGCTGTTCCGCCACGCGTGAACCGGCGAACGCAGCGATAGTTCCCTCAAGCATCGGAGGCGGAAAAGCCGAGCTGGTTTACATTTATAAATCCATGCGGCCTCACCCTCTTGTGTAAAAAGGGCGGGGCCTTGCGGGCAAAGCCGCTGCGCTCAGCACCCCTGTCCACCCTTGGCCGATTTTTGGCCCTTCGCCGCCGGTTTTGGCGCGTTTTTGCCGCCGTTTGGCCTTTTCGGCCTTCAAGTCCCGCGCTTTTTGCCAGGCAAACCGGACAAAGTAACCCAACCTTAACCTTAACCATGTCTTAAAAGGACATGGCCAAGTTTAGTCCGGATGCGGCCTCATATTTGCCTCAAAACCACCCCTTAAAGGCGCTTATGTGGCCTTAAACACCTGAAGTTCCAAAGGAAAACCCATGAATCCTGTTGACGTTGTCACCAGCGCCGCCCCCATCGCCACCGAAGTCTCGTTGTTTGGCATGTTCTGGTCGGCGCATCTTGTTGTCAAAATCGTCATGCTAGGCCTTTTGGCCGCCTCGGTGTGGTGCTGGGCCATCATCATCAACAAGAGCATTTTGTTTGCGCAAACCCGTAAGTCCATGGAAAGGTTCGAGGAAATATTCTGGTCCGGCCAATCTTTGGAAGAGCTTTACCGCGCACTGTCTCCGCGCCCAACCACCGCCTCTGCCAGCCTGTTTGTGGCCGCCATGCGCGAGTGGAAGCGCAGTTTTGAAAATGCCAGCTCCAGCTTCATGGGTCTGCAAGCCCGTATCGAAAAGGTTTTGGACGTCTCGATCCAGCGCGAAATCGAGCGCCTCGAATCAAATCTGCTGGTTTTGGCCACTGTCGCCTCCACAGCGCCGTTCATCGGGCTTTTTGGCACAGTTTGGGGCATTATGACGGCGTTTCGCTCGATTGCCGCCTCAAAAAACACCTCGCTCGCCGTCGTGGCACCGGGCATTGCCGAAGCGCTTTTTGCCACCGCCATTGGCCTTTTTGCGGCAATTCCGGCGCTGATTGCCTATAATAAGCTCTCCGGCAACGTCGCCAAAACCCAGGCCCGGCTGGAGGTTTTCGCCGACGAATTTTCCTCGATCCTGTCCCGCCAGATCGACCAGCATTCATCCGACCGTAAAGCCTGAGGAGCACCCATGGGAATGTCCGGAGCCACGGCCCCCTCGTCAGGTGGCAGACGCAGGCGCGGTGTGCCGCGTTATGCTGCCATGGCCGACATCAACATGACGCCGTTTATTGATGTGATGTTGGTTTTGTTGATTATTTTCATGGTCGCCGCCCCGCTTTTGGCCACCGGCGTACCTATTGACGTGCCGCAAACCTCTGCCGGTCCGATCAATGTTGACCAGAAACCTGTCACCGTCGCTATCGATGAAAAGGGCCAGATCACCTTACAGGATCAGCCGGTTCAGCCCGAAGAATTGGTGACCAAACTCACCGCCATGTCCAAAGCCGGTTTTGATGAGCGCGTCTACGTGCGCGGCTCAAAGCAGGTCAATTATGGCCGCATTGCCGAAGTTATGGCAATCATCACCACCTCCGGTTTTAAAAAGGTGGCCCTAATTACCGAATCCAACAAGAAATAGGCGCGTTACTTGAAGTTTGATTGGAAACAACCTGGCTATATCACCTCGGCAATTGCCCATCTGGCTTTGCTGTTGGCGGCGTTGCTTGCCTTTTCCGATACCAAAAAATTTGATGATGCGCAGGAGTCCATCGCCGTTGAGGTCATCAGCGAAGCCCAGCTGAATGATGTCCCTAAAGGCGATAAAGCCGCAAAGGACATCAAGCCAAGGCCGAAAGTTGATAAGGTTTCCGAAGCTGAAGTGCAAAAGCCAACGCCGCCGACTCCGCTGGCTAAAATAGATGTGCCGACGCCGCTGCCACCTTTGAAACCGCAGATTGACCCGGGACAAGACCCTGTTCCAGAGGCAAAGCCAGTGCCAACGCCGCCCGTAAAGCCGGTTGAGCCGCCCAAACCTGAAGTTAAACCGGACCCGCCAAAACCGGAGCCACGACCCGCTCCTGAGCCGCAAGAACCAAAACCCGAGCCCAAGGCTGAGCCTAAACCAGAGCCGGTAAAGCCGCTGCCAACCCCGCCTATTCCCAAGCCGGTAACACGGCCGCAGCCTGACGAGCCAAATCCGGAGGCGGAAGTGGTGCGCCCAGCGCCGCCCAAAACGCAGGACTTGGCCAAACTGATCGAAAAAACCGCGCCGCCGGAGCCGCCAAAGCCGAAGGTGCGCCCGCGTGACAAAACGCCAGCGGCTGATGCGCCTGACAAGGACGCCTTAAAACAGCAAATTGACGCTGCGGCTGAAAAAGCTAAGCTCGACCAGAAGCTTGCGGATGATGCCGCCAAAGAAAAGGCAATTCTGGACAAGGCCGTGAAGGACAAAGCCGCGAAAGATGCTGCCGTTAAACAGGCCGCATTGGACAAAGCCGCCGACGCAGCCCAGGAAAAAGCCGACCAAGACAAAGCAGCCAAAGACAAGGCCGATAAGGACAAGGCAGCCAAAGCCGCAGCCGATAAATCTGCCGCAGAAAAGGCGGCAGCTTTGCTAAAGCCAAAAGCCGGTGACACCGCCGATGCGCCGAAAAAGGACGTTTTGGGGGACATCAGTAAGTTTCTAAGCAAGGACAAGCCGCAAAACACCGGCTCAACCGGCAAAGTCGCCAGTGCGGAGCCTGCCGCGGGAACTGCCACCGCCAGCGCCGCCAAAATGTCGCCAAATCTGAAGGCACAACTCAATGGCTGGCTCAAGGATAAGTACCACGCCTGTTGGAGCTTGCCGATCACGCTGCCGACAGGATCAAAATATGTGCCGAAAATTCAGGTCACTTTCAACAGCGACGGTTCTTTGGCCGGGGCGCCGCGCTTGGCAAATCCGCCCGCAGACCCCGCTTTCAATTCCCTTGCTGCCAGTGCCAAAGCCGCAGTGATGAACTCCGATTGCAACCCGTTGAAGATACCGCCGCACTTCCAGGCATTTTTCAATGAGTGGAAAGACAGTACCATTTCCTTTGATCCGGAGGATCAATAATGACGCGAATGTCCCCAACACTTCAATATGACGTGGTTTCGCCGCAAACATCCGCTATTTTTAGAAAAACACGGACACCCCCAATGCTTTTACCCATAAACAAATTTTCCAAACTGCTCGCAGCTCTTTTCGCCCTGTTTGGCATCCTCATCGGCTCAATCGCCTCCGCTGAAAATGAAGTCACCGTGAAGGGCGGGTCCAGCTTTAAGCCCGTCACCATTGCCGTCACCAGTTTTCAAGGCGAGGGCGATGTTGGCAATAAGCTGACGCAGGTCATCAATAACAACTTCAAGCGCTCGGTGTTTCTCCTGCCTGTTGACGCGGCAGGGGCCGTGGCAAATCCGGATGTTGCGCCGGACATGACAGCTTTCCGGTCGGTTAACGCGCAATATGTGGTTACGGGGCGCATCATGCGCCAAGGCGACGGACGTTTGAAGGCCGGGTTCCGCCTCTGGGACGTTGCCTCCGGAGCTCAGGCTGCAGGGCAGGAATACTTTGCCGATGCCAATAATTCGCGCCGCGTCGGCCATATGATTTCTGATGCGATTTTCACCAAAATCACCGGTGAAAAAGGCTTTTTCGACACCCGCGTGGTGTTTGTCGATGAAACCGGGCCTAAAGAACGTCGCGTGAAGCGTTTGGCGATTATGGATCAGGACGGTGCCAATGTGCGCTATTTGACCAAGGGCAATGATCTTGTGGTCACGCCGCGCTTCTCACCTTCCTCGCAAGAGCTCACCTATATGGCTTTCGACAATGGCGAACCCAAGGTGTACTTGTTGAACATCGAGACCGGTCAGCGCGAAGTTGTCGGCCAATTTCCCGGCATGACCTTTTCGCCGCGCTTTTCGCCCGATGGCCAAAAGATTATCATGAGCCTCAGCCAAGGGTCGTCTTCGAATCTCTACACCATGGATTTGCGCTCGCGCCAAACCACCCGTTTGACCGACACGCCCGCCATTGACACTTCGCCAAGCTATTCGCCCGACGGTTCCAAAATCGTGTTTGAGTCAGATCGCGGCGGCTCGCAGCAGATTTACGTCTCGAGCGCGGGCGGCGGCGCGGCGCAACGCATTTCTTTTGGCGACGGCCATTATTCCACGCCGGTCTGGTCGCCGCGCGGCGACTACATCGCTTTCACCCGCCAAAGGGCCGGCAGTTTTGCCATCGGCGTCATGAAGCCGGACGGCTCCGGCGAGCGCATCCTGACCGAGGGCTTCCACAATGAAGGGCCGACATGGGCACCAAATGGCCTTTATGTGATGTTTTTCCGTGATCCGGGCGGAGCTGCGGGCTCGAAACTGCATATGGTCGATATTTTCGGCCGCGGCGAGTTTGCTGTGCCAACGCCGTCCTACGGGTCTGATCCGACCTGGAGTCCGTTGTTAAACTAACCCGGACAAATTGAGCAGCAGCAAGCCGTTCAGCCCGATAACCAGCGCACCGGCTCCAAGCGCCACAAACGTCCCCTTGGAGCCGAGCACAAATTCACCCATCAGATCTTGTCTGCGGGCGATGTAAATCAGGCTTAAAATCGGGACGGGCAACACCAGACTCAACACAACCTGGCTGTAAAGCAGCGCCTTGGTCGGGTCATAGCCCAGCGCCACCACGACAAAGGCCGGGCTCATTGTCACCAACCGCCGCACATAAAGCGGAATCCGCAGCCCGGTGAAATCCTGCATCACCATCTGCCCCGCCAAGGTGCCGACAATGGAGCTGGCGAGCCCCGAAGCCAGCAGCGCGATCATAAACAACAGCGCAGCAGCACCGCCCGCCAGCGGCAGCAGCGTCTTGTAGGCCGTTTCCAAATCAGCAATGTCCGGCGCGCCGGACGTGTGGAACGTGCCTGCCGCCATCGCCAACATCGCCATGTTAATGGCTCCGGCCAAACCAAGCGCAATCATCACTTCGCGGTTGGAAAATTTGATCATCTTGCGCGTATCGGCAAGGTTTTGTGCCGGTATCCGCGCCGCTGTCAGGCCGGAGTGCAGATAAATAACATGCGGCATGACCGTCGCGCCCAAAATGCCAACGGCCAATGTCACGCTGTTGGCTCCCTGCAAGCGCGGTGTTACTGCTGAAAGCAGAAACTCTTTCCAGTCCGGCGGAAACAGCCACAGCTCGGCCACATAAGCCAGCCCGATAATGGCAACAAATCCGGCAATCGCCCATTCAAGTGGCCGGAAGCCATTCTGAACCAGCAAAAACCCGTAAATCAGCAGCCCCATCAACAGCAGGCTCGGCATCAACGGCAAACCGAACAACAGACTTAGCCCGATAGCGCCGCCGAGAAACTCAGCCAGATCGGTTGCCATTGCCGCAATTTCGGCGAACACCCACATCAAAAACACCACGGAGGCAGGAAAATTCTCGCGGCACAATGTTGGCAGGCTTTTGCCCGTGGCCAGCCCCACCCGCGCCGAAAGCGATTGAAACAACATCGCAATCAGGTTGGCCAGCAACACCACCCACAGCAATTGCAAGCCCGTCTGCGAGCCCGCTTCGATGTTGGTTACAAAATTGCCTGGGTCGATGTAGCCGATCGACACAACAAAGCTCGGCCCGACAAAGGCCAAAGCGGCGCGAAGCCCCCGCCCCCGTCCGGCCAAAACGGCTTGCCCCGTCCGCGCCGTACGCTCGGACCAATTTGGCATGACGTCGTCTTTCATCGCTATGTCTTTCTCAAAAGGCGGTGCTTTGCCCGAAAATACATCCAATCATTAAACATGTAACCTTGGCTACAAAATAGTAGAGCGGATTTAAAATATTTCTGGCATATTTCCCTCTCGCCAAAAATGCGTTAGAGCAAATCTATGAAGATCGAAGTCGCAAAATCATCGCCGCCGCAATTGCCAAACGAGTCTGTGCAGGCGGATCGCTTTTCCAAAACCCGCGTGGCGCAATCCACAGCGCTGCTCGAAGATTATGCCGAATTGATTTCAGATCTGGCCGCTAATGAGGGCGAGGCTCGCGCAACGGATCTTGCCCGCCGCCTCGGCGTTTCCCATGCCAGCGCCATCAAAACCGTTGCCCGGCTAAAGCGGGAAGGGCTGGTCACATCCAAGCCTTATCGGGGTATTTTTCTCACCCCAGCCGGTCATGATCTGGCGGACAAGGCCCGCACCCGTCACCGGCTGGTGGTGGATTTTCTGACCCGTCTTGGCGTCACTGCCGAGATCGCCGAAGCGGACGCCGAAGGCATTGAGCATTATGTGTCCGACGAAACACTTCGCGTTTTTGCCAGCTTTTTGAAGCAGGCCTAACTCACTCACTTTGGAATTAAAATGCAAATTTTTCGTATTTACACCAAGGTGCTTGGCGCGCTTCGGGATGAGAAGCTGCTGGTTATCACGCTGGTCATAGCCAATCTGGCGCTCGCCTGCTCCCAATTTGCCGAACCGGTGCTGTTTGGCCGCATCATCGACCGGCTGACGCGCTCGCAGAGCTCTAATGAGCCGATCGGATTTTCAGACATTTCACCGCTGATTCTGGCATGGGCCGGGTTTGGCCTGTTCATCATTTTGGCCGCCGTATTGGTAGCTTTGCACTCGGATCGCCTTGCCCATCGCCGCCGTTTGGGCGTCATGGCGCAGTTTTTCGAGCATGTGCTGCATCTTCCCTTCAGTTTCCATAGCAAAATTCACTCAGGCCGCGTGCTTAAGGTGATGCTGGAAGGTGCCAATGGCATGTCCGGCCTGTGGCTGTCATTCTTCCGCGACAACTGCGCCTCGTTTGCCGCCCTGTTCGTGCTGCTGCCAATGTCGGTGTTCATCAATTGGCGGTTGGGCAGTCTGTTGTTTGTGCTCGTCATTGGCTTTGGCACATTGACCAGCTTCGTCTTGCGCCGCACCGAAACCCTGCAGCAAAAGGTTGAGCGCTTTCACTCGGACTTTGCCGAACGCGCCACAGATGCTTTGGGAAATATTCCGGTCATTCAAAGTTTCACCCGCATTGAGGCGGAGGCGCAAGATATGCGCGCCATCACCCAGCGGCTGCTTTCGGCGCAGCTGCCTGTTTTGTCGTGGTGGGCCTTTATGGCGGTCGCCACCCGCGCCTCAGCCACATTGACCATTCTGGCCATTTTCATCACCGGAACATGGCTGCATTTCCAAAATCTCGCCTCAATCGGTGAAATCGTAACCTTTATGGGCTTTGCCACCATGTTGATCGGCCGCTTGGAGCAAGTGGTTGGCTTTATCAACTTCCTGTTTTTGCAAGTGCCCAAGTTGCAGGAGTTTTTTGACATTCTCGAAACCGATGCTGCAGTGCGCGACCGCCCCGGCGCCATTGATATTGGCCGCAGCACCGGCGTTGTCGGCTTTGAGCATGTGGGTTTTTCCTATGACGCCCGCCGCAAAGCCGTTGACGATGTCAATTTTGCCGCCACCCGCGGCGAAACCATCGCGCTTGTGGGCGCAACA
>JAYVYB010000219.1:0-12071 GCA_043784625.1 Methylovirgula sp.
CCGAGGCAAAGCCATCCTCAAGCTGATCAATGCCAAAATGACCCGTAGGCGCAGCCAGATTATGCGCCTTCAGCTCCGTGCTAAATCCGACAATATCGCCATAAAGTCCGCCAAAGGGCTCAACATTTTGATATCCGAGATCGTGCAGCGTGGCGAGCTGGCTGGCCAGCGGTGGAAAATTTCGAGCCGAATACAGCTGAAACGATAATTTTGAAAGCAGGGACATTCTGTTACCTTTCTTAAAGCCGTAGCCCGGAATCCTTGGCAAACAGCGAAATCTTGTTGGTGGACAGGCTCAGGGGCACAGTTTCGCCAGCCAAAATCTTGGTATTGGCATCCACACGGGTGGAGAGCGAGTATTCGCCGAGCTTGCTCCACACCAGCGTGTCTGCGCCCATTGGCTCGACCATTTCCACTTTGGCGGAGTAGGGCCCCTCGCCGAGCGTGGACTGTTCAGGCCGCACGCCCAATTCAGTCGCCATGCCATTTTCCGGCGCAGACTTGAACGGATAATGTTCCAGCGGCACGCTGATTGACCCGACCGTTGCCGAAACATGCGCGCCCAAAACCTGCAAGGTGGCGGGCAGAAACGTCATAGCCGGAGAGCCGACAAAGCTGGCAACAAACCGGTTTGCCGGACGCTCGTAGATTTCTTCCGGCGTTCCAAGCTGCTGAATGATGCGGTCCTTCATCACCGCAATGCGGTCGGCAAGGGTGAGCGCCTCAATCTGATCATGCGTGACATAAATCACGGTCGTCTTCAGGCGCTGGTGCAGCCGCTTGATTTCCAACCGCAACTCGGCACGCAATTGCGCATCAAGGTTTGACAGCGGCTCATCAAACAGGAATATCTTGGTCTGACGCACCAAAGCGCGGCCAATGGCAACACGCTGGCGCTGCCCGCCGGAAAGCGCTGCCGGTTTGCGGTCCAGAAGCGAGCGAATTTGCAACAGGTCTGCCGCATCCGATACCCGTTTTTCAATCTCGCTCTTCGGCAGGCCGGCCACCTTGAGGCCAAAACCCAGGTTGCCGCGCACGGTCATTTGCGGATACAGCGCATAAGACTGGAACACCATAGCGAGGCCACGGTCTTTGGGTTCCAGATTGATCACGTCGGTGCCGTCAATCAGGATGCGTCCGTCATTGGCGTCGATCAGCCCTGCTACAGTGTTGAGCAGAGTGGATTTTCCGCAGCCCGATGGCCCGAGCAAAACCATGAATTCACGGTCCGCAATCGAAAGATTCAAGCCGTCGAGAACCGTGACGCTGCCGAATTTAATGTTGAGATTTTCAATGGAAATGTTTGGCATGTGTAATCCTCAACCTTTAACCGCGCCAGCGGCGATGCCCCGCACGAAATAACGACCCGACAGGAAGTAAACCAACATCGGCACCAGAGCTGTGAGGATGGTCGCAGCCATCTGCACATTATATTCGCGTTCACCCTGCGTGGAATTGATGACGTTGTTCAGCTGCACCGTCATCGGCCAGTTGTCACGCCCGGCAAAAACCAGCCCCAGAATAAAGTCATTCCAGATGCCGGTTGTTTGCAAAATCGCCGCCACCACAATAATGGGCGTCGACATCGGCAGCATCACCGACCAAAAAATCCGCAAAAATCCGCAGCCATCGACGCGCGCGGCACTAAACAAATCCCGCGGCACCGACACATAGAAATTCCGGAACAGCAGCGTCATCACCGGCAGGCCAAAAATCGTATGCACCACCACAATGCCGGGCAGCGTGTTAAACAGGCCTAGTTTTGAGGTGATTTGTACCAGCGGGAAAATATAGACCTGATAGGGCACAAACGCGCCCAACATCAAAATCGCGAACAGAATTTCCGCGCCGCGAATTTTCCAGAATGACAGCGCATAGCCATTGAGCGCGCCCGCCGCAATCGACACAATCACACTCGGAATCAGGATGAACCACGAGTTCCAGAAGCCCACCTGAATGCCTTCGCATTTCAAGCCGGTACACGCCTGTGTCCACGCTTTAACCCATGGTTGCAGCGTAAAAACCTGCGGCAGTGCTAACAGATTGCCATTGCGAATTTCTTCCATCGGCTTCACCGATGTGATCAGCATCACAAACAGCGGCAACAGGAAAAACAACGCCGCCGTGATCAGAAAGACATAAAGCCCGACACGCCCGATGGTGAGAACGGATTTGCGCTTGGGAGAGGCGGGGTTGGCGGGAATACTTGCTGCGCCAAGGCCGGTGAGGGAAGTCTCGCTCATGCGCTCATCCTCCTTGAGTTGCGGGCCTGCGCATAAAGCATGGGCACTACGATTGCGATCACGGTCACCAGCATCACCGTCGAGGCCGCCGTTGCAAGGCCGATGTTCGCCCGTAAAAACAGGTTGTCCATGATGAACTTTGCTGGCACTTCGGAGGAAAGCCCCGGCCCGCCGGAGGTCATCGCCACCACCAGATCAAAGCTCTTGATCACCGAAATGGACAGCAGAACACCGGCAGTCGCCAACATCGGCAACACCATCGGCAACACCACCTGCAAATACATCCGCCAGGCAGGAATTCCGTCAATCCGGCTGGCTTTCCAGATGTCCTCGTCAATGCCGCGCAGGCCCGCCAGCACAATCGCCATCACCAGGCCCGATGCCTGCCAAATCCCGGCGATCAAAATGGTGTACATCACCTTATCGGGGTTGATGATCCAATCAAATGTAAAGCTGGTCCATCCCAGCAGACGCATCACATGTTGCAGGCCAAGCTCAGGGTTGAGAAACCACTGCCAGGCTATGCCGGTAACGATGAACGACATCGCGAATGGATACAGAAATATCGTGCGGAAAAAGTCTTCGCCCTTGATTTTCTGGTCGAGGAACACTGCCAACATAAAACCAAGGCTTAGGCAGATCACCAGCATTCCGACGCCAAAAATCAACAGGTTTAATGTCGAAATCTGCCAGCGCTCGGTGTTGAAAAGCCGTACATATTGGTCAAACCCGACAAACACCCCGCCCGGTAAAGCCTTGGCGCTGGTGAAGGAAATGGACACGCTCCACAGCGTGCAGCCGACATAAACAAGGAGAACGATCAACACAGTGGGGCTAAGCAACAGCCCCGACCATATGCTGACGCGCCCAAGACGGTGCGAGGTCGCCATGACTATAGACCTTTAAAACAGGGGGATGCTCCCGGCGCTGAAACGTCGGGAGCGGGTCTGGCGCTTAGTTACCGGCAGTCTTGAAAGCCTTTGCATAGGCTTCAATGAACTGGTCGGTGGTCATGGCCGGTGTGCTCCAGAACTTGGTAACAACATCCTGCAATGCGCCATCCAAGTCAGCCGAGATCAGCATGTTTGCTGCCGGGGCCTGACCTGCAGGGTCTTGCACAGCCTTCACGCCGATTTGGGCGCAAACGTCCATCTTGGAAGTGTCAACGTCAGTACGGATCGGAATCGAGCCCTTTTTATTATTGAACAGCACTTGGGTTTCGGGGCTGATCATGGTCTTGGCCAACATAGCCTGTGCCGCGATCTGATCCTTGTCCGTTGTTTTGGCGAACACGAAAATGTCGCCGCCCATCATGAAGTTGGCCTCTTTGCCCACCAAGGCGCAGCCCACTTCTTTACCGGGTGTGAGATTGGCAGCGAGCAACTCGCCCTTTGCCCAATCACCCATAACCTGCATGGCAATCTTGCCGGAAATCACGCCAGCGGTAACCTGGTTCCAGTCTTGCGGGCCAGCCGGGTCAGCATAGGCGCGCAGCTTGCCGAAGGTATCGACAACCTTCTTCATGTCTGCGCCGGTGATCGCAGCCATATCCTTCTTTTCATAGACGGTATGGTAGAGGTCACGACCGCCAACACCGAGCAGAAGCGTGTTAAACAGAATGTTTTCCTGCCAAGCCTGACCACCTTGGCCAAAAGCGGTTACGCCGCCCATCGCCTTGATCTTTTCAAGAGCTGCAAGAACGTCATCCCAGGTCTTTGGCGCGGCAACACCGGCCTTGGCCAACACTGCGTTGTTGAACCACAGCCAGTTCTGGCCGTGAATGTTGACTGGAACGGCATAAACTTTGCCATTGCGCGACACGGCATTCATAAAGGCGGCAGGAACAACCTTCGCCCAGTTGTCAGCCTTGGCCACGGCGTCAATGTCATTGACGTAACCATTGGCAACAATTTCATCAAACTGTTTGCCGGTGTTAAATTGCATGGCTGTTGGGGGCTTGCCACCGACGATGCGGGCAATGCCAGCTGCGCGGGCCTGTTCGCCACCGGCGATAGCGGTATCTACCCAAGTGCCACCCGCTTTGGTGAACTGGTCTGCAAACACCTTAACAGCAGCGGATTCGCCGCCTGATGTCCACCAGTGAATGACTTCGGTTTTGGTTTCAGCGAATGCGGCTGTGCTGCTCATCAGCAAAGCCACAGCGGCCATGCGAAGTGTATTAATTTTTGCCATTAGGGTCTTCCTCCGGTTGTAAACATGCCCTTCTTTTTGCGAGGGCTATGTAATCGATTACATGGAAAGTCTATCACCGCTGAGAAACTTGCGCTAGACTAAGTTTGAAATTTTTCTTCAAACCGAATCAGCGGCAAATTTGTGTTTATTTTCAAAGGGCGAGGCATTTTTTGAGCAAATTTCCCGCCCCGATCATCAAAAAGCCCCAGGCTTCTGTGCGCCTTACAGATGTCGCTAAAATGGTCGGCGTCTCAACGGCCACAGTCTCCCGCGCGCTGGCAAATCCGGAAAGCGTCAGCCCTGCCACGCGCAAAACCATCCTCGATGCCGTGCGCAAAGCGGGCTACACGCCCAACGTCGCGGCGCGAAATCTGCGGGTGCGCCACACCAAAATGGTTTTGGTGGTGGTCTCGCAAATCAGTAATGTGGTGTTTGCCGGTGTTTTGAGCGGCATCGATGAGGAGCTGAACCTGCATGGCTATGGCCTCATCATCGGGCATCTGGACAACAAACCCGAGCGTGAGGAACACTTTATAAAAATGGCTTTGTCCGGCGCTGTTGATGGCATTTTATTGTTGTCGCTGCGGCGCTTGCCGCAAGGCCACGGCCTGACCATGCTGGATGCCCGCCTGCCAATGGTGGCGCTGAATGAAAAGCTCGAGGGCGCCAGCTTTCCGCAAATCACCGTCAATGACCGCGCCGCCGTGCACGAAATCATCAAACATCTCTATGACTTGGGTCATCGCCGCTTCGGGCATATTGCCGGCCCCGATCATAATTACACCGGCCTTGAGCGCAGGCATGGCTTTACCGAAGCTGTTACCAAGCTGGGTCTGGATCCTGCTTCAGCGCCGGTGTGGCAGGGAAACTATTCGTTTGAGGACGGCGCGGTTTTCGGCCCGCTATTTATGCAGATGCAACCCCGCCCCACCGCCATTTTTGCCGCGAATGATGAAATGGCCATCGGCTTTATCAAATATATTCAGCAGCAGGGTTTGCGTGTTCCGCAAGATGTGTCTGTCGTCGGCTTTGACGGCATCGCCTATGCGAAATATCTCAGCCCGACCTTGACGAGCGTCGTCCAGCCCAGGCGTGAAATTGGCCGCGCTGCCGCGCTCTTGCTGGTTAAGCAATTGCGCGGCGAAACTGTGACGGCAGATGTCGAATTGGGCGCAACGCTAATGCTTGGCGAAAGCACAGGGCCGGTTAAGGCCTGATCATTCGGGCAAACTTGCTTCGCCCTCATTCAACGGGCGCAGAAGTTCGGCGACGAGAGACCGAAACCAGCGATGAGCCGGATCTCCGGTAGTGCGACGATTCCAGATCATGCGCATCAGCGCCGGCGTAATATCCATCGGTGCCAGATAAAGTTCGAGTCCCAGTCTCGGGGCCATGGCGAGCGCCAGCTGGCGCGGCAACAACGCCACAAGGTCGCTTTCCGACACCGCACGTCCCACGCCGGAAAAAACCGGCAGCGTCATAACCACGCGTCGCTCACGCCCGACGCTTGCCAGCGCCGCGTCACCCATCGCCTTCGAGTTTCCTTCAGGTGAAAAAACCACATGGCCGAGGTCGCAGAACAGGTCGAGCGGGATGACGTCGCCGGGATGAAGTCCAGCGCGCGCCAATCGCGGATGGTTGCTGCGGGCGATTATGACAAAACGGGACCGAAACACGGGTTGGTGGTCAACCCACTCGGGCAATGCGGCATTCGGAACAAAAGCTAGGTCCACTTTCGAGCGCTCAAGTGTTCCGATATAGTCGTCAGGAACCAGATCAACGAGATGAACCCGGATGCCGGGAGCTTTCTGGGACAGGACCGCGGCAAGTTGCGGCATCAACATCTCGGCAAAGAAGTCAGAGCCGGATATTTTGAACGCCCGTTTGGCGCGGAAAGGCTCAAATTGCTCCGGGCCGGAAAGCAGTGTGAAAATTTGATCCAGAATACCCCTGAGCGGGACTTCGAGGGATTTGGCATATTCGGTCGGCTCCAGCCGTTGCCCATGTCTGACGAAGAGTGGATCATCCAGCAAGGTACGCAGCCGCGCCAATGCGGCAGAAACCGCTGGTTGGGAAAGCCCGATCCGTATTCCCGCAGCAGTCGTGGAGCCGTCCCGAAGTAAAGCATCCAGTACGCGCAAGAGATTAAAGTCGAAGGCGGATAAATTCATAGAACAAATAAATACAATACTATAAATCAATTATCCATATAATAGTCTTCGTGTCACACTCCCCCCGTCCAAATAAAAAGGGGGTGCAAAATGCCTGACAATCTTCTAGGACCCGGCGCTGTCGAATGGCTTGGCGTCAGCTACAAGACAGTTCTCTCAGCACAAGCGTCGCATGGAGCCATGGCCATCGTCGATAGTTTGTCTCCCGCAGGTTCCGGCCCGCCGCGCCATATCCACAAAAATGAGGACGAAGCGTTTTTCCTCATCACCGGCGAATGCGAGTTCTGGATTGAGGGCAAAACCTTCACCCGAGGCCCCGGCGAAACTGCCTTTATTCGGCGCGGGGAGGAGCATACGTTTCGGGTCATTGGCGAGCGCCCCTGCCGCCATATTGTCGTCCTGACTCCCGGAGGGTTCGAGGCCTTCTTTGCCGAAATGGCCAACGGCAACTATCGCATTCCTGAAGACATGCAGCAGATCAATGAGTCCGCTGCACGTCATGGCCTAACCTTTACCGGGCCGCCGCTTGGCACATGACCCGATCAGATGAGTGTCATCGGTTTGACAATAGGCCTGACCCTAGCCGCCGTCGGCGACAAAACCGGCGGCAATAATGGCGGCGCTCGCCGCCGCCTCGTCGTTGTCAGAAGTGTCCCCGGAAACGCCGACAGCGCCTAAAATTTTCTTGTCGGCATCGCGGATCAATACGCCGCCCGGCACAGGTATCATGCCGTTAGCCGCAAGGTCTGCCGCCGCTGCAATAAAATGCGGCCGCTCAACGGCCAGATTATGCAGCCGCCGCGTGCCCATGCCCATCGAAACCGCGCCCGATGCCTTGCCAATGGCAATCTTCCAGCGCATCAGCGGGCAATTGTCTTCCGCTTGTAGGCCTAACAATGCGCCGCGCGCATCAAACACAGCAACCGCCATCGGGTTAAATTTTTTCTCGCGGCAAAATTTCAGGATATCGGCGATAATTTTTTGCGCTGTGGCGGAATTCAAAGATGTTGCAGTCGCGGATGGTGCATTCGAAGACATGGGGTTCCCTCAAGATTTTCAAAAGTCTTGCCGCCCCCGCCCCAAAAGGTCAAGCCCTCAATAGGTCAGCACACTATACGGCAGAGCGAGCCATATGTTAGAACGCCAAGGTACCGGGCCCGCTGCGCCCGTCAACACTGCCGGTTCGGCAAGGTTCGCAAACGCTCCGGAGCGAAGAGTTGCTAGTGTCCGAACAGCATCGCCGGACTGTTGCCCACTTGAACACCAATTCCCATGGTCAGATTGTTGGTGATCTGGAAATCAACGCCGGCCCCGACAGTGCCAGCAGTTTGCAGTTTCCCCGGCGCGCCAAAAATTGAGTTCAGCGAGTCCCCCGCGCCGCTATAGCCATTAAAGCTATTGGCCTTGGTCATTATCACGCCTGCGCTCACCCAAGGATGCACCTTGCCAATGTCGTAGCCCAGCTTCACGTCGGTGGTGGCAAAATTATAGCCCTTCAGCGCCGAATTCCCGATGGAATAGGGCGCAAAGCCCGCCGATGCGCCGATGCCGAGCGTGAAATTATTGGCCAGCTTCTTGTCATAGGCCACGGTGCCCGCGCCTCCGACCTGCGCTTTTGCGCCTTTCCGAAACACTGTGAAAATTGATGTGCCCACCGAAAGTCCGCTCCAATAGTTGGCGTCCGGATTGACCACCAAGGACGGCAGATTTGGAGCAGGTAGATTTTGCACGGGCGGAGCTTCGCCCGCGCTGGCACAGCCAACACCAAATGGAACAAGAAACAGAGCAGCCATAATTTTCATAAAATCATCCTAGCAGAACAAAGATAAAATCTCAAAACTATGGCATCACGGTGGCAAGCTATTGTTCAATCGCCAATTACAAATGCCGTCATGCGCCGCCGCATGGCTTGCCAAAATCCATCCGATCACGCTTGATACGCCGTGTGAGCAAGCCGAAGTTTCAGGCTTTAACCATCATCGCTTAATGGAGCAACCGGCACATGCTGCGGCACTTAAAGACTTGGCTTTATACCGGCCTCATATTGTTGTGCGGCACACTCGCCACGGCGCAGGGGCGCAGCGATCTTGGCTTTCCCGCCGCCCGCTCTGCCGCCTATTTGGCAGGAGACGCAGCCGCCAAAGTTGCCATTGCGACCATGGAAAAAGATTGCAGATTTGAGGATGAACCACCGCATAAGCGCCAGACCGGGTTCAAAAAAGCGGTGGCCCTCGGCCATGACAATTGGGCTTTCATCATTTCTGGCGAAAAGCTCGCCTGCAACCATTCGTCCATGTGCGGCACCGGTGGCTGCCAGCTCAGCATCATCGCGGTTATCGAAGGCGTGGCCAAGCCGGTTTTTGCAAGGCAGGTGCGGGAGTGGAAACTGATCACCAAAGTTCATGCTCAACCCTATTTGCAGCTTGACCTGCATGGCGGCAATTGCGGCAAAACCGGCGCAGAGGCCTGCCCGAAAAAGCTTAGTTTAAGCACCGGAGATTTTATATGATGCGTATCACACCTTTTGCCTTCGCCGCCGCACTGGCTTCGTTCAGCGCCCTCGTGCCGTTCAGCGCGCTTGCCGGACAAAGCTACACACCGCCAAAGGCGGAGTTTGAGGTCGTTAAAGCGCCTCCCGCGCTGAACAAATTTCTGGAAAAAGCCCGCGACACCGCTCAGGCTGAGTCCGGCCCAGACCAGCCGAAGCACCTCGCGGCGCTGTTTGCCGATGATGTGCAGATCATCACCGGCTTGGACGCGGGCGAATTCAAACTGCAAAAGCTTGACGCTGCAAAACCCAAGCTCGACCAACTCGGCAAATATCTGAAAACCATGGAGCCGGACGCAAAATTGAGCGCGACCGAAAAGGCCGCCGACAGTGTTTGGCGCTATATCGCCGCCAGCCTCGATGGGCCTTGGTCATTTGGCACCTATCCCGGCCACGCCGGTGAAATTTGCATGGGGCCGGTGGTCAAGCTTGACACATCTGCGCTTGCAGCGGCCTTGGCAGCCGCTCCGGATGCCTCCGTCATGGTCACCAAAAAGCCCGCCGCAGTTCACGCCGGATGGGAGGGCTCCTCAGCCAAAGACAAACGCGTGATCGAAACCATTCCGGCCAAGCTCGGCATTGTTTATCTCGAAAATGTCGGCAATGGCGGTGCGTTTAACGGCAAGGTACTCACCCCCGATGGCAAACAGGGCTACGTCAACGACGCAGATTTGATCAGCGTCCGCGCGCCGGATTTTTGTTTCAAGCAGGTCAACGGCGCGTGGTTGATTTCGTTGGTTAGCAAGCAGGCTCCGTAGATGCTAGCCCAGCGCAAGCGCTTGCATCTTCAAAACGCTGTTCCAGTTGCGGGCGGTGCCGCGCAATTTCAGGCGCTTTTCGATGAAGCCCATGGCCACTTTCGAGGTGCCTATTCCCATCGCATAGTCGCCATACAGCACGCGGCCTATCGCCTGAAATCGCTCCGCCCCGTCGTGTTTCAAGGCCGATTGGACTAAGTCCGCCTCCAGCGTTTCATTAAAAAACATCGCCACCAGACGATCTGGTCTTGCCTCGGCCGCTTCGCGGAACGGGTTGTTAGCGATGATCCTTGCCATTTCATCCGGCGTGCGGACAAACGCCTGATTGTCGAGATGCAGCCCAAAAGACGCGATCACCGCGTTTAAGCCTGCAACCAGTTCCGCCTCCGGCGCGCTGGCATTGAACAGCAAATTGCCGCTGGCAATATATGAGCGGGTGTTTAAAAAACCCGCCCGTTCACATGCCTCGCACAAAGCCCGCATCGACATCACCTTATGCGTGATCGGCCCGATGGCGCGCAAAAAGGCGAGGTGAGTGAAAGGCATCAACTATCCATCTTCAAGGCCGCGATAAAGGCCTCCTGCGGGATATCCACCTTGCCAAACTGGCGCATGCGCTTTTTGCCGGCCTTCTGCTTGTCGAGCAGCTTGCGCTTGCGCGAGGCATCGCCGCCGTAGCACTTGGCCGTCACGTCTTTGCGCAGCGCCCGGATGGTTTCGCGGGCGATGATCTTGCCGCCAATCGCAGCCTGAATCGGAATCTGGAACATATGCTGCGGGATAAGTTCGCGCAGCTTTTCCACCATCGCCCGTCCGCGCATTTCAGCCCGGTCGCGGTGCACCAACATCGACAGCGCGTCCACAGGTTCGGCGTTCACCAAAATCGACATTTTCACCAGATCGCCGACGCGATGATCGATGAGATTGTAATCGAAGCTGGCATAGCCCTTGGAGATGCTCTTCAGGCGGTCATAAAAATCGAACACAACTTCGTTCAGCGGGAGCTCATAGGTGACCATGGCGCGTTTGCCGACATAGTTGAGGTCAATCTGCACGCCGCGCCGCTCCTGACACAGCTTGAGCACGCCGCCCAAATACTCATCCGGCGTTAAAATCGTCGCCTTGATCCACGGCTCTGCAATGGTCTCGATATGCATAATATCCGGCATATCCACCGGATTGTGCAATTCAATGTGCGACCCGTCGCGCAGCGCCAGCTGGTAGATCACCGATGGCGCGGTGGCAATCAGGTCGAGGTTAAATTCGCGCTCCAGCCGTTCCTGAATAATTTCGAGATGCAGCAGGCCCAGAAAGCCGCAGCGGAAACCAAAGCCCAGCGCCGCCGAACTTTCCATTTCATAAGAGAAACTGGCGTCGTTCAGCCGCAGCTTGCCCATCGCCGCGCGCAAATCTTCAAAATCCGCCGCATCCACCGGAAATAATCCGCAGAACACCACCGGTTGCGCCGGTTTAAAGCCCTTCATCATCTCCAGGCAGGGCTTGCGCTCATCGGTGATGGTATCGCCAACGCGCGTGTCCGCCACTTGTTTGATTTGCGCGGTGATAAACCCGATCTCGCCGGGGCCAAGCTGCTCGCGGTCGCTCATTTTCGGCGTAAACACCCCGATTTTTTCCACCGCGTAATGCGCATCAGTGCCCATCATTTTGATTTTCTGATGCTTTTTCAGAACACCGTCGATAATCCGCACCAAAACCACCACGCCCAGATAAGCGTCATACCAGCTGTCCACCAGCAAGGCTTTCAGAGGCGCGTTTTCATCGCCCTTGGGCGGCGGCAGGCGGGTGACAATGGCTTCCAAAACCAGATCAATGCCAATGCCGGTCTTGGCCGAAATCGGCACGGCGTCAGAGGCGTCCAGCCCGATCACATCTTCAATTTGTTGTTTAATGCGCTCCGGCTCGGCGGCGGGCAGGTCAATCTTGTTGAGCACAGGCACAATCTCGTGCCCGGCGTCCAGCGCGTGATAAACGTTGGCCAGCGTTTGCGCTTCCACACCCTGCGAGGCATCCACCACCAAGAGCGAGCCTTCGCAAGCGGCAAGCGAGCGCGAAACCTCATAGGCAAAGTCAACGTGGCCGGGGGTGTCCATCAAGTTGAGAATATAGGTCTTGCCGTCGAGCGCCTTATATTCAAGCC
>JAYVYB010000220.1:0-2600 GCA_043784625.1 Methylovirgula sp.
GGTCAGGCTGCGCTTTAATCCGGCAAAAAACCCGCCGCCCGTATGCGTATCCATGGTGATGGCATCATTCATCCAGCACATGGTATTGGTTTGGCTGTAAACTGTTTCGCCCGGTGCCAGATCGACAGCGACCGTTTGCATGATATTGCCGTTGATTTCAAACCGCATTGTGATGCTCCCTCATGCGCAAAATGGCATTAGCCAAACCTCACGGTGAAGCTAACGCCAAATCCAACTTTTGAACAGCTGATAACGCTTCAGGCGGCGCGCAACTGCGGCGTGCTCACCCATCGTCCCGTGGCGCGCACCAAACCCTTGGCGCCTGCCAGAGCGCCCTCGCGCAGCTCAAGCCCGAGAAAGCGGCTTTCATCCACCCATCCGGGCATTTGCAACGCAGTCACCTTTGCGCGCTCGAAGCCGAAGCGTTGATAATAGGGCGCATCACCAACCAAAATCACAGCACCATGACGCAGCTCGGCAGCCCGCGCCAAGGCTTTGCGGATCATGGCGCCGCCAAGACCCAGCGATTGATGCGATTTTGCCACTGCCAACGGCCCAAACATCAGCGCACGAATCTTGGAATTATTTGCTCCCCCGGCCTCCACGTCCCAGAGCCGCAAAGTTCCAACCAACGCGCCATCATCAACGGCGGTAAAACTCAGCCCGCGCGACGCGAGGCGACCCTCCCGCAACCGTTCGCAGGTTTTGCCAAACCGATCCGCTCCAAAACATGCGTCCAGCAACGCTTCGCGCGCCTGCACGTCACTGACGCGCTCATCACGCACGACAAGCGACGGCAGCGCAACGGAGCGCTGTAGGGGCAGAACATTGCGCGCAAAATCGCGCGCGTCAAAATGCATGGTCATCGGAGCCCTTTCAAGGCAGGACAACCCTCGCACCTGGAACAGGCCGTTCGGGAAATTGGGGGAAGAGTGGCTCCCTCACCCCGTTTTTACGGGGGGGGGGGAGGGTTTGAGTGAGGGCGTAAAAGCCCTTAAATGCAGTAGGACTGCAGCGGCGGAAAGCCGTTGAACTCAACCGCCGAATAGGTGGTTGTATAAGCCCCCGTGCCTTCGATCAGCACTTTCGAGCCAATTTCGAGGCTTACCGGCAGCAGATAAGGCTCTTTTTCATAGAGCACATCCACTGAATCGCAGGTTGGGCCGGCAATAACGCAGGCTTCCATCGGGCCACCATCAAACTCGGTGCGGATCGGATAGCGGATCATCTCATCCATGGTTTCGGCCAGACCATTGAACTTACCAATATCGAGATAGACCCACTTTACCTTATCGTCGGCAGACTTTTTCGAAATCAGCACAACTTCCGCCTCGATAATTCCGGCGTTGCCAACCATGCCGCGGCCCGGCTCGATAATGGTCTCTGGAATACGATTGCCGAAATGCTTGCGCAATGAACGGAAAATCGCTTGGCCATAGGCTTTCACCGCAGGCACGTTTTTCAGATATTTGGTCGGAAATCCACCGCCCAAATTGACCATTTGCAAATTGATGCCACGTTCAGCCAGCTCACGGAAAATCCCTGCCGATGACGCCAACGCCGCATCCCACATCCGTGGATTGCGCTGCTGCGAGCCGACATGGAAAGAAATTCCATAGGCGTTCAAACCAAGCCGATGCGCGTGCTCCAGCACCTGCGGTGCCATTTCCGGCGCACAGCCAAACTTGCGCGACAAAGGCCACTCTGCGCCTTCGCCATTGCACAAGATGCGGCAGAATACCTTCGCACCAGGCGCAGCGCGCGCAATCTTTTCAACTTCCGCTTCGCAATCCACCGCAAACAAACGCACGCCGAGCTCGAAAGCCTTGGCGATATCGCGCTCTTTCTTGATGGTGTTGCCATAGCTCAAGCGGTCAGGCGAAACGCCCGTTGCCAAAACCTGTTGAATTTCCACGACGGATGCAGTGTCAAAGCACGAGCCGAGGCGCGCCAACAGATCAAGCACCTTTGGATCAGGATTGGCCTTTACAGCATAGAACACGCGGGTGTCCGGCAGCGTTTTGGCAAAATTATGATAATTTTCGCGAACGACCTCAAGGTCAACAACAACGCAAGGTCCGGTATCAAGGCCTTTAGCGCGGCGGTCACGCAGAAAATTTTGAATACGATCAGTCATGGCGGCATCCCCTTTTGTAGCCAGGGCCACACTTTGGCTCATGAACGAGCCGGATGTGGGAGTGAAAAACTCGTTAGATGACAGTCATGCATTCGTCCGCGCGTTGGAGACGCGACGCGTAATACATAAACGCCATCAAAGACTGAAGTATTCAGCAAGCTCACCATTGAGCCAGCCTAAGCCATCAGCCAGATGCTGCGCCGTCGGATACGAACCCGCCTCAAAGCACGGAATGAACCGCACAAGTTGCAAAATGCGTAGCCATCGATTGGAAGGAAAATTCCCCCCGCACGCCCGGCAAGAAAGACAAGCCTCTTCGGTTATCACGCAGTGGACGCGCAATAGAGACCAAAAAAGCCCGGTCCGTCGTTGCTTTAAGTCGTGTCCCCCATTGGGTGGGGTTCACCGGTGTAACCTCTGGCTGCCGGTTGTATGGATAAATTCACTGGCCTCTTGTCCAGAT
>JAYVYB010000221.1:0-7968 GCA_043784625.1 Methylovirgula sp.
CTGACCTGCAATTTAAGAGAGACCTTTATGGCACGCGACGTCACGGATACCGCCCCAATTCATTCCAAATCCGAACTCGTCGAATGGTTTGCTGCAGGAAATAAACCTAAAGCCGATTGGCGTATCGGCACCGAGCACGAGAAGTTCGGATTTTACACCAACGACCTCTCACCAGTGCCTTACGAAAAGCCGGACGGTCGGCGTGGCGGCATCAAAGCGCTGCTTGATGGAATGCACCACCTGTTAGGCTGGGAACCCATCATGGACGCGGGCAATATTATTGGCCTTCATGACGCCACAGGTGGCGGAGCCATTTCACTTGAGCCGGGTGGCCAATTTGAGCTTTCCGGAGCGCCGCTCGAAACAATTCACCAAACCTGCTCGGAAGTGCATGCCCATCTGGCACAAGTGCGCGAGGTTGCCGACCCGCTGGGCATCGGTTTCATGGGCCTCGGCATGAGCCCGAAATGGACATTGGCGCAAACGCCAGTCATGCCCAAAGGCCGCTACAAGATCATGGCCAATTACATGCCGAAGGTGGGCACCCGCGGTCTGGACATGATGTTCCGCACCTGCACCGTTCAGGTTAATCTCGATTTTTCATCTGAAGCGGACATGGTGAAAAAGCTGCGGGTTTCCGTGGCTTTGCAGCCTCTGGCTACGGCTCTGTTCGCCAATTCGCCTTTCACCGAAGGGAAGCCGAACGGCTTGCTCTCCGCCCGCTCTGAAATTTGGCGCGATACTGACAACAACCGCGCCGGTATGATGCCTTTTGCCTTTGAAGACGGTATGGGCTTTGAGCGCTATGTAGACTACGCGCTGCAAGTGCCGATGTATTTTGTCAAGCGCGGCGATGTCTATCATGATGTGGCTGGCGCGGACTTCCGTGATTTGCTGGCAGGAAAGCTCCCGCAAATGCCGGGCGAAACCGCGACCATTTCCGATTGGGCCAACCACCTTTCCACCATTTTCCCGGAAGTCCGCGTCAAGCGTTATCTGGAAATGCGCGGGGCCGATGGCGGGCCAACCTCCCGCCTATGCGCGCTTCCGGCGCTGTTTGTCGGGCTGCTGTACGATCAGGGAGCCTTGGATGCCGCCTGGGATTTGGTCAAGCATTGGACAGCTGAGCAACGCCAGAAAATGCGGGACGATGTGCCAACCCTTGGCCTTGATACGACCATCGGCACGACAAATTTGCGTGAACTTGGCGTAGAAGTGTTGAAGTTGGCTCGCGCCGGCCTTGTTGCGCGCCACAGGATTGACTCGCAAGGGCGGGACGAAAGCCGCTTTCTCGATATTCTTGATGTTTATATTGCCGAAGGCAAAGTCTCAGCTCAGCGCCTGTTGGAAAAATATTCCCATCAATGGCATGGCAATATTGACCCGATTTTTGAAGAGAGCGCCTACTAGGCGCAACTCAATCAGCAGGTTGTATTATTTGCTTTTGCCGCCGTGGTAAACGTAATCCGCTTGAACATAGCCGCTGATTTTGAGGCAAGTTGTGGTATCGCCCACTCTGAAATAGTCGGGGCCTGCCTCGGGGCAGGCAACCATGCGTGGCTTTTCCGTACGGCTCGGCGCTTTTGCGCGCGGCCACTCAGTGGCAACACTTGAAGTTGCAATTAAACACAATGCCAAAGCAGATATTGTTCGCATTTAATCTTATGTATCCCCAATTGCGGCAACAATGTGTCAGCTTTACCGTGGTTAATACATATCACCAACCGTTATTTGCAGCAGTGTCAGCGCCGCAACGGCTGCGGTATCGGCGCGCAATATTCTTGGCCCCAATGACAGCCGGACAACGTTGGGAAGTTGCACCAACGCGGCGCGTTCAGCGGCGTCAAAACCGCCCTCCGGCCCGATAATAACAGCGCAAGGAGCACCGCGTTTGATGTGGCCGAGCGCGGCAATCGGGTCAGTCAACGGCGCTTCCTCGTCACAGAAAACCAAAATGCGTTCTTGCGGCCAGTCGGCCAGCAGCCGTTCAAACTTTACCGGTTCGGACAGCGTCGGCAGCGCCAAAATCTCACACTGCTCCGCCGCTTCAATCATGTTGGCGCGCGCGCGTTCCATATTAAAGCGCGCGGCCTGCGTCCGTCGTGTGATCACGGGTCCCAGATGCGATGCGCCCATTTCAACGCCTTTTTGCATCAAATAATCCAGCCGTGCGGATTTGAGCGGAGCAAAATAATAATGAATATCGGGATTTCGTGTCTGCGGGCGGGTTTGCTGCAAAATTTTGAGCGCGGGGGCTTTTTTGAACGATCCCTCAATGGCCGCGTGCCACTCGCCATCGCGGCCATTGAACACGTTGATAATATTTCCGCTTTGCAATCGCAAAACGTTGAACAAGTAATTTGCCTGCTCGCGCTCTACGCTTGCCATAGCCCCGGCGTGCAGGTCGGTTTCGACAAAAATCCTGTGGGTGGTGGCGGTTTCCTGTTTCATGACGTGGTTTTAGCGGCTTTCCAATGCCGCGCAAGCCGATCCCGATCACGCCAGCCGTTGCGGCGCGAATAAATGCCGGATATCGCGAGCACCTCCGATGAGACAAACAAAGGCTTAGCCAACCAGACACACAAATGTCTCAAAATTTGTGTTCACCACTATAACTTGCCACTCCACCCCAAAAGGCGGTAATAGTGAGGAACTTCGGAGTTTAGTGTGATGATATCAGTTCGGTTGGTCTTGCGTTCGGTTTTGCTGATGGCTTTCGTTGCTGTGGCCAGCCTTACAACGTCAAATGCGGCTTTTGCACAGGCGGCAAGTGCTTCCTGTCAGGCTGATTTTGCCAAAATCGCGGCAAAGCGCCAAGTCAGCATCGACCAGATTAACAAAATGACCAAGCGTCTGGGCGGTAAACTCGACCCGGTTGGCGCCTGTCCGCTGTTCCGCAGCCTCACAGCCGCTCAAGGCCAGTTGGTCACCTATGTCAACGCCAACAAAAACTGGTGCAATATTCCTGACGAGGTGGTGACAAATGCCGCTGCCGAACGCGCCAAATTTGCCGGTGTAGCTGCAAAGGCCTGTAATGTCGCGGCCCAGGTTGTCCGCCAAAAGAAGATGCAAAGCCAACAGGCACAGGGCGGCGGCGCACAAAATCCAAACGGCAATGCGTTTAACGCGCCGGAAAAATTGCGTTTGCCTTCAGGTCCGCTATAATCCGGGTTTGTTAAGTTCATTTTCGGATCAAGCTCATTTCTCCCAAGTCTTCCCGTTCCCGCGCCTCCTCCCGTCTGCCAGACGCGCGTGCAGGCACGTTCATTGACCGTTTTGTGCCCTATCAACTTCTGCCCTATGTGCAGTTGGCGCGCATAGACAGGCCTGTTGGCTGGTGGCTGTTATTGCTGCCGTGTTGGTGGTCTTCTGCCTTGGCCGCCAGCCACGCACAGCTTGTTCCGCACCTCGGTCATATCCTGCTGTTTTTGGTGGGTGCCGTAGTCATGCGCGGCGCGGGTTCCACGTTTAACGACATAATTGATCGCAAGCTGGACGCGCAGGTGGAGCGTACGCGCGGCAGGCCAATTCCCTCGGGCCGCGTCTCCACCACCGCAGCAGTGGTATTTCTGGTCTTGCAGGCGTTAATAGGCCTGTTTGTGCTGTTGCTGTTCAACAATCTCACGATCTGGCTTGGCGTCATATCTTTGGTGCTGGTCGCAATTTATCCGTTTATGAAGCGTGTCACCTCGTGGCCGCAGGCTGTTTTGGGGCTGGCGTTTTCCTGGGGCGCGCTGCTCGGCTGGACAGCCTTCGAAGATTCGCTGGCGCTTGCGCCGCTGTTCCTCTATGTCGGCGCAATTTTTTGGACCATGGGTTATGACACCATCTACGCCTTGCAGGATGTGCGGGACGACTCAATCGCCGGCATAAAATCCACCGCGCGGTTCTTTGGTGCCAATGTCAAAATGGGCGTTGCCAAGCTTTACATCGTTGCCGTGGTGTTCATCACCTTAGCCTTGCTGCTCGCCAATGCCCATATCTGGGCTTTTGTCGGTGCACTTGGTTTTGCCGCGCATCTGGTTTGGCAAATCCAGCAAATTGATCCGGAAAGCCCGCAGATCGCGCTCAAACTTTTCCGCTCAAACCGCGACGCGGGGCTCATTCTGTTTATCGGGATTTTTGCCGACGCGCTGGTGCGCTCGCTATTGTAGCTGACTAGTTCCGCGCGATAATCTCGCGACAGTCGCGCATAACCGTCCCCGCGCTGGAAGCTATGCCTGCCTTGCGGCGCCGGGCAAAATGACCGCGCCTGTGCGTGGTGGCGGAACCGGCTCCAGGCCGCCTGGCCGAACTTGGCGGCGTGCCAATTCGCTTGCAAACACCATCCGCCTCTACCAAAATCGCTTTGCCGGTCAGGCTTTGCCAGTGGAGGCAGGCCTGTTCCAGAGCGGTCAAATCGATAAACTGCCCGAGTGGAATGCATAACTCAGCGTTGCGATGCGCCAGTTTCAAACCGTAGCTTCCGCTTGCCACCTCGAAAGCCACCAAGCCGATATAATCCGCCACAGCCACAGCAATATGCATCGTGACATTGGCGTTTTGCCGCGTCATACGCACCTGAACGCGATCGATACGCACCATACAGGTCGCCCCGTTGCGCACCGGATCTGGCATATGCAGGACAGGCAGCGTGTTTGTCGCCGGGCAGGGGGTGTTCGCTGTGACACTCATCAAAATATTCCACACTGTTGCGGGCAAATATTGCGCCGCGTTGAATGCAGAATAAGTCCATGCTCGGGTGCCAAATCGCTAAATTAGCTGGTTAATTTGGCCTGAATCGTGCATCAAGACAGCGGTTTATTCTTGGATAGAAAAGGCGGAGTTCCGAAAATGCCTCAATTTTTACCTATTCCAAACATGTCTGTTTCGGCTGTGTACATTGCACTGATCGTGCTTGGGGTTGTGCCGCTCATTGTCCGGGTTATTTTGCTCCGCCGTTCGCGGCTGGTGAGCATCGGCGATCATGGCCACCCAGATCTTGCGCTCAACATCCGCATCCACGGCAACTACGCCGAGAACGCGCCCTTCATCTTGGCTTTGCTGCTGGCTTTGCCGCTGGTCGGCGCTTCGGTGTGGCTTATTCACCTTGTCGGCGTCGTCTTTCTGGTCGGGCGCATTGCCCATTTTCTTGGGCTCAAAAATGATCGCGCCACCGCGGCGCGCGCCATCGGCGTTATGCTGACCTTCTTCGCATATATCGTCGGTTCGCTTGGCCTGTTGTGGCGCGTATTGATGTGACGTTAAGCTCGCTTCATTCCGATATTATTGCCATCACCACCACGGCCGCCAAGCTGGCCTTGTCGCATTTTCGTTTGGGGGAAAAAACCCATGCTGAGGTGAGCTATAAAAACGGCGTTTCGCCTGTTACAGCTGCCGACCACGCGGTTGATGCCTATCTGAAACTTAATCTGCTCAACCTGCTTCCCGAAGCCGGATGGCTCTCGGAAGAAACCGAGGATGGCCCGCAGCGCCTTACAAAATCGCGGCTGTTCATCGTTGATCCCATTGACGGAACCCGCGCCTTCATGAGCGGAGATCCGCGTTGGGCCGTGTCGGTTGCGCTGGTTGAAAACGGCCGGCCCATAATCGCAGTCTTGGTTGCCCCGGCGCTTGACGAAAGCTTCACGGCGCAAATCGGGCAGGGCGCCCTGTTGAACGGAAAAGCGCTGCCGCGTCTGCCGGCGTTCACCCATCCGGCCGTTGCAGCCGGACCTGTAACCGTGCTCGACAGGCTGCGCGACTCCGGCCTGGAGATGCGCCGCGTGCCGAAAATTCCGTCGCTGGCCTATCGCTTGGTCAGTGTTGCCGCCAATACCATCGACATCGGCCTTGCGGGCCCCAACGCTCACGATTGGGACATTGCCGCCGCCGATCTTATCTTGCGCGAATCGCATGTGCCGCTCACCGGCTTTGCCAATCAGCCAATCGTCTACAATCGCGTGGATAGCCGCCATGGCGGCCTTGTCGCGGCGCGTGATCCGTTGCACAAGACAATTTGTGCGGTTTTGGGGGCCACTGCCTCGGCCCCCGCGCACTAATATTCAAAATAGTCATTAGAAAATTTGGAAACGCCCGCTAGCCTTAGATGGATAAACATCATGAAAGAACCTGCAAAACAATTGCCGCATTTGGTTTTCGGCGGCGAGCTTGCGCATCTCGCGGGAACTGAATTTCGCGATCTGAGCAAAATAGATTTGGTCGGAATGTATCCTGACTACGCTTCTGCGGTCGTTGCGTGGAAGTCGAAGGCTCAGGCCACCGTCGATAACGCCCATATGCGGTATTTTATTGTGCATTTACATCGCATCCTCGATCCCGCCACCGGCGCAGTTCAAGGCTAAGGTTTTGGCGTTTTTCAAAGCCCTTGGGCGGTCGCCGTTTGTCATGCACCTTGGCGCACATGTCGCCGCCCTTGGCTTTCGCTTCACACGTGCCACCACCCGCTACAGTTTTGAGCCGCAAGATGCTTTGTCCAAAATGGCAGAGCTGGGGCCACTGATTGCGACCACTTGGCACGGCCAACATTTTATGATTCACGTGGCGCGGCCTTCAAAGCGCCCGTTTTCGGTGATGATTTCCCGTCACCGTGATGGTGAGCTGAACGCGCTGGTGGCGCAAAAGCTCGGAGCGAATATCATTCGCGGCTCTGGCGGCGCGCGGCAGGATATGCACCGCAAAGGCGCTGTCTCCGCCTCGCGAGAGGTGTTGCGCGCGCTGCAAGAAGGATCTTCGATTGTTATGACGGCAGATGTTCCAAAAACCGCCCGTAAAGCCGGATTGGGCATTATTGCCATGGCGCAGCACTCCGGCTGCCCGATTGTGCCGATTGCGGTTGTCAGCAGGCGCAGGCGCGATTTTACCAGCTGGGACCAGATGAGCCTGCCGCTGCCCTTCACAAGGGGCCGGGTGATTGTCGGAACACCAATTTTTGTCGCCCATGATGCCGACCCCGCCACTCAAGAGGCCAAGCGTATGCAGCTTGAAGGGGAGCTTAACCGCATCCACCTGCAGGCCTACACCCAAACCGGAAGACCGCACCCCGCCTTTTCAAATGCCGGCACCGGTCAGGCGCGGCCATGATTTTGACCGGCCTCTGGATCACGCTTTATAAATTGTTCACGCGCTTGTTCGGCTTTGTCGTCACGCCATATTTGTGGTGGCGGCAGGCGCGCGGCAAGGAAAGTTCCAGCCGCCTGCGTGAGCGTAAGGGTTATGCAGGCGTGGCCCGCCCAACCGGCGCTTTGGTCTGGTTGCATGGGGCCAGCGTCGGCGAGGCGCTATCTCTCATGCCGTTAATCGGCCAGCTGCAATCGGCGGGCTTTCAAATTTTGCTCACCACCGGAACTGTGACGTCTGCGGATTTGGCCCAAAAACGCCTGCCTCCCGGCGCAATTCATCAATTTATGCCGCTTGATGTGCCCAAATACGTCAAGCGCTTTCTCACCCATTGGCAGCCGGACATGGTCATTTTCGCTGAAAGTGAGATTTGGCCGAATTTTATCTTCAATATTCATCGCCGCAACATTCCGCTGATTCTGGTCAATGCGCGGCTTTCGCAACGCTCCTTTGTCCGCTGGCAGAAGATTCCCGGCCTGATTGGCCGCATCCTCAGCCAAATCGACATGGTCTTGGCGCAAACCGCCGAAGACGCTGCGCGGTTGATGCAGCTGGGCGCGGCGCGTGTGCTGGTCACCGGAAACCTGAAATTTGACGCGCCCGCGCCCCCCGTCGCGCAGGATGCTTTGGCGCAACTCACCGGGCTCATTGGTGTGCGTCCGGTTTGGGTGGCAGCTTCCACCCATCAGGGTGAGGAAGAAATTCTGCTCGAGGTTCACAAAACGCTGTCCAAGCGCTTTACCAACCTGCTCACCATCATCGTCCCGCGCCATGCCGAGCGCGGCAGCGCCTTGCAAAGTCTGGCAGAAGCGCAAGGCTTGCGCAGCGCCATGCGGTCTTTCGGTGCGC
>JAYVYB010000222.1:0-22627 GCA_043784625.1 Methylovirgula sp.
AAAAAAAGAGCGACGAATATCCAAAAAGACCAATAGCCTCGTTTGTTCTTTTTGAAATTATGAAGGCGCCTCGCATTCATTGGAGTTAAACGTAACCAACCGGCTGACGGTAAGGCTGGCGCAATGCCGGCGGCTTGCAAGGAGTTTACGGGCATTCTCAGACTTCCCGAGTTTCAAAGTCTATTCGTGGATCGATCCACGTGTACATCAAGTCTGAAACAAGTCCGATGAGTAATCCGATCAGAGAAAAAATATAGAGACTCGCAAATACCACAGCGTAATCGCGATTTACGATGGCTTCATAAGAAAGTAAGCCCAATCCGTCCAGAGAAAATGTGTATTCGATCAGCAATGAGCCGGTCAGAAATGCGTGAACAAAGGCACTTGGAAACCCCGCAATTACAATCAACATCGCATTTCGAAACACATGTCCATAGAGCACTTGAGTGTCATTTAGACCTTTCATGCGTGCGGTCATTACGTACTGTTTTCGTATTTCCTCCAAAAACGAATTCTTGGTTAAAAATGTAGTCGTCGCAAACGAACTGATCGACATGGCAGCGATAGGCAGAATAATGTGCCACAAGTAGTCATAAGCTTTGTGAAAGGGCGTAAATCCGGACCATCCCTCTGAAGTGAGGCCGCGAAGAGGAAAAAATTGTAGGAAAGACCCGCCTGCGAACAACACAATTAATAAAATAGCGAATAAAAATCCAGGTACTGCATAACCTATAATGATTACGGCGGACGTCCATACATCGAATTTAGAGCCGTCGCGCAAAGCCTTTCTAATACCCAGCGGAATTGATACGAGATAAGAAATGAGGGTCATCCACAATCCAAGTGTCATCGAAACAGGCAATTTCTCGGCAATCAGTTTTATAACCGGCGTGTCGCGGAAAAAGCTTTTACCAAAATCAAATGTGATGTAGCTCGTGACCATTATCCAGAAACGTTCATACGCGGGTTTGTCAAATCCAAATTGCTTTTCCAATTCTTTGATCAGCTTGGGGTCGAGGCCTTGCGCTCCACGATATTTAGATGAAACTTCTGCTGCGGCGCTCCCCCCTATATCTTTGCCGCCCCCGAAACGCGCAGTGGCTGAGGAGTCGGTCCCTTGTAACTGCGCAATAATCCGCTCTACAGGACCGCCGGGAGCGAATTGGACCACGATAAACGTCAATAGCATGATGCCGAACAGTGTTGGTATCATGAGCAGAAGTCGGCGCGCAACATAGGCGAACATCAACCGCGACCGATCTTTTTTGCTTTGTCCGCATCAAACCACCATGTAGATGGTGCTCCGGTTCCATATTTAGGTGATACGGGCGGGCGGGCGTATTCGTCCCAATAGGCTATCCAAGTTTCAGATCGATACCACATCGGAATCCAATACCTTCCAGCCCTCAAGACGCGGTCAAGAGCCCGCGCAGCAATATTCAGCTCACTACGAGTTTTGGCGTGTGAAATAATTTCAGCTAGAGAGTCGACCGCCTCGCTGCGTATGCCAGCCAGATTCCTTCCACCTTCAGTCTCCGCTGATTTTGATCCGTAGCTGATCTTTAACTCATCGCCGGGGGTGAGCGACCCAGTTAAATTCAGGCTTACAATGTCGAAATCAAAGGTTTTGGTGCGAGCCTGATATTGCGCCGGGTCGACAATCCGCGCCTCTGCCTTGATCCCAAGCTTCTTTAGATTTTGCAAAAATGGTTGCGTATGGGGCTGAAGGGAGTTGGAACTATCGAGAAATTCGATCTCGAAAGCTTTTCCGCTTGGCAGTTTTAAAACCCCGGCATCACGTGTACAGCCTGCCGCCCGCAGGATCTCATCTGCCCTTTTAAACAAAGTTCGATCCGCACCGGATCCATCTGATACAGGAGGAACAAAAGGCTCGCCAAAGACCTCATCTGGTACTTTGCCTCTAAAAGGTTCCAGTAGAGCTAATTCTTCTCCTGTCGGTTTCCCCATCGCCTTCATCTGAGTACCATCGAAATACGACGTTGTGCGCTTATAGGAGGAAAACATGATGTTTTTATTCGTCCACTCAAAATCGAAGACCAAACCTAAAGCTTCTCTAATGCGCGGGTCAGAAAATTTTTCGCGACGTGTATTAAAATACCAACCCTGACGACTTGCAGGCAGTCCATTGGGCAGAACTTCCTTCTTTACTTTACCCGTTTCGAATGCCGGAAAATTATAGCCGGTGGCCCAGGTACGGGAGGTATTTTCTTCGTGATAGGTAATTGTTCCATTTTTAAAGGCTTCAAACGCCACTTGCCGCTCACGAAAGTATTCGTACCGAATTTTGTCAAAATTGTTCTGACCTACATTTACCGGGAGATCTCTGGCCCAGTAGTCGACGACGCGGTCGTATTCTACAAATCGCCCTTGTTCAAAAGCTCCAAGTTTATATGGTCCCGAACCAAGAGGTTGCTCTTTGGCGGTCTCTTCAAAATTCCTACCCTGCCAATAAGCGGCAGAAAAAATAGGCATGGCGGCAACAGCCAGATGAAGGTCTCGACTACGAGACGGCTTAAGCTCCACTTTCACAACATAGTCTGACTCCGCTGCAGCGGAAGCCATGTCTTCCAAAATGGCTTGGTAGCTTGGATGCCCCTTAGATTTCAGAACATTTAACGAAAAAGCCACGTCAGTAGCTGTGAGCTTTGATCCATCGTTAAACCGGGCCTCCTTTCGTAATAAAAATCGATACGTCAGGTTGTCATCTGAAACTTGCACCGCGCGGGCAATTAGACCGTAGAGTGCATCTGGTTCATCAGAGGAACCACTCATTAGACTGTCAAAGCACGCATCCATACCGGCGGCCCCGTCACCCTTCAACACGTAAATGTTGAAAGTGTCAAAAGTCTCGAAATTTTGATTCCCGCTCGTTGCGTTAATTTGCAAAACGAGTTTCCCGCCTTTTGGGGCTTGCGGATTGACATAAGCAAATTGTTTAAAATCAGGCGGCAGAGCCAATTCCCCAAACGAGGAGAGACCGTGGGATTCTGACGGCGCAGCCCAAGTTGGGCGGGGAAAAGTTAGTGCTCCCGCACCAATTGAGGAGAGTTGAAGAAAAGAGCGGCGGGTAAAAAACATTGAGAACACCTACAACGTCAGCTGATTCGAATTAAATTAGATGCTTTCCTTGTTTTTCGCCATCTCCAAGAAAATCTCATCATAGAGATGTCAACGCGCTGGCTTATTTAATCCGATTACCTCGAAACGTCGATTTGTTTTTACCACGCGCTTCGTCAGGAAGGTTAGTTGCGGTTTGCGCGACCATTTGAGATTACACACCAGTTCGACTACTCAATTGACCGAGCAACCAATTGGAACAAGCTTAGATTCGATGCCCAAGCACAACGCTTTACAAGTGAAATCATACAAAAAAGCCGCCACTGTTTAGGTGACGGCTTCGCACATTCAGACAATAATTTGATTACTTTGGAAACTCAACCGGAGCGTCAGACAAAGTTTTCAGGTATGCCAATATGTTAGCGCGCTTCCCGCCATCTTTTTCACCGGCATAACCCATTTTTGTTCCGGCTACATAGCCTTTAGGATTGGCGATAAATGCGTTGAGCGCGTCGTAGTCCCACTTCCCGCCTTTGCCCTTCATAGCTTCGGAATAAGCAAAACCAGTCGCCGCGCCCTTATCGCGCCCCACGACGCCGTACAGAGCAGGACCAACTTTTGCCGCGCCACCCTTATCAAACGAATGGCAGGCAGTGCATGCTTTGGCGCTAGCCTCCCCTTTTGTCGGATCCGCCTTAGCAAGCAAAATAGGGAGCGGCTCATCAGGAGTTGCCTGTTCAGCCGCCGCTCCTGCCGCCGCCGCAGGTTCCGCGGATGCTAGTTCGTAACCGGGTTTGGCCGGTTTGTTAGGTGCAAAAAGTCCGTTTGAAATAATGCCGAGGCCCATGACGAAGAGCAAAGTTCCCAAAACCGCACCGGCAATTTTGTTGAATCCGAGGTCATCCATAAATCAGGCTCCGTGGGCTCGTTAATTCGCACATATAAATGCGATCTTTAGGGGGCATTGCAGCCGATTCCAGCCGCTTGCGTGACAACAACGTAATTTTTCCTAACTACAAGCATTGCACCCGTTTTGGCAACACGTATATACGCGCTCCTGTGCTTCTTTTTGCCGCTCGTCGGCCGCATGTTGTGCTTGTTGTCTATCCAGACTGCCAAGGGTTAAATAATGTCTGATCCTATTGTTTTGATTCCGGCCCGCATGGCCTCGACACGCCTCCCCGGTAAGATGCTGGCGGACATCCACGGCCGTCCGATGATTGTGCACGTGTGGCAGCGGGCGCGAGAGGCTGGTATCGGCCCTGTGGTGGTGGCAACTGATTCCCAAGATGTTTTTGCCGCTATTGAGGCCGTTGGTGGCGCTGCAGTGATGACTCGTGTTGATCATCAATCGGGTTCGGACCGCATCTGGGAAGCGGTGCAAAAAATCGACCCGGAAGGCCGATATGACATTATTGTCAACGTGCAGGGCGATCTGCCAAGCATTGACCCGCGCATTATCGCCGCATCTTTGTTGCCCCTTGCCAATCCGCATGTCGATATTGCCACGCTTGGCGCGCTTATCAGCCGCACAGAAGAGAAAACAGACTCCAATGTCGTAAAGATTGTCGGGTCGCAGATAACCCCGCATCACTTCCGGGCGCTATATTTCACAAGAGCTACTGCGCCATGGGGGGAGGGGCCGCTTTTTCATCATATTGGGCTCTATGCCTATCGTCGCGCGGCGCTTGAGCGCTTTGTAGCACTTCCGCAGTCCAAGCTCGAAAAGCGCGAAAAGCTGGAACAATTGCGTGCGTTAGAAGCAGGTATGCGCATTGATGCTGTAATAGTGGATACCGTGCCTCTTGGTGTAGATGGCCCGCACGATCTGGAGCGGGCAAGAGAACTTTTAAAGGAAGCCTCGTAATGCCTAATAAAATTGCCTATCAAGGCGAGCCGGGCGCAAATTCTGACATTGCCTGCCGGGACATGTATCCTGACATGGAGCCCTTGCCATGCGCCACTTTTGAAGACGCGCTCAATGCCATCACCTCTGGCAAGGCGAAGTATGGCATGATTGCCATCGAAAACTCGATCGCCGGCCGCGTGGCAGACGTGCACCACCTTATGCCGAATTATAATCTTCACATTGTCGGCGAATATTTCCTGCCGATCCATTTTCACTTGCTTGGCCTACCCGAAGCGAAAATCGAGGACATCAAATCTGTCCACAGCCACGTTCATGCCTTGGGCCAATGCCGCAAAATAATCCGAAAGCTTGGTCTCATCGGCCATGTGGCGGGAGATACCGCAGGCTCGGCCCGCGAAGTCGCCGAATGGGGAGATAAAAGCAAAGCCTCGCTGGCAACGAAACTGGCTGGCGAACTTTATGGCTTGAAAGTGCTTGCGGAAAATGTCGCCGATGAGCCAAATAACACCACCCGTTTTGTCGTTCTGTCAAAACAACCATTGTCGGTGAGGCCAGATAAAGGTCCGTTGGTTACCAGCTTCATATTCCGCGTCCGTAACGTGCCAGCGGCGCTCTATAAAGCGCTCGGTGGCTTCGCCACCAATGGCATCAACATGACCAAGTTGGAAAGCTATATGGTCAACGGCGAATTTTCAGCCACTCAGTTTTTGGCGGATGTGGACGGCCACCCCGAAGACAAGCCTTTGAAACTGGCGCTTGAGGAGTTGGCGTTCTTCTCCAAAGAGGTGCGCATTTTAGGAACATATCCTGCCGCAAAATACCGCATCAAAAGTCAGGAACAAGCGTCTGAATAGTTGGAATTGGTAGCTAAGCGGGACTTTAAGCAGTGGGTTGTGTATCCCACTGCACCACACTCTGTGGTAGTGGCTGCCTCAGCGTAATTGCATAGTGTTCGTTCGGTTTCAGCCCAGTCATACGGTATCGACTTAGTCCTTGGCGGGTAGGCGGGTTCTAGGTTTAAATTTAGCCTTAAAAAGCTACCTGCAAATCTCATAACTCTTGATCTCTTTAGAATTTCTCGGTTAGCTTTCGCAAATTTTTCGGTTGTAAGTCAGACTGTTGTTTCTCCTTCCAGCCAAGCCTTGAGAATGTGATGCGCAATTGCCATTCTCACGGGCGAATTCAGCCCGTCGGGGTGGGTACCATCCAGCAATTGCTGCGCCTCAGCCCTTGAAAACCACCGCGCGTCTTCGAGCTCCGTCGTGTCCACCTTAATTTCTGTCGTGGTTGCCTGTGCAATTGCGCCCATCATTAAGCTTGCAGGGAAGGGCCACGGCTGCGAACCAAGATATTGCACCTTTCCAACACGAATGCCTGCCTCTTCGAAAAGTTCGCGCCGTACCGCATCTTCCAACGTTTCACCGCTTTCCAGAAAGCCAGCGAGGCAAGAGTACATGCCTCTTGGAAATCGGGGCTGTCGTCCTAGCAAGCAGCGTTCACCGTCCACGGCGAGCATAATTACCACAGGGTCTGTGCGCGGAAAGTGTTGAGCATGGCAATGCGGACAGTCACGCCGCCATCCGCCGGCAGCTTGCGCCGTGCGCCCGCCGCAGCGCCCACAATAGCGGTGCGTTGCATTCCAGTGCAATACAGCTTTTGCTTGTGCCAAAATGCCTACCATTTCAGCCGGGACCTCTTGGTTAACGGCTAAGCTGCGAGTATCTCTCAAGGAGAGGTCTTTACGCGATTTTAGCTGTATAATTCTCGTATCCAACAGACCGCCTTCGTCGGCTACGTCAAGAATTTCGCTAGAGTCTTCAGCGAGCAGAACTGCGAAAATTGGAACTCCGTCCCACAAGCCCAAAAAAGCTTGTTCCGAAATTTCCCCAAGCTCCGATACGACCGCAACCGGAAATAAAACGTCGTTCGTTGACAAAACGGGCATATCTCTGGCAATCACTAAGGCCTTCGCGTCAGACCTCGCAAAAAGTGATGCCATAAAATCTGCATCATCGCGTTTGTCCGAAATTCTATCCAGCGGATTTTGCGTAAATCCCATCATCCTATCGTCAAACGAATATTTCATTCACACTCCTAAATAGACAAAAATGTAAGACGGGTAGATATTGCTACCATACTCGAGCGCAAATCCGCCGCAGAGTACGGCACAGCATGACCGAACCCCCACACCGGGTTAGGCCATGCCGCATCGTTTTTAAAACGAGCTATCATGTGTATATGGAGCTGTGGAACCAAGTTGCCTATCGCACCAAGGTTAAGTTTGTCCGGTTCAAAAGCAATCCTCATGGCTTTAAGTACAGACTGCATTTCACCAAACAGCTGCAGTTGGTCTACTTGGCTCAAATCAATAGTTTCCCGCATTTCATTCCGGCGCGGCACCAAAATCACCCACGGAAAACGCGAATCGTTCATTAGCAGCACCCGTGACAACGCAAGATCACCGATAGTAATCGTATCGGCTTCAAGGCGAGGATGAAGTATAAATTTCATGGCATTGTCTCTTAACCAATTGGCCACATTTGACCGACTTTTGACCTAAGTGCGCCGCAAAAATACTACATAAAAACCCTTGCGAAATCGACTATTTTTATCCATATAGAGGGCGGGAAGTTGGCGGTGGACGTTTCACTCGCCAACCGGGTCAGGTCCGGAAGGAAGCAGCCCTAACGAGACCGAGCGGGTCTTCGTCCAGCTTCCTACTTCCCTTTTTGCGGAGGTCTCCCGAACAGGGTGGGCGCAATTCGTCAAGAGAATCAATATGATGGATGAGAGCTCACTAGGAATGTTCCCCGCTCCAACAACACCTGCCGCGACTTCTGCAAGTGCGCTGAGCGCCTATCGGGTCTTGGCGCGCAAGTACAGGCCGTCGAATTTTGACGACCTTATCGGTCAGGAGCCGATGGTTAGAACCCTGACAAATGCGTTTGCCACGGGTCGTATTCACCAAGCATATATTTTGACCGGTGTGCGCGGCGTCGGAAAAACCACAACCGCTCGCATTCTGGCTCGCGCGTTAAATTACGAGATTCCGGGCAAAATTAACAGTCCCACAATAGACATGCCAGAGTTAGGTATTCATTGTCAGGCGATTATTGAGTCCCGCCACGTTGATATTATTGAAATGGACGCGGCCTCGCATACGGGTATCGACGATGTTCGCGATATTATTGAAAGTGCAAGATATCGACCCGTTTCGGCGCGTATAAAAGTCTACATTATCGACGAAGTACATATGCTTTCCAAGCAAGCCTTCAACGGATTACTTAAAACCCTCGAAGAACCGCCTGAGCATGTGAAGTTTTTGTTTGCGACAACAGAGATAGACAAAGTACCCATCACCGTGCGTTCACGCTGTCAGCGCTTCGATTTGCGCCGCGTGGAGCCGGAAACACTCATTCCTCATCTGTCAAAGATCTGTGTTAGAGAGGATATCTCGATAGAATCCGGGGCGTTGGCCCTGATCGCGAGAGCGGCAGAAGGCTCTGTGCGCGACTCTCTTTCATTGTTAGATCAGGCAATTGCCCACGGCGCAAATAGCTTGGTTACAGCCGAATCCGTGCGTGCTATGTTAGGTCTCGCTGATCGAAGCCGCATCATCGACTTGTTCGAAAACGTGATGAAAGGCAATTGTGCTGAGGCGCTTAATTCATTGAAATCTCAGTATGATTTAGGCGCAGACCCGGCGCAGGTCATCACTGAGTTTGCCGAATTCGTTCACTTCGTTACGCGGTTACAAATCGTACCGGAAGCGGCTAACGCACCGAGCCTCTCGCCTGAGGAGCGCGAGCGCGGCGGTCTTTTCGCCAAAGCGCTTAGCCTGCCCATCTTGACGCGGGCATGGCAGATGCTTCTCAAGGGCATCGCCGAAATAAAGGATTCGAACCGTCCGCTTGCCGCCGCTGAAATGCTATTGGTCAGGATGTGTTACGCGGCAGATTTGCCCACTCCCGATAGGCTGCAGAGACGCTTTCTTGAAGTAGATAAAGCCATTGCACAAGGTGAGATGCGAGTATCTACGCCTGAATCAAGCGTTGCAAGGACTCAGTTGCGATCGGTTGCGAGCATCGCTCCATTCTATCAAAATCAAGCTGTCGCCCCCGTTCAGGCAGCCACAGCCACTGAAAAACCGATAGAAATCAACACATTAGAAGCATTGGTCGCTCTGGCTGAAGCCAAACGGGATATCCAGATGAAATCAGCTCTGGAGTGCGACGTGCGCTTGGTTCGGTTTGAATCTGGGCGGCTTGAGTTTGAGTTGGGTCCGCAGGGCATGCCGACCTTGGCGGGAAATTTAAGTAAAAAATTGCAGGAATGGACAGGAAAGCGCTGGATTGTTGCTTTGTCGTCGCAAAAAGGTGCGCCTAGTCTGAGGGAGCAAGTCGAAGCCAAGTCTAAATCTGAGACGTCGAATATCCATTCTCATCCCTTGGTGAAACAGGCGCTCGAATATTTCAAAGGCTCCAAAATTGTCGAGGTCAGGCAGCTTGGCGGCACGACACCCGCAATTATTCCGGAGTCTGTGGTTTTGAACCAAGACGATGATATCGCATTTCTAGACCAAACTATACTTGATGATGATCTTTAGGAGCTAGGCATGAAAGATATGATGGGCCTGATGAAAAAGGCGCAGGAGATGCAGACGCGGATGGGGCAGGTGCAGGCCGAGCTTGAATCTGCCACTGTTATCGGTGCCGCAGGCGGCGGGATGGTCAAGGTTACCCTGACCGCGACCGGAAATATGCGAGCAATATCAATAGATCCGTCGCTTTTGAAGACGGATGAGCAGGAAATGTTGGAAGATCTGATTTTGTCCGCTCATGAAGATGCGCGTCGCAAAGGCGCTGCCTTGTCGGAGGAAAAAATGCGTGTGGTTACGGCAGGCATGCCGATGCCGCCGGGCATGAAGCTTCCGTTTTAAATTATGGCCGAGCGCGTTGCCGGACCGGAAATTGAGCGGTTAATTCAACTACTTGCGCGGCTCCCGGGGTTAGGCCCGCGCTCTGCCCGCCGGGCGGCGCTGCATCTTATTCGCAAGCGCGAAGAATTACTGAGCCCGCTCTCAGACGCATTAGTGGTTGCGCGTGAGCGTATTGTAACCTGTTCTACTTGCGGGTCGATTGATACGTCTGACCCGTGCACGATTTGTCGTGACGGACGGCGCGATGCCACAGTATTGGTAATCGTTGAGACCATATCCGATCTTTGGGCGCTTGAGCGCGCCAAAGTCATCAATGGTCAGTATCATGTGTTGGGAGGAACACTATCCCCGTTAGATGGTATTGGACCAAAGGATTTAAACTTGTCAAACCTTGTGGCGCGCGTTGAACAGGGGGTAAGAGAAGTTATTCTCGCTGTTAATGCTACGGTTGATGGTCAAACGACTGCCCATTACATAACAGATATTTTAAAAATGACGGGGGTAAAAATCTCCCGTCTCGCCCACGGTGTACCTGTGGGGGGAGAACTAGACTATCTGGATGAGGGCACTTTGTCGGCTGCGATGAGACAAAGATCAAGTTTATAGTATTATAATACAGCAAAAATGCGGCCAAAAGCTATGCATTTGACGGCGTAAACTGGCCAAAAACTGGCCAAAGTCGGCCAAAGCTGGCCAAATCGGGTTAAAAAAACCTTCAAGCCATTGAAAAATAACGGAAAGATTTCATTCCGCCGCTTTTGCGCCAGCCAAAATTGTTGCAACCGGCGCTGGAGCATCTTCAAACTCTAAAGCTTCAATTCTTTCGCCGCGCTTGCCAATTTTGTCAGCAGAGGTTGTTATCAAAGTCACATCTTCCTGTGCCTGCCGGAAGTGTGTTTCCAGCTTGCCAACGCGGTCGCGCAAGCGGGCAACATCCTCCAGCATAATGCGCACTTCTTTTTGAATAATGTGCGCTTGTTCACGCATCTGTGCATCGCGCAAAATGCTTTGCATTACTTGAATTGCCAGCATCAGCAGGCTGGGGGATACAATAATGATCCTCGCTTTGTAGGCCTTTTGAACCACATCTTCGAAATGCTCGTTGAGGTCAGCGTAAATGGATTCTGAGGGAACAAACATAATCGCCAGGTCTTGCGTTTCGCCGGGAAGAAAATAGCGTTCGGCAATGTCTTTGACATGTTTTCCCAAGTCGGCGCGCACCCGTGCCCCTGCCGCGCGCCGCTCTTCATCGCTGCGTGCGTCTTTAAGAGCAGAGAACGCTTCCAGTGGAAACTTGGCGTCTATCACCAGAGCGCGGTCATCAGTGGGCAAACGGATAACACAATCCGGCCTGTTGCCATTTGACAGGGTTGACTGAAACTCGAAGGCGCCGTGTGGCAGGCCGTCGCGCACAATGGCTTCCATTCGGCCTTGGCCAAAGGCTCCACGTGTTTGCTTATTGGACAAAATGTCTTTCAGCGTCATCATTTCCTGCGTCAGGCCAATCATCCGCGCCTGCGCAACATCAATCACTGCCATCCGTTCGTTCAGCTTTTGCAGGTTGTCGCCCGTAGCGCGGGCCGAATTTTCGATGCTCTGGCCCACCCGTTGCTGGACATGATCCAGCCGCTCTCCGACATGCTTTGCCAGCTCAACCTGACGCGAGCCAAGCATTTCGGCAAAACTGGCAATGCGCCCGGTAAGTTCAGAATTAGCCTTGGCAATTCCTGCCATCTTATCATCAAGTTCGAGTTGACGCTCCCGCGCGGCGGCGGCCTCAATTAAGCGTTGAGTTTTGGCGCGCGACGCACCGATGAGCATCAAAAGCAGCAGGGTGACAATCAGCGCTATCGCTGCTCCCGCGACTTGATAAAGCGAAATCGGTGTCGTGCCGATAAGAAACAGAATTTGGTTCATGAACCTATATAGGATGATTCGACGGTTTGAACAAATCCAGAACGGAGCCGCACGAGCCTTGGTCTGATTTGACAAGGGCTCTCAAACGAAAACGGCAGGCTTTCGCCTGCCGTTGGTTGGAGTTACGAGGTGCCAAGCTTTACTGACACTTGGGCTGGCCGGGCTGATCGCACAAGGGCAATTTGGGCGCAGGCTTTGCGGCCGGGGCCGGTTCTGCCTTAGGCTGCGGCGCAGGTGCGGGCTTTGGAGCAGGCGCAGGAGCCGGTGCTGGCTTTGGAGCAGGAGCCGGCTCGGCTTTTGGTTGCGGCGCAGGTGCCGGTTTGGGTGCAAAGGCCTTCGGCGCCTCCTGTACTTTCGGTGCCTCTTGAAGTTTGGGTGCAGGCGGCGCTTTGGGCTGATCTGGCGCTTTTGGCGGCATTACGGCCTTTGGCAGTTCTTGCACTTTGGGCGGCGCAATCACAGCGGGCTTTTGCGCCGGAGGAGCAGCGTTCGGGGCAGGAGCAGCGGGTTTGACCGCAGGTTTGGCTTCAAGCGGGGCCGCCGTTGCTGGTTTTGCTACGGGAGCATCCGGCAGTTTGGGCACCACTGGCTTTGGCACCACAGGCTTTGGCACAATTGGCGCGGGCGCGTCTGGTGCAATCACTTTAGGAGCCGCCGGAACAGGCAGCGGTAGCTTTGCCGCAGGCGTGTCCAACGCCGGTGCCGCAGGCTTAACAATCGCAGGTGCAACCGGTGCAGGCTTGAGCGGCGCAACGGGCGCAGGCGCAACGGGTGCAGGTGTGCCGGGCGCTGGAAGCGGCAACGTGCCCTTCAGCGGAGCGTCCTTGAGGGGTACGTCACCTGGCTTGGCATCATTGGGCTTGAGGGGCGCAATCACCTTGCCGGACGAATCAACCGCCTGAGCAGGAGCAGGCGTTACAGGAGCTGGCGTTGCAGGAGCTGGCGTTGCAGGAGCTACCGTCACAGGTGCGGGCACGACAGGCTTTACCGCGCCGGCAGGAGCAGGCAATATCCCGCCTTTGCTTGCATCAGGTGTGGCAGGCAGCGGCTGTGGTTTTGCACCGCCAGCAGGAGCGCCCCCGGGAGCGACTCCGGGAACAGCCGGGGGCTGTGTGGCAGCTGGAACCGGCTGCGGCTTCAGCTTATTGACAACAAATGGCAATGCCACGGCTGCGGCACCCACTGCGGCTGCGGCGGGAAGCACACCTGATGTGGCACTGTTGCCGGCAGGCTGATCCGCAGGAGCCAATATCGCCGCTGGGGCAGGCGGAGGCAGAACCTTGCCCGCCTGATCGGTGATGACGGTGGAGTTATTCACTTCGTTCACCACTACGGTGTTGTGAATATTGACAGAAATGACGTTTACCGGCGGCGGAGCCAAGTCACGCGGGCGCTCCACGCCTCGGTCCACCGGGTAATAATTCGGGCTGGGCAGAGTATATTCATAGACCGGGCGCGGTGGTGGCGGCAAACGCTCGAAATAAACCGGACGCACGGCCAAGAAGAACACCGGCGCGCGCGGTGGCGGCGGCAAATCATATTCCGGATCGTCGAAATAAACGTAAGGGCGGCGCACGTAGACAAATTCGTCCTCCGGCGGCGGCGCAATGTCATATTCAATCTCCGCAAACTGCTGCGGCGGATCATACGAGGCCGACAGTGTGTTCAAACGGCGGCGCGCGTCGTAAATATGCGGGCCTTTGGGATAGCGACGAATGTAAGACCAATAGGCCTCAGGCGTATCTCGTGCATAGCTCTCGCGCCAAGTGGAGGCTTCACGCCGCGCTGCGACGATAGCGCGCACCCGCTTTGCCAGCGGATCTTTCGGGTAAACCGCTAAAAAGTCGAGATAATCGCGCATGTTGTCGCGCGCCAAAGCGGCGAGATAGGCGTCATGCGCGCTAAAATCCCGTAGCGGTTTGGTGCGCAATTCCGCCAAACGTTGCGGCGGATTGTTGGCCGCTGCAGCTTGGGTTTCGGGCTTGCGTTCAAAAAACAGAAACGGTGCATCAATGCGCGAAGCCTGCCATGGCAATTCGCCGCCCTGCGTCAGATCATTCACACGCAACCGAACCTGCTCAAACAGGTCGTTCAAAGGCAGGCCGCCTTGCTTGATCATCTCAACCAAAGCCGTTGCGTAGGGGCTGTAGGCGTCTTTTTCATCCGGGCCGACGGTGCCGGGCGCGGCGTTAAAGGCAATCAATGTCCCGGCGTCCGGTTGGACCAGAGTCAAACCACCGGCAATCTGGGCAGAGCTTTTGGCGAAGGGGTTTTTGCGCGCGGCGTCCAAGATGACAATGCGTGCTTTGAGCGGCACGGCGGTCAGCGCCTTGGTCAGGTCCGAGGCGCGCAGCCCTTCAAGCGGAATGTCACTGTCCCGCGCCAGCCGCGCATCCACCGGAATAAGGTAATTATCGCCTTCAAATTGCAAGCCATAACCGGAGAAATACACCGCCGCCACAGTATCGGGGCCGGAAACATTGGCCTTGTCAAGAAACTCACGGATTGAGGCGCGTAGAGTTGCCGTATCAAGATCACGCGCGCCAACCACGTCAAAACCGGCGGCCTGCAAGGTCTGGGCAACCAATCCGGCATCATTGGCCGGGGTGGTGAGCGGCGCGGATTGATAGGCACCGTTGCCAATGACCAAGGCAATTCGCTTTTCGGCTGCCTGCACCCATGACGTGATGGACGTAACGCCAATCAGCACAATTGCAAAGGGCAGAGCGCGGGCGAATTTGGAGCGGGCAAGTTTGGAGCGGGTAGACTTCATAAAATTCTCCTTGGGCAAACGCCCGCTTTTTTAAGCGCACGATTTATAAGCTATGCTGCATCATCAATGGACAGGCATGAACAGGCTTTGAACAGATTGCGGCTAAACTGCGTTGTAATCATCAACTTCCGCGACCAACATCCAGCACAACTGCGGCAAAGCTGCGGCAGGTTATTGGCTGCCTACGATTGATTGCTTTAAGCACTCGTCACAACACTGTCATATCCGCTGACCAAACCTCGCAGTCCTGAGATGCTGCATCAAACAAGTCTCGAACAGTTCAAAAGGTTCCCGTGATGGACGTTATCATTTATCATAATCCTGACTGCGGAACCTCGCGCAACACTTTGGCGCTTATCCGCAATGCGGGAATTGAGCCGCATGTGGTGGGATATCTCAAAACTCCGCCGAGCCGCGCCCTGTTGGTGCAGCTCATTTCGCGCATGGGCATCTCCATCCGCGCGCTGTTACGCGAAAGTGGCACGCCATTTGCCGAATTGAAGCTGGATAATCCGGCCTTGAGCGACGACGAACTGCTGGACGCGATGATGTCTCACCCGATACTCATCAACCGGCCGATCGTGGTCTCGCCGCTTGGCGTCAAGCTATGCCGTCCTTCAGAAGCGGTGCTGGCGCTGTTGCCGCCCCAGCAAGGGGCGTTTCGCAAAGAAGATGGCGAACTGGTCGTCGATGCCTCCGGCACTCCCGTGGTCAAGCCATGAGCGCGGCGACCATCAGCACTATAAATATCGGTGACGTAAGTTTGCCGCGCCGCCTCACGGCCGAGGCGCTTGGCACAGCGATACTGCTGGCGACAGTGGTCGGCTCCGGCATCATGGCGGAAAAGCTCGCGGACGGAAATATCGCCATCGCCTTGCTTGGAAACACCATCCCTACCGGTGCAATTCTGGTGGTGCTGATCCTCGTGTTCGGGCCACTTTCGGGTGCGCATTTTAACCCGGCGGTCAGCTTTGCCTTTGCCGCAAAAGGTGAGCTGGCGTGGCGGGACTGCGCGGCATTTATCGCTGCGCAGATCATTGGCGCTTTCGCCGGTGTTTGGGCGGCGCATCTGATGTTTGATTTGTCCGTTTTGCAGGTGTCTACCCACATGCGCAACGGTGGCGGACAGTGGTTTTCGGAAGGCATCGCAACATTCGGACTGCTGTTGACAATTTTCGGCTGTGTTGCTCGCACCCCAAGCGCCACGCCCTACGCCGTTGGGCTTTACATCACCGCCGCCTATTGGTTCACCGTATCCACGTCCTTTGCCAATCCGGCAGTGACTTTGGCGCGCGGCTTCAGCAATACCTTCGCTGGAATTGCGCCAGCAGGCATCGCCGCATTTGTTATCGCGCAAATGGCCGGGATGGGTGTGGCTGTGGTTTTGTCGAGGTGGCTTTGGGCGGACCATCCTCAAGTGTAAAAGCACAACAAAAACATTGCGGCACCAGAGGCATCAAGCTTAGAATACAAACGCACCGTCGCGCACCAAACAGGAGCGGAGCTCATGCCAGCGCCATTTACCGTCCGTCTGGACGATGCCACTTTGAATGCCCTTGATCATTTGGTTGAAAAAACCGAGCGTTCCAGAAACTGGCTGATTTCGCGCGCCGTTGAAGATTATGTTGCGCTCAACGCTTGGCAAATAGGCAAAATAGAGGCCGGAATTGCAGCTGCCGAAAAGGGGGATTTTGCCTCTGAAAGTGATATTGCCCGCGTTTTATCGAAATTTCCCGCGAAACAATGAGATTACGCTGGACCACTCCGGCCTTGAGCGACCTTGAAGCCATAGGTGACTATATTCAAAGTGAAAGCTCCGCCGCGATTGCACACCGTGTGGTGAGAGCAATTCTCACGAGTGCCGAATCGCTAAAGGAGTTTCCGCATCTCGGCAGGGCAGGGCGGGTGCCGGAAACGAGGGAATTTGTCGTGCCGAACACGCCATACATTTTGCCTTATCGTGTTAAAGACCAAGAAGTGCAGATTTTGTCGGTGTTCCATGGTGCGCGACGTTGGCCGGAAACATTTGGATAGATTTGGCCTGCTTACCTTCCCCCCTCCCATTTGACGATTTTGGTTGCAATGCTTATGTGAAGCCTGAACTTTAGGAATTCACATGACCATTCGTCCGCTTGTCATTCTGCCCGATAAATCCCTGCGCCTGATCTCGGAGCCTGTCACCAAATTTGACGGCGCGCTCAAGACGCTGGTCGCTGATATGTTTGAAACCATGTATGACGCGCCCGGCATCGGCCTGGCGGCGGTGCAGATCGGTGTTTTGCAGCGGGTTATCACCCTCGACACCGCTAAAAAGGAAGAGGACCCCAAAGAGCCGATGGTGATCATCAATCCTGAGATCACATGGTCGTCGCATGAAACCTCGACCTATGAAGAGGGTTGCCTGTCGATTCCGGAGTTTTATGAAGAGGTTGAGCGGCCCAGATCAATCCGCTTCACCTATCAGGACATCAATGGCGACAAACACGAAAAGCTGGCGGATGGCCTGCTCGCCACCTGTGTGCAGCATGAAGTTGATCATTTGAACGGCAAATTGTTCATTGACCATATTTCCAAGCTGAAACGCGACCGCTGCGTCAAAAAATTCACCAAACAGGCGCAGCGCGGCTATGTCCCGTCGGCCGGAGCCGACGCCTGATGCGGGTGGTGTTTATGGGCACGCCGGACTTTGCCGTGCCCGCTCTCACCGCGCTGATTGGCCAAGGCCATGAGATTGTTGCTGTTTACACCCGCGAGCCGAAACCAGCCGGGCGCGGCATGGCTCTGAAATTATCCGCTGTGCACACCTGCGCCAGCACGTTCGGATTGCCGGTGCACACGCCCAAAACCTTGCGCGGGGAAGCGGCGCTGGAGCTGTTTCAATCGCATCAAGCGGACGTGGCCGTGGTCGCCGCCTATGGCCTGATTTTGCCCTCCGTCATTTTGGCGGTGCCCGAATTCGGCTGCCTGAATTTGCATGGATCCTTGCTGCCGCGTTGGCGCGGCGCAGCGCCCATTCAACGCGCTATCATGGCCGGGGATGACCGCTCCGGCGTGATGGTTATGCAAATGGAAGCGGGGCTCGACACCGGCCCGGTAAGCCTTTTCGAGACGGTAAAAATAACTGACACGATGACAGCGCAGGATTTGCATGACCAACTGGCCATGCTCAGCGCCGATTTGATCGTGCGGGCGCTGGCGGCGCTTGAGCGGGGCTCGCTGCATTTTAGCCCGCAAGCGGCGGCAGGTGTGGTTTACGCAACCAAAATCGATAAGGCGGAAGCCCGCATAGACTGGACCAAGCCTGCGAACGAAGTTTTGCGCCATATTCATGGCCTTTCACCGTTTCCGGGGGCTTATTTTGAAGTGGATTTGGGGCGGGGGCAGGAAAATGCCAAATCTGAGCGCATTAAGGCGCTGCGCGTGAAGCGGGTTGAAGGGCAGGGCGCAGCGGGACAGGCGCTGGATGATGCGCTGACCATCGCCTGCGGCACCGGCGCAATTCAGCTTGAGCGGATTCAACGCGCCGGAAAGGCGCCCATGTCGGCCGAAGAATTCCTGCGCGGCTCCAAAGTGCCCAAAGGCACGCTGTTGACGTAATGCCACGGTTCAAGCTCATCATCGAATATCATGGCGGCGATTATTGCGGTTGGCAGCGTCAGGAAAACGGCCGCTCGGTGCAACAGGCGATTGAAGAAGCCTTGTTCAAGTTTACCGGGCAAACCTTGGCCATTCAAGGGGCGGGGCGCACTGATGCCGGTGTCCATGCCGCGGGCCAGGTGGCGCATGTCGATTTAACCAAAGACTGGCGCACAGATCAGGTGCGCGACGCCTGCAACGCCCATTTGCGCGCCCACCGCATCACGATTTTGAGCGCGGAGCAGGTTCCGGAAAGCTTTGAAGCGCGATTTTCGGCCACCAAACGGCATTATATTTACAAAATCCTCAACCGCCGCGCTCCTGCGGTGCTGGAGCGGGGTCTGGTCTGGACCGTTGCACGCAAGCTCGACGCTGGCGCCATGCATGAAGCGGCGCAGATGATGTTGGGACGGCATGATTTTTCCACGTTCCGCGATGCAGAATGTCAGGCCAACAGCCCGATTCGCACGCTTGACGCCATCGATGTGGCGCGTGACGGCGAAATCATCGAAGTGCGGGTTTCGGCCCTGTCATTTTTGCACCGGCAGGTGAGGTCCATGGTTGGCAGCCTTGAACATGTCGCCTCCGGCAAATGGAGCCAGCAGCAGTTTTGGGATGCGTTCCAGTCCAAAGACCGCACCCGTTGCGGTCAGGTTGCGCCCGCCGACGGGCTGTATCTGGTGCGGGTGGATTATCCCTGAAGCCTTAGCTGCGACGTCCTGACCATCTCAGCAATGCCAGAAAGCCTTCATATATTCCAATGACATGCCGAGTTATAACCGAGCCAAATCGGCTCCAAATCGGCGAAATGACGAGAAACGAACATCCCGCAGACCCAAGAGCGCCAATCATGTCCAGAGGAAAATGCACACCCGAATAAATGCGCGCCCACGCCGTTACCAGACCAGCCAAAAATGCCAAAAGGGCGAGGCGAAGAGTACCCTCAAACCAAAATGTTATAATCAGAGCGGCAAAAACAGTGACGTGATCGCTTGGAAAAGACGAATCGGCAACGTGTGGAAGCCAAGTGTAGCCGAGCGGAACCATGAAAGGGCGGGGGTGCTGCCAGATCAACCCGATGAGCTGATTGACGCCAAGGCTAAGCAAAGCGACGAGGCACACTTCGAGGCACAGGGCCTTCATCTTGGTGCCACAGAGCATCCACACAGCAACCAGCAACACCGGAACCAAGTAAATCAGATCTTCAGCAAGATAGGTGCCTATAGTTATAGCCCAGGGCGAAGACTTCGTATTGGCATTAAGGTATAAAAAAAGCGATTGATTGACAGACTCTAGATTTAGCATCGTTTTAGCCTAACCAACCCACCGTTTTATAAAAAATAACGCTCCAACACCCGCTGATAAATGCGGGCAAGGGCTTCAACATCGGCGACATCGACATGCTCATCAATTCCGTGCATGGTTTTGCCCACCAAACCAAATTCCACAACCTGCGCATAATCCTTGATAAACCGCGCATCCGATGTGCCGCCGGTGGTGGACAGAACCGGAGTGTGTCCTGTTTCAAGCTCGATCGCTTTTGACACCAATGCGGTGAAAGCGCCGGGCTGGGTCATAAAGGCCGTGGCATTGCTCTTTTCAAAATGCACAGAAGCATTGGCACCGCCTTGCGCCGCCTCTATGCGGTTTCGAAGCTCTGCTTCCAGGCTGGAGAGGGTCCAGATGTCGTTAAAACGCACGTTAAAGCGCGCAAAAGCTTCGGCGGGCGTAACATTGCTGGCCGGATTTGCCACATCGAACGTCGTGATTTCCAAATTGGAAGCATCAAAATGCGCCGTGCCGGTATCGAGCGGCGTGGCTTTCAGCGCGGTCAAAATGCGCATCAAATGCGGAATGGGGTTATCGGCCAAATGCGGGTAGCCGACATGGCCCTGTGTTCCGTGGACACGAATATCGCCAGTTAAAGACCCGCGCCGCCCGATCTTCATCATTTCGCCCAGAAAGCCGGGGTTTGTCGGCTCGCCCAACAGGCAATGATCAAACTTTTCACCCTGCGCTTGCGCCCATGCCAGCAGCTTAACGGTGCCGTTGATGGCGGGGCCCTCTTCATCGCCAGTGATGAGAAAGGAAATCGTGCCCTTGGGTGTCCCATGTTTTTCCAGATAGGCGAGGGCGGCGGCCACGGACGCAGCAACCCCGCCCTTCATATCGGCAGCGCCACGGCCATAAATTTTGCCGTTCACAATGTTGCCGCCAAATGGCGGTTGGGTCCATTTGGAAACATCGCCGGTCGGCACAACGTCAGTGTGTCCCGCGAAGGTTATGTGCGGCACGCCGGAACCGATCTTGGCGAACAGATTATCAATGTCCGGTGTTCCCGCCTCGCTAAAGCGGACGATATGGGTTTCGAATCCGGCGGACTTCAGCGCGCGTTCTAAAACGCCGAGCGCTCCGTCATCTTTGGGCGTGACCGAGGCGCAGCGGATAAGGTCTTGCAGCAGGGAAATCGCCCTCATGCGCTCTCCTTGAGTCCCAATTCCCACAGGTTCCAGGCGGCAAGTCCCGCCAAAGCCACGTCAAATAAAACAGTTAGCCAACTAGGAAAAGTAGTGCCCAAACGGGGCTGCATCCAGTGAATTGCCGAAGTAAACAAAATCATCAGCGGCAAGGCCAGCGCGACCGAGCCGTTGATTAAGCGGTCTTGAAAACGCTTGGCGCTGACGAAATAAAAACAGACGCCCGCAAAAATCGAACCGATCAGCAACAGGGCTGCCGGCCCGATCAAAATTCCGTGCGGCTTGTCAAAAGCCTTCATCGTCTCTGCCGCGCCGCTCGCATCGTGCACCACGAGCGCATCACCTTCCAAGGTGTAGAAATGCGCCACCAGCCAATAAAGCGCAAACACGGCGGCCCAGCCAAGTGCAACAAAGGCAATGGCTCGCCACCATGTGGCGCGATCAATTCTGCCTTTGTCCTCGCGGTAGAGAAAATGAAACGACATAAGCCCTTAGTCCCTCAGAAGTTCGTTGATGGCGGTTTTTGCGCGTGTTTGAGCATCCACTGTCTTCACAATCACCGCGCAGTAAAGAGATGGGCCGGGCTCGCCGTTTGGCAATGGCTTGCCCGCAAGATTGCCGGAAACCACCACCGAATAAGGCGGCACATAGCCGACGTAAATTTGCCCGGTGGCGCGATCAATAATCTTGGTGGATGCCGAGATGAACACGCCCATGGAGAGGACAGACCCTTCGCCGATCACCACACCCTCAACCACTTCAGAGCGCGCGCCAATAAAGCAATTGTCTTCAATAATGGTCGGATTGGCCTGCAGCGGCTCCAATACGCCGCCAATTCCCACGCCGCCAGACAGATGCACATTTTTGCCGATCTGCGCGCAGGAGCCGACAGTCACCCATGTATCAACCATCGTGCCGGTATCAACATACGCCCCGAGATTGACGAACGAGGGCATCAAAATCGCGCCCGGCGCAACATAGGCTGACCGCCGGACGATGCAGCCCGGCACCGACCGGAAACCGGCTGCGCCATGGGCCTTGGCACCCCAACCATCAAATTTTGACGGAACCTTATCCCACCAGCTTGAGCCACCCGGACCGCCAGAAATAAGCTCCATGTCATTCAAGCGGAATGACAGCAGGACCGCTTTCTTAAGCCATTGATTGACCTTCCAGCTGTCCGCACCAACCTTGCCGGGGATTTTTTCAGCAACACGGCGGTGGCCGGTGTCCAAAAGATGCAAGGCAGCGTCAACGGCCTCCCGAATTTCGCCACGGGTGCGCGGGTTAACGTTGGCGCGGTCTTCAAAAGCGGCGTTAATAATGGTCTCTAAAGCATGGGTCATGGAGCGTTTCCCGTCCTCGTTTTTAAGCAAACTTCCATAAAAGGTTTGGGCGGCAGCCAAGAACTTGTCAAGGATGCACTTTTTCAGTGGCGCGCGTGCCGGCGCTGCGGGGCGGGACTGATGAAATCCCCAAATGAACTTTCTGTAGCGAATTTGCTGTAGCGGCGGTGTAAGACATTGACTTCCCGCCCGCCTTCCTCCTATAAGCGCGCTCAACTTTACGCCGCATCAAACCGGTGCAAGGCTTTTTGTGTATAAGACACGCTATTTGTGCGTAACACGCGCAACTTGGTCTCGTTCCGTACAAATAATTAAATTTGGAGTTCCCCCCGTGAAACGGACTTTTCAGCCAAGCAACATCGTGCGCAAGCGCCGTCATGGTTTTCGTGCGCGTATGGCCACAGTTGGCGGCCGCAATGTGATCGCTGCCCGCCGTGCGCGCGGCCGCAAGCGTCTTTCGGCCTAATCTCAGTGAGCGGGAGCCCATCTCCCGTGCGGCCTAGCCCTGCTTTTGAGCGTTTGAAACAACGATCTGAGTTTCTGCGGGTTGGCAAAGGCCGTCGGATACATTTGTCAGGTCTGACCTTGCAG
>JAYVYB010000223.1:0-2092 GCA_043784625.1 Methylovirgula sp.
AGTTTGGTCTTGCCGATTTTGGCGCGGTGCGAACGACCGAGCGCGGCATTTTTGAGATTTTCGAGAGACCATCCGGGGCGCTTGGCGCAGGGGCCGGAGGAAAAGTTCGCATTGTTAGTGCGCAATGCAGGCGCTTTATGCAGATGAGTTTTAACGTCAACCATTTTAATGCCATCCTTTCAGATGAGCGCCTCTCGTTGGGGAGAGGTGTCCCGCCGCTGCGTCTACAGAATTGTGCGGGGTGGGTCAAACGGTTTTTCAGGCAATTGAGAGCGTGTCGCAAAAAAAGGCGAGCCGCAAGGCCCGCCTTCAAGTTGCTGCAGGGGTGCAGAATTGCGGAAGATCAATCGATCATATAGCGCATGCCGACATGCACCGACTTTGTGGTGAAGGCTTTTGACCGGGTAACGCCGGTGGCGCTGTCGAGGTAGGAAATGTGCCCCATGTTGAGATATTTGAGGCCGATATCGAGTTTTGTATGAGCGCTGACGTCGATTGCAACGCCGCCCATGGCCGCCCACGCAAAGTTGGTGATGCCTTTGCGTGCGTCGGTGCGATCCCAGCTGTGGGATACGCCAAGCGTGTCAGTATAGACATAGGCGGTCGGGGTTGAGGTGCCGGTCGGGCCGGTGTCATAATAGTTGATCTGGCCGGTGACAGTTTGATGGCTTAGGCCAACGCCCGCGCCAAGATAGGGTGTGATACCGGACCAGGTGCCCAAATCGGCATAGCCATTGACCATCCAGTTGAACAGATTGCGGTTGCGGCTCTCTGTACCGGAGCAGGTTGTGGAGGTGGCAGGTGCAGCCATGGTGAGCGGGCAGGAGAGGCCGGTGACGGCAGCATTTGCTTGGCCGCCCCAATGATAGTCGAGGGTGGTGTCAAAGCGCATCCAATCATTGACCTTGTAACCAAAGCCGATGCCGGAGCTGAAAGTATGTTTGGATGACACTTTCAAGTTAGAGTTGAAATCGGGTGTGCTCAGTGTGCCGCCGCCCAAATCGCCGCGCAAATACCAGCCCGAACCCCACTCCACCGGTTGATCTTCGGCCTGCACAGCCGGGGCTGCGCCCAAACCTGGCATGGCCAAGTCGGCTGCCGGGGCAATGTTTGTGAAAGCAGCCATGCCCACGAGTGAGGCGCAAAGTGCTACGGCGAGCTGGAGTTTGTTTGGGCTGCGCATCTAAAATTCCTTGTTTCCACTGCCTTGAAGCGCATCGGCTCAAAGGTGATCGGACACAGAATTTCAGAAAACTCTTAAGGCTCGCTTAACCATAAAATATTTAACGAAAATAATGTGTTAACAAGGTGTTAAAATGAAAAGCCGCAGGCACTTTCCCAGCGGCTTTTCACGTTGAGACAGTTAATTCAAGGTTAAGCCACTTTGGCGATGGCAGAACAGATGCTATCGACGATCTCGTTCAGTTCGCCGTGATCATCGCCTTCGCCCATCACCCGCACCATCGGCTCGGTGCCGGAGGGCCGCACCAACAACCGCCCGCCCGCGCCAAGGCGCGCTTCGCCCGCCTTGATTGCGGCAATCACTTTATCGTTTTTGAGCGACGCGCCGGTTTGCCCGCGCACATTTTTGAGGATTTGCGGCAGCGCTTCAAACAGGTGGCACACTTCGCTCACCGGCTTGCCCTTGTTTTGTACCACCGACAAAACTTGCAGCGCTGCAATCAGCCCATCGCCTGTTGTCGAGTAATCCGACAGGATGATGTGGCCGGATTGCTCCCCGCCAACATTATAGCCGTGCTCGCGCATATGCTCCAACACATAGCGGTCGCCCACGGCGGTGCGCGCCAATGTTAGGCCGCGCCCGTTAAGATAGCGCTCCAGACCAAGGTTTGACATCACAGTGGCAACGATGCCCGGCTTGGACAACAGCCGCTCGTCTTGCCAACTTGAGGCCACCACCGCCATAAGCTGATCACCGTTGATGCTCTGGCCTTTTTCATCGACGATTAAAACGCGGTCGGCGTCGCCATCCAGCGCAATACCGATATCGGCGCGCATCTCCCGAACTTTTTGCGCCAAAGCGTCCGGCGAGGTGGAACCGACATCCTTGTTAATGTTGAAGCCGTCCGGC
>JAYVYB010000224.1:0-3777 GCA_043784625.1 Methylovirgula sp.
GAAGTTCGACTTGGACGACTACATCGATTATCTCATCGAGATTTGCGAGACGCTGGGAAGCGGGCTCCACACTTTGGGGGTGTGCCAGCCCTCCGTGCCGCTTATGGCGGCTGTTGCGCGTATGAGCGCGGAGAACAACCCTTTCGTACCCGCTTCGATGACGATCATGGGTGGACCGATCGACACCCGAAAAAGCCCTACAGAAGTAAACAAACTGGCGGAGAAGCGGGGTTCTCAGTGGTTCCGGGATAATTGCATTCACACGGTGCCGTTTTTCAACGCTGGCTTCGGTCGGCAAGTTTATCCTGGCTTTTTACAGCTTTCCGGCTTTATGGCGATGAACATGGATAAGCATGTCAACGCCCACGTCAGCATGTTTAAACATCTTGTCAAAGGTGATGGAGATTCTGCAGAAAAGCACCGGGAATTCTACGACGAGTATATGGCAGTTATGGATTTAACTGCGGAATATTACTTGCAGACCATCGACAATGTCTTCGTCAATCACACGATGCCGAAGGGCGAATTTAAACATCGCGGCGTGTTGATCGATTTGAAAGCCATAGACAAAACCGCGCTCATGACCGTTGAAGGCGAAAACGACGATATTTCGGGTATTGGCCAAACACAGGCAGCTCATGATCTGTGCTCGAATATCCCTGCCCATATGAAGGTTGATTATCTGCAAAAAGACGTTGGCCACTATGGCGTATTTAACGGTTCGCGCTTTCGATCGATGATAGCACCTCGCATACGTGACTTCATTTCAAATTCGGAAGGTGAAATTCAAAAAACTAAAATCAAGCCTACACTTCGAATTGCTGCAGAATGATCTAAAATTTCTGGCGTGCGGTGATCCTGCGCGCTAGTTTCCCTCGATGCTAAAGCTTCTTCGACTCATCTCCGGCCAAAGGCCGAAAGTGTTAAAGCCGACGCCCGCGCGACTTGAACCATTGCAAATTTCCGTATCGCACCTCGGAATGGATTTTAGGGTGCATGTAAAGCGGTCCTCCAAGGCAAAACGCTACACATTGCGCCTTCGAACTGCATCACAAGACTTAGTTTTGTCCATGCCGGAGCGCGGTTCTTTACGCTCTGCCGCTGAATTTGCGGGGCGGCATTCCGCGTGGATTTATGAGCGGATGACAAGGCTGCCCAAGAATTCGCCGTTTTTGGAAGGCCATACTCTTCCCTTCAAAGGTGTTGAACATATCATTTTGAAAGCTGGCGGCACACGCGGGACAACAAAATCCGAGTGTACGGATGGCGTGTGGTACATAGTGGTTCACGGCGACTCCAGTCATATTTCGCGAAGAATCACCGATTTCCTCCGCAAAGAAGCCCGAGCAAGCCTCATTGCTGCTGTGGAGCGACACACAGGTTTTTTGGGAGTGTCCGCGCGTAAGGTCACGCTTAAGGATACGACCAGCCGCTGGGGATCGTGTTCCTCGCAAGGCGCACTGAATTTTTCTTGGAGGCTCATCATGGCCCCTCCTTTCGTGATCGAATATCTTGCTGCGCACGAAGTGGCGCATCTGAAGCATCTTGATCATTCAAAAGCTTTTTGGGACCTCACTCGTCGACTGGATCCGAATATGGATAATGCGGAAGCTTGGCTAAAAGCCTTCGGGCACAATTTACATCGATACGGAAAAACTGACTAAATTTCTGCCAATACTCGTTCTAAGGTCTTGATCAAAAGAGAGATATCCTGATCCCTCGACAGACGGTGGTCGCCATCACGAATAATCGTCAGCACCGTTTCGAGCGGCATGGTTTGAACAAGCTGGAGTACGTGAGCAAGCGGCACGTCCGGATCAAGTTGGCCTTGCAAAATGTGGACAGGACAATTCGGTTCAATTGGGCCATCCAGAATTTGATTTTGACGTCCGTCCTCAATTAAGTTCTTAGTAAACGGATGAGGTTCACCGCTTTTATTCACTCTGAACCAAACCCCGTTCGTTTCGATTTCGTGTTTAATTTCATCCGAAAAGCGCGCCCACAATAGTTTTTCGGTAAAGTCTATCGCCGGCGCAATCAATATGAGAGCCTTAATTCGGCCTGTTTTGCGAAGCAATTTTTCAAGCAGCAACGCCAGCCAGCCTCCCATGGACGAGCCAACCACGACAAATGGATCGGTGTCCAGGTTTGTGACCGCCACTGCATCAGCCAACCACCGACTGATGTTGCCGTCTAAAAATCTTTCACCTGGCATGTCCGAGCATGATTTGCCGTGACCGGAATAATCAAAACTGGAAAAGCTGAAACTGTTCGCCTCTGCCCACGCTCCCACAGCCAAAGCCTTCGCCGAATTCATGTCGGATTTATAGCCCCCAAGCCACAGTATTCTCGGTGTTTTCGCCTTGCTTCGCTGGCAGGCGACACGCCTTGTCCCATCTCCTTCAGTGACTACGAGAAATTCCCGCACCACTTTTTCGCCATCCGTTTTGGTGTTGTTAACGCTTGTCATGGTTTACATTAGGTTAGAATTGCGAGTTCAGCTTTAATCTTTGCCGAGGGGCATTGGGAATAAGAATGCAGACTGGATATATAGATCACTTTTCGCCAGTCGTCGCCGGTCTTAGCGGCAGAACGGTTATGCAGATTATTCCAAGTCTCGGTTTTGGTGGCGCAGAGAGGATTGTGTTGGCGCTCGCTGCGGCTCTTGCGAACGTCGGTGCGCGATCGCTTGTTGCGTGCGAAGATGGCGGCATGGTCAGCGAATTACAGGCAAAGGGCGGGATATGGCTCCCGTTTCCTGCGAAAGCAAAAAATCCAATATCCATGGCACTTAACGTGCAAAGACTCACGCAGCTAATGCGCCTAGAAGGGGTCGATCTCATTCACGCCCACTCCCGCGCCCCGGCTTGGGCTGCTTTGGGTGCGAGCAGAAGGACTCAAAAGCCTTTTGTAACCACTTTTCATTCTAGCTATGAGAGTGGAGGTAGAGCTAAATCGGTTTATAACTCTGTGATGACGCGGTCAGACGCAATTGTTACGCACTCCGAGTATACAGCAGGCCTAATCTCCCAAAATTTTCCGGCAGTTCAGGACAAAGTCCGCGTTATCTCAGCTGGCATCGATTTCCACGAATATTCGCCTGCTATGGTGAGCGCCGAACGTGTAAGTCGCGTAAGAGCGGATTGGGGTGTCGCCGCGCATGAGCACATCGTTTTGTTGCCGGCTCGCCTAGCAGGCACCAAAGATCATAGAACGTTGTTAGAAGCAGCTAAAATATTGACCGCACGCGGTCTTTCTCAGACCAAGTTTGTTTTGGCAGGGGAAGCGCCAGCCCGTTCAGCACAAGTCCGAGAAATTGATGCTTTGATTGTAAAATATCAACTTCAAGAATGCGTACGGCAAGTTTCACCTTGTGTGGATTTACCCGCTTCGTTTCTAAGTGCTGCCTTGGTTGTAGTGCCTTCAACCGAGGCAGAATCGTTTGGGCTTACCTCGGTAGAAGCCCAGGCGTTGGGAACCCCCGTCATTGTTTCAAATGCTGGGGCGGTAGCAGAGACAATATTGGTAAAACCCAGTGCAAAAGGGATTCGAAGAACGGGTTGGCATGTTCCGCCAAATAACCCTCAGGAGCTTGCAGAGGTCATATTGAAAGCTCTATCCTTAGGTGCGAGTGCAAAAGATGCTTTAAGCTGTGGAGCCAGGGAGCACGTAACTCATCGGTTTGCACTAGAGCAAATGATGTCCGAGACCATGGATCTTTACGCAGCACTGATTAGGTTTTGTTGACAAAGTGTTTCAGCCACAGGCGGCATGAAA
>JAYVYB010000225.1:0-7559 GCA_043784625.1 Methylovirgula sp.
CGCCTTCCGCCGTTGCGGGAGCGTACCGAGGACATCCCGGATTTGTTGAGACACTTCTTTGCGCTCGCGGTGAAAGAGGGGCTGCCGCAAAAGAATGTTGACCATGCGGCGGTTGATCGCCTCAAGCGCTATCGCTGGCCGGGCAACATCCGAGAGCTGGAAAATCTTACGCGGCGACTTGCAGCGCTGTATCCGCAAGAAACCATCAGCGAAGCCCTGGTCGAGCTGGAACTCGGGCAAAATGGCAATAAAGCGAATGGTGGTTCGCCAGAGCCATACAGCGCCAATGGCGCGGAAGTCGTACCGCAAGGTGCCCCCGAAGACTTGATGGGTGCCGTTGAGCGTTACATGACGCAACTGCTGGCAAAATATGGCGAGAATTTGCCGCCTCCCGGCTTGTATCATCGGGTGTTGCATGAGCTGGAAGTGCCTTTGATCGCGGCCACGCTGGTTGCAACGCGGGGCAACCAGATCAAGGCGGCTGAAATTCTCGGACTAAACCGCAACACGTTGCGCAAAAAAATCAGTGATCTCGATATTAAGCTGCTGCGCACCACCCGATAAGGCCGCGCGAACGTCCTCTCCTAACGTCTTTGCGCGCCTATTTTTTGATTTAATTTGTAATGTCGCATTTTGGCAACAATGTTGTATAAATACATCATTGCCTGTTGGTGGCGGCTTCGCTGTGTTGAAGCCCACTGATGTAAAAGTGCGGGAGCTTGTGTGGCCTCAACCAAACAGCCGAATTTAGACAGCAAAACGCCCAAAGAGGCGGGTAGGCGCACTGTTTCGCGGCTTGGGCTGGCATCAATTGCCTGCGCGTTGCTGTCGGCTCTGGCAACATTCATTATCTTTGCGGGCTATTCGCCCATAGCGCCAACAGATCAGGTTGTTGTCACCCTGTTTCTCATCAACATCTTCATTGTGTTGGGACTGATTGCGCTCGTCGGCTGGGAAGTGCGCAAACTTATTCAGGCGCGCAGACGTGGCGCCGCCGCCGCCCGGCTGCACATTCGCATCGTTTCTTCTTTTTCTTTGATTGCAGCTGTTCCGGCGCTGGCAATGGCTGTTGTCGCGACCATCACGCTCGACCGCGGCTTAAATCCGGTCTTCATGCAGGATGTCCGTGTATTCATTCAAAAAACCACGGAAGTGGCAGATCTTTATCGACGCGAGCAATGCCAGTCTTTGATCCGCGATATGCAACTCACCGCGTCAGACATTGACAGGGCGCACCCGCTGTTTGATGAAAACCGCGCTTTATTTCAGGACTTTTTTACGTCCCGTTCCAAGTTCTTGGGGTTTTCGCTGGCTAAAGTCGTCAAGCCGGACAAAAGCGAAGTGCTCGACTCAGGTCTCAAGGACGACAATGCGCGTTTTCCGGAGCCGAGAGATTTTACCGATGCGGAGGAGGACGCGCCAATTTGCGTAGCGCCGCAAGGCCGCTTGACCTTTTTTGCGCTGGTGAAATTGGGCACTTATCCCGGTGCCTATCTCTATGTGGCGCGCCAAGTAGACCGTTACGCTGTTGATTTCCCTAAAGAAGCAGAGGGAATCAATCAGATTTACAACGCGTTTGATGCACATCGTCGCAATATTCAAATAGCCTTTGCCTCGATGTTTATCCTGCTCGCGCTCATCATGCTGCTCTCTTCCGTGTGGCTGGGGCTTTCTTTCGCAAACCGGCTGGTGAACCCGATACGGCGGCTGATTAGCGCAACAGATGAAGTCGCGGGCGGCAATCTGGACGTGAGAGTGCCGGTGCGGGCCAGCGAAGGCGACATTGGCCATTTGGCGCAAACCTTTAACAATATGACCAGCGAATTGCGCTCGCAGCAAGCCCGCCTGATTGATGCGAACGCTCTGGCGGATCAGCGGCGCGTGTTTGCCGAGGCGGTGCTTTCGGGCGTTCCGGCGGCGGTGTTTGGTATTGATGCCGCTAACAATATCACAGTGTGCAACGAAGCGGCGTCTCAACTTGGTTCTGCATTAAGCGCTCAGCAGACGAGCCTTATCGGATCGCCCATTTTATCGGTTGTCCCTGAATTAATGACGTTGCTGGTTGAAGCGCGGTCTGCGCGCGGGCGCATGAGACAGGCGCAGATAAGCCTGCTGCGCAAAGGCCGTGAGGGCATATTTAATATCCGCATTGCGCCAGAATCGTCGAGTGATGAGCGGCAAAGTATGGTGGTGACGCTGGATGAGATCACCGATCTTGTTACCGCGCAGCGCACATCCGCTTGGGCAGACGTCGCACGGCGCATTGCGCACGAAATTAAAAATCCACTGACCCCTATCCAGCTTTCCGCAGAACGGCTGAAACGCAAATATGGTCGAGTGATAACTGTGGACAAAGACATTTTTGATCAGTGCACCGATACCATCGTCCGTCAGGTGGAAGACATAAAACGCATGGTTGATGAGTTTTCCTCTTTTGCCCGTATGCCGAAAGCCAAGCCCGAAAAAGAAGATATCAACGAGACAATCCGGCAAACGCTGTTCTTGATGCGCATAGGTCATCCTGACATCAAGTTTGAAGATCAGAGTGACCCTGAGCCGGTTGTGGTCGCTTTTGACAGGCGGCTTATCAGCCAAGCGCTGACCAATATTATCAAGAATGCCACCGAAGGGATCATGGCTGCCTACACGCCTTATGCGGGGCAGGGTGTGATCGTGGTAAAGCTGTCCGTCACAGACAGTGGTCTGGTTTCCATCGACATCAGTGATAACGGGATTGGCTTTCCGGCAGAAAACCGCCAACGCTTGCTAGAGCCGTATATGACCACGCGCGCCGAGGGAACCGGGCTGGGGTTGGCCATCGTTGCGAAGATTTTTGAAGAGCACGGCGGCGGCATTGAGCTGCTTGATGGCCTGAAAAACGAAATCACCGGCCGCTTCGGTGCCAGGGTCAGGCTTTATTTCCAAACCGAATCAAAATCTTTGGCATTGGTAGCAACACATTGAAAACAGGATAGAAAACACCATGTCCAGCGACATTCTCATTGTAGATGACGAGGCAGACATCAGGGAGCTGGTGGCTGGAATCCTGTCAGACGAAGGACACGGAACACGCGTTGCCAAAAACGCCACCGAGGCGCTGGCGGCGGTTGAACTGCGGCGGCCCCAGCTCATTTTTCTGGATATTTGGTTGCAGGGGTCAACGCTGGACGGTTTGCAATTGCTGGAGCAAATCAAGGCGAACCACCCGATGGTTCCGATTGTCATGATTTCCGGCCATGGCAACATTGAAACTGCGGTCGCAGCGATCAAGCTCGGCGCTTATGATTTCATTGAAAAGCCGTTCAAAGCCGACCGCCTTGTGCTGGTGGCTGAACGTGCCTTGGAAACCTCGAGATTAAAACGCGAAGTAACTGAATTGCGCTCTCGCGTCGGAAACGTGGAAGGCTTGGTTGGCAAATCTGCCGCCATGAATCAACTGCGCTCTTTGATTGAGCGGGTCGCGCCGGCTAATTCGCGCATTTTGATTTCGGGCGCGCCCGGCAGCGGCAAGGAGATAGTCGCCCGTGCCATCCACAGCGCGTCAGTGCGGGCTAACGGGCCATTTGTGGTGTTGAGCGCGGCGACCCTGACACCGGAAACGGTGGAGCAGGAATTGTTTGGTTCTGAGCCCGGAGAGGGCAGGTTTCACAAAGTTGGCGCGCTCGAAGAAGCACACACCGGCACGCTCTATCTGGACGAAGTTGGCGAAATGCCCAAGGAGACACAGGCAAAGATTTTGCGCGTGCTGGTTGATCAGAGCTTTTTGCGTCTGGGAGGCACAAATCGTGTGCAGGTGGACGTGCGCATTGTTGCCAGCACCAGCCGTGATTTGGTTCAGGCGATCGTGCAGGGCAAGTTCCGCGAAGACCTCTATCACAGATTGTCTGTTGTGCCGATTCGCGTGCCGGGATTGTCCGAACGCCGGGAGGACATTCCCGAGCTAATTGAAGTCTTTATGGAGCAAATGTCTCAAAACGCCGGATTACCAAGGCGTAAGATTTCTGACGAAGCATTGGCCGTGTTGCAAACTCATGATTGGCCGGGCAACCTGAGACAATTGCGCAACAACATTGAACGCTTGATGATTCTGGTTACCGCCGATCCCGATTCGGAAGTCACAGCCGAAATGCTGCCCCAGGAAATTGGAACCTTGGTGCCTTCAACACCGAACGGTTCTGGCGGCGAACGCATCATGAATATGGCGCTGCGCGAGGCGCGTGAATTGTTTGAACGAGAATATCTCATCGCACAGATAAATCGCTTCAGCGGCAACATCTCCCGTACGGCCGAGTTTATCGGCATGGAGCGATCTGCCCTGCATAGAAAACTCAGGTCGCTCGAGATTGATCTGTGAATGCCGCTGGCAAGCGTCGGCTAAAATGAGACAAAATGACACGGGAGATGTAGTGTAAAAAGTCCCCGGTGTCGGCCTAAGTACTTTCTAATGTCGCTATCGATCTTCAACGCAAAATAGACAAAGTTAAGAGATAATAAAAAGAGCCTAAAAATAAAGGAAAAAACATGGCCGCCGAACGCGCACAAAATCTCCAAGACAGCTTTTTGAACCACGTCAGAAAAGAGAAAATCCCATTGACGATTTTTTTGGTCAATGGTGTGAAACTTCAAGGGGTGGTTTCTTGGTTTGACAATTTTTGCCTCTTGCTGCGCCGTGATGGGCATGCCCAATTGGTTTATAAACATGCCATCTCAACAATTATGCCGGGAGCGCCGCTCCGGATGTTAGAGGGCGACGAAAATGAAAAGGCATAGCAGCTGAGCGCGGATCACCCGAAACCGGACCGGACAGACAAACCCGCTTCTGCGGCTGTGGGTTGGACAGCCAAAGCGAACACCGAACTTGAGCTGGCACGGAACACGCACACACTTGTTGTGGGGCCCTACCTCAAGGAAAGACCAAGCCGCGGACAAGACGGCCGCGCCTCATCATTGCGGTCACCGGAAGCGCGCCTTGAAGAGGCGTGCGGTCTCGCGTTGGCCATCGATCTGGACGTGGTCGCTTCGGCGCTGACACCCTTGAACGATATCCGGCCGGCAACATTCATTGGCGGCGGCAAAATCGAAGAATTCGTCGAGCTGATTGCCGAAAAGGAAATCAGCCTTGTGGTGATGGACTGTGCGTTGTCTCCGGTTCAGCAGCGCAACCTTGAAAAAGCTTTCGGTGCTAAGGTTATCGATCGAACAGGGTTGATCCTGGAGATTTTCGGTCGCCGCGCCCGTACACGCGAAGGTGCGCTGCAAGTTGAACTGGCGCATTTGAACTACCAAAAATCCCGTTTGGTGCGCTCTTGGACCCATCTTGAACGCCAACGCGGCGGCTTCGGCTTTCTGGGCGGTCCGGGTGAAACCCAAATCGAAACCGACAGACGCTTGATTCAAGAGCGCATGATTCGCATCGAGCGGGATTTGGAAGGCGTCAAAAAAACCCGCGGGCTGCATAGAAAGTCGCGTGAAGACGTGCCGTTCCCTGTGGTCGCTTTGGTGGGATATACCAACGCGGGAAAATCCACGTTGTTCAACCGTGTTACCCATGCCGAGGTGTTGGCGCAGGATATGTTGTTCGCAACACTTGATCCAACCTTGCGGGCGGTGAAATTGCCTCACGGCGGCAAAGCGATTTTGTCTGACACCGTAGGTTTTATTTCCGATCTCCCGACAATGTTGGTCTCCGCATTCCGCGCCACGCTGGAAGAGGTGATCGGTGCTGATGTGATCTTGCACGTCCGCGACATCCCGCATGAAGATGCACAGGCACAGAGCGCGGACGTTGAACAAATTCTCACGTCTCTCGGTATTGAAACAGAGAACCATGACCGGCTGATCGAAGTTTGGAATAAAATCGATCAGATCGATGATGTAACGCGCGAGAATCTTCATTCTATTATCGATGCGCGCGAAGACAAAAATATTCCAATTATGGTGTCAGCGGTAACGGGCGAGGGGATTGATCGCCTGTTGCAGGCAATTGAAACGCGGCTGGCCCAGGGCCGTACACTCATCACTTTAGACGTGGCGGGTGAGGATGGTTCCGGTTTGAACTGGCTCTATGAAAACACCGAGATAATGCGACGCTCGGACAATGACGACGGCTCGATGCACCTCGAATTGCGCGTTGCATCTTCGCGCATGGAGCAGCTCTCGCGCCGCTTTAACCTTGCGGGCCTCAAAAGCTTGTAATCTTTGCCGCCGCGCCTTGTTTTTGCCGTCACGAGCGCATAGGTTCTTGGTAATTCATGCGCTGATTGCGCGTGGCGAGTTGGAGAATGACGATGGGAAGTTTTAGCATTTGGCACTGGCTGATTTTGGGCATCGTAGCGATGCTGTTTTTTGGCGGTTCCGGCAAGATTTCCGGCGTCATGGGCGATTTCGCCAAAGGTATCAAGGCGTTCAAAAAGGGCATGGCCGAGGATGACACCATCGCCAAGGAAGAGCCCATTCAAACCATCGACGGAAAAACCGGCGAAGTGATCGACAAGGCCAAAGCCTCAAAGAAGTCATAAGTTGTAACTGAGCCCATATGTTCGACTTTTTTGACACGTCAAAGCTGCTCATCATTGGCGTTGTCGCGCTCTTGGTGATTCCTCCCAAGGACTTACCCAGCGTGCTGCGGCAGGTGGGCCAAGCCGTAGGTAAACTACGACGGATGGCGTCTGATTTCCAAAATCAATTTAAGGACGCGCTGGCGGAAGCCGAACTCGACACGCTGAAAAAAGACCTGCAATCTGTAACTGACAACGCAAAAGTTGATTTCAACACTATAATCGGCCAACCCGCCGTTGATGCTACGCCGGCGCCAACCATCCTTGATACCGCGCCCCCCGCGTCGGATATGTTGGGTGAAGTTAAGCCGAAGCCGAAAAAGAAACGCGCGGCAGCTACGCCAGAACTGCCAAAAAGCCACTCGGCTGAGGCAGAGCTGCCTGCTGCGCAGCCACAAAAGCGTAAAGCACCTACAAAATCAAAAACCATCGCTGCGGCACCAAAAAGAACTGTAAAAGCTGATGTCTGATGAAATTGACGCCAGCAAAGCGCCGCTGATGGACCATATTATTGAGCTGCGTTCGCGCTTGCTCAAGGCGCTGATTGCGTTCCTGTTGGCTTTCTTCGTCTGTTTCTACTTTTCGCACCAAATTTACAACGTGTTGGCGCATCCATTCGCCCAAGTGGTTGGGGCGGACAAAGCCACTTTGATCGCGACGCATTTTCTTGAGCAGTTTTTTACAAATCTAAAGCTCAGCATGTTTGGCGCGGGCTGCATCGCTTTTCCGGTTATTGCCACCCAGATCTATAAATTCGTCGCTCCCGGGCTGTACAAGCACGAGAAGAGCGCTTTTTTGCCCTATTTGCTGGCGACGCCCATCTTTTTCACTTTGGGCGGCATGTTGGTTTATTTTGGCGTGATGCCAGCCATTGTGCGGTTTTCCGTCAATATGCAGCAACTCAACACGCCCGGTGAAGTGACAATCGAGCTGTTGCCGAAAGTCAGCGAGTATCTTTCGCTGATCATGACATTGATTTTCGCCTTTGGTATCGCGTTTCAG
>JAYVYB010000226.1:0-8895 GCA_043784625.1 Methylovirgula sp.
GCAATGCCCAAACCTTGCTCCGGAAAGGACGCACAATAAACCCCCTCCGCCCCAAATTTGACAAAAGCTTTGGCCTTCAGCACCTCCATAACGTCAGTGTCAAAATTATTGGTGCCGCCAATCATAAAGGGGTGAGCCGCAACCGCGTTGCGCAGGGTTTTGGCGGCTTGGGCGCGCTTTGCATCCAAACCCTGCCCCGTGCCGAATTTGGCAAAGCCATGTGCCAAAGCGCGCAACGGCAGGCCAAAGGTGGGGATGGAACACCCGTCAGTTCCGCAAAAATCATCGGTAAGGTTGGCTCCTGTCACCTGCTCCATGGCTGCGCGAACCTCCCGCTGCACAATGTGGCTGCGGGCAACATAGCCTTGGGGATTTTCATCAATGGCGCAGGCAAGGCACAAAAACCCGGCGTGCTTGCCGGAACAATTATTATGCAACGCGGTTGGCGTGCCGGATTTTGCCAGTTCGCGGGCGGCGGGCTGGCTGAGCGGCCAATGAGCGCCGCACTCCAACGCGGCCGGCGAAAGGCCCGCCTTTTTTATCATGGATGCAGAGGTGGCGGCGTGAAGCGGCTCCCCATTATGGGAGGCACAAGAGATGGCAATTTCCGCTTGAGTGAGGCCAAAGCGCTCCGCCGCGCCAGATTCGATAAATGGTAACGCCTGCAAAGCCTTTACCGCCGAGCGCGGATAGACCAAAGCATCAACATCCCCCATGGCAAGCACTGTTTTGCCGGAAGATTCAACAACCGCGACCGAGCCGCGATGGCGGCTTTCAACGCGCCCGCCACGGAGAACCTCAACCAAAATGGGGTTTGTCATAGTTTATCCTTATCGAAGTGGTTTGCGCGCTTTCAAGGTTATGGCATGTTTGGGAGAGTTTTGAGCCTGAAAGCTTGGTTTTTTTGCATATTGTGTCACACAGTTACAAGAGCGACGTTACACTCCTATGGAGACTGAATGACTACTGAAATGACCACAATGCTGTTTCGCATTGTTGAGATTGTCTGGATTAACCTGCTTTTGTCCGGGGACAATGCCATCGTTATTGCGCTGGCCTGCCGGGGGCTGCCTGAAAGCCAGCGCAAACTGGGCACTGCGCTGGGCGCAGGCGCGGCGGTGGTTTTGCGAATCATCTTCGCGCTGATCGTAACGGAGTTGCTAGCCCTGCCCTACTTGAAATTCGGCGGCGGGCTGTTGCTGGTGTGGATTGGCGTTAAGCTGGTGACCGACGAAGAAGAGCACGACGTTGCCGCGCATTCGAGCTTGCGACAGGCGGTGATGACCATCGCCATAGCCGACGCCGTGATGAGCCTCGACAATGTTCTGGCAATTGTGGCCGCAGCTAAGGGTTCAACCGGACTGGTTATATTTGGCCTGCTGATCTCCATTCCGCTGGTTGTGGCCGGTTCGACCCTGATTTTGAAAATTATCGACCGGTTTCCGGTGCTGATTTGGCTCGGGGCGGCGCTGATCGGCTATGTGGCGGGTGAAATTTTAATCACCGACCGGGTGATCGAAGCCTATGATGACTCGGCGGCATTTTTGATGATTGCCTTGCTGGTTTGTATCCCAATCGTGCTGTATTTTCAGCCGGTTCTGAAATTTGTCCTGCGCTATCCGGCGATTTTGTGGATTTCCGGTGCGGTCACCGGCTGGGCAGGGCGCTCCGTTGCCGACCATCCGGAATGGATGAATATGCTGAATTCCCTGCCCATTTCCTCGCTGGCACATTATTTGCCGTATTTCTGCGCTGTCTATGTGGTGGGATTCGCGTGGCTGGTTCAGCGCAAGCGCAAATTGGACACGCAAAAGTCTATCGGCGTTTAGCGCGCCCTGAGTTTAAGGCACAGTTCTTGGCGGCGCGGGCACCTCAACACAATCGCGCCGCCCGGACGCCATGCAGCGTTGGCTCTTTTCAGACTCCACCATCATTCTGACAATCCAGATAGCGGCGATTGCCAGTCCGAGCACAAAAGCAATGGCGATCAGGTTGTTTCGGTGACGCAAATTTTCGTCGTGTTGCGGGTCTGGCACGATTAAGGTTTCCATTGACGGCGGAAGCGCTATTTTAAACTGGACGCTGACCTAAAGAAATCTGATTTACCCATGAGTGACGAAATTATCTTTGACCGCAGTTTTGAGCAGGCTCCGGGTGTTGCGGTTCAAATTTCGCCACTGGTGCGGCGGCTGGTGTGCGCCAACGGCGGGCCGTTTACCTTTACCGGCACCTGTACCTATCTGATCGGCAAAGGCGAGGTCACTGTTCTTGATCCGGGGCCAGCCAACAGCGCCCATGTGGAAAATATCCTGCGGACGCTGGAAGGCGAGAAGGTCGCGGCCATTCTGGTGAGCCATACCCACGCTGATCACTCGCCTGCCGCTGCTCTGTTACAGGCAAGCACAGGCGCGCCGATATATGGCTGCGCGCCACATAAAGCGGCGCGGGAGCTGCACGCGGGAGAGGTGAACCGTCTGGACGCCAGCGCCGATAAAAGCTACGCGCCAAACCACATTTTGCACGACGGGAATAGCCTCGAGATTGGCGGAGTCCGGATTGAGGCGGTGGCAACGCCCGGCCATACCATGAACCACCTGTGCTTTGCGCTGCCGCAAGAAAACGCGCTGTTTTCCGGAGATCACGTGATGGCGTGGTCCACGACTATTGTTGCGCCGCCGGATGGCGCTATGGGTGCCTATATGGCGTCGCTGGAGAAATTGCGCGGGCGTGACGAGCGGATTTTCTGGCCGGGGCACGGCGGCCCCGTGAATGAACCGCAACGTTTTGTGCGCGCGTTGTTGCATCACAGGCGTCAGCGCGAAGCGGCAATCCTGCATCGGTTGAAACAGGGCGACAGTCACATCGTTCAAATTGTCGAGCGGCTGTATAGCGGACTGGACCCGCGCCTGAAAGGTGCCGCCGGACTTTCGGTTTTTGCGCATCTGGAAGAACTCATTGTGCAAGGCGCGGTAACGGGCGGCGATGCCCCGGGTTTGAATTCGAGCTATTTCGCGGTTTAACGCGCGTCCATTTCAGCCTGCAACGCTTTGTTAAACCGCAGGATCAGCTCGGCGTTTTTACCGTAATCATGCGCGCCGAAGCGGCTGAGCGAGCGCGTGTCGACGCGGGTGATGTCGCCCATCGGGCGGATGCGGATTTTGATGTTATAAGGCACACCCATCAGCAAACTGCTGGTTGTTGCCTCGATCTGGCCATCGGCGCGGGAAGGAATAGGCGCTGTAACATCGAGAACTTTCCAGCCCAAACCTTTCAGAACCTTTTGCGTGGCATCAAATACTTCAAAGGACTCCACCTCCAAAGTGAGCGGCTGCACTTGCGGGTAAAAGCGCGGCTGCAACACGCGGGTGAGCGGCGCAAGAGCGCCCGGGCTAAAGCCACCGCGCGCTGCGACATGGCGCGGCTCCGGCGAAAACAGCGGCGGCTGGTCGATATCCGTTGAAATATCATTCAGGCGCGGCAGTTCAAATGACTTAAATGCCAAAAATCCCGGCCAAACCAGCAGCGCCAGCGACAGACTGACCGCAAAAAACGTAATTTTGGCACCGTTCACACCTTCGCGCCAAATATGGATGCAAGCGAAAACCGAAATCACAATGGCAAAACAGGCGAGAAACATGGCAAAAGAAACCACCGCGAGGGCGCTGGTCAAATCGGCATAGCCAAAGCGGCCAAAGGCCAATCCAAAACCGGCGATGGCCACGGCCAACAGCGCCAGACGGCGGCTCCAAAGGGCGGCGCTTGAATTCACTTCTTCAAGAATCAGGCGACGCATCAGGGCTTCACTTGCAGATATCTTTGAGGGCGCGCCATTCTTGCGCCGACAGAATTTCGTCGCCTTTGGTGGCCGACTTGGCTTTTTCAAAGGCGGCAACACGATCTGCGGTGATCGGGTGAGAGGCGAAAATGGCCAAAGGATTGTCTTTTTCGCTGCCGGTGATGCGCAACAGCAAATCGCCCATCGGTTTGGGCGAACGGCCAAGCTCACCCATGATTTGTGTTGCGAAAGCGTCTGCCGCTGTTTCGGCCGCGCGGGAGTAGCGCGCATCGACCAGTGTACGCCCGAGCGTGAGCACCACGCTGGCTCCGGTGATGTCACCAAACAGGAGCCCGGCAAGAAAGCTGGTGCCGCCGTTTTCTATAAGGACACGCAAGCCGTCACGATGGGCGACATGGCCAAGTTCATGTGCCAGCACGCCCGCTACTTCGTCAGGATTTTCAGCTTTATCAAGCAACCCCTTGAGCAAGTAAACATTGCCGCCCGGCAGGGCAAATGCGTTGGGGACATCGGAGCTTAAAACCACCGGATTTGGCGTATCGGGAAGATTGGCTTTGCTCTGCAAGGCGGAGACCATTTTCTTAAACGCGGCAACCCCTTCCGGATTTGTGCAATCCTTGCCGCCAAACATAGCCCGCGTTTGCCCGTTGACCGCATTCCCCAGCCGCTTTTCGATTGAATGGGGTATAAGCGGCGTTAGGCTGGATGCAAGATAGGGAATTCCATAAAAGATCAGCGCCAAAATCGACGCGGCAGCCGCAAGCGACCAGCCTACGATTTGAACATTTGAGACCGCGCCGATGCTGCCATCGCCATAGAGCTGCGGACATGCGGACACCACGCGCTGTTGCATGTCGCTATCGGTTATCTCGAGACGGGACAGCGGGTTTGTCGTCAGGCCAAGCCGCATAACGCCATCGCCAACGTCATGGCGGCGAACTTCCACCAACGGCCATGACGCAGTGAGGCGTCGATCCTCGGTTATGTTAAGCGCCGTGCCCAGATAGACGACCACGCTGCGCTTTGTGTTGGTTTTGCCATCGTAATAAATTGCAGGGACGGCACTTTCGGCGGGTGTCATGCTCAAAATCCTACAATATCGAGACCATCGGCAAAGCCCTCGCCCAAGGCGTTGACACTGTCGCCCTGCGCTGCAACGTCACCCAAGGTGACTGTGTTTTGCAGCGTGAGTGAATTGATGACCATTTTCCAGATGCGCTGCTGCATGTAGATGCGCAGGACTATGCCGAACATCAGCATGAACAGCAAATAGATGAACACATTCACCACAATTCCGGCCTGAAAGCGCGTTTGTCCGCCAGCGCCAACCTGCGTGAACAGGGCATCGCGCCATGCCGGATTGCTTATCAACGCGTTCATGATGCCGAAAACTATGCTTGAGTAAATGACGAATATCGGAAGCGAAAGGCCGATAAATTTCCAGATGTTGCCATAATACTCACTGCTTTGCAGAGACGATGTCGCTGAAACTTCGCCAAAACGAACGCCGTCAAGCCACCACTTCCACTCTTTGGCTTTGAATGCGCCATAGAGAAATGGAACCAGCAACGCACCAAGAAGCGCGGTGATCGCCCAAAGGCCTCCGCCGTGATTGTTGAGAAATATCTGCGCCCGGTTTTGCCCTTGGACCATTACCAACCCCAGCGGCCACGCAAAACTGCCGGTAATAACTACGGCCCCCAGCCACAACCCCCATGCGCTTTTAAAAAATACGCGGCCCTGCCCCGCGAAGCTGCCTTGCAGGCTGCCATACCGCGTGTGCTTCATTTTGTAGCGCTCAAGCGCCGCGTTTCGCCACGGTAGTGCCAAGCCAAGGCTGACCACGGTAAGCGCGTCCCACAGCAGCGCAAGGGCAGCATATTTCCAGCCGGAACCGGTCATCCAAAACCGGACGCCGCGCCACAGCGTGCGGGTGAGGCGAAAACGACGGGCGCGGTAAAGCGCAAACTGACCGAAAACAAAAAAGAACAGCGCCAGAGGCAGTGACGCAAAGGCTTGATAGCGCTCGGCCTCCAGCCCCAACAAAAAATAACCGAGATAGATGGGTGCAAGGATGGCCAGAGCAAACAGAAAGCCGATCAACAGCTCTTTTGCAGTGCCGGTATATTCAAAAGCGTCACCTTCCAGCTTGGTGTTTTGCCAAAGGTGGCGGCGCATGGCCGTTGCCAGCCAAAACCGGTAAAAACCAAAGGTAATCAGCTCATAGGCCGCGCCTTTGGTGACAAGGCGGCGAAAGTCGCCATTGTCTCCGGTGAATCTTATTTCGCCGGTTGATTGACTGGCGTCTGATGGTGCCCAAGGCGAGACTTCGAGCTTGGGGTCTCGTTGCGCGTCTAACACAGTTAAATCGGACATGGTGGCTTTCGAAAAATCAGCTTTTTGCAATGTCCGGCAGGGTATAGTCTTTGAAGTGTTCGCGCAGCTTAATTTTGTTGATTTTTCCGGTCGCGGTGTGCGGAATTTCACTGATGAACTGCACATCGTCCGGCATCCACCATTTGGCTATTTTGCCCTGCATATAATCCAAAATGGCTTGGCGGCTGGCTGATTTGCCGTCTTTTAACACGATGACCAGCAGCGGCCGCTCATCCCATTTAGGATGTTTGGCACCTATCACGGCTGCCTCACGTACATCAGGATGTCCCACAGCGAGATTTTCAATATCAATGGTGGAAATCCACTCGCCGCCGGACTTGATAACATCTTTGGCGCGATCGGTGATTTGCATATAGCCCTGCGGATCGATATGGGCGACATCGCCGGTATCGAAAAATCCGTCAGCGTCGAGGATATTGCCGCCATCACCTTTAAAGTAGGCCGAGGCAACCGCCATGCCGCGCACTTTTAGATGCCCGAAGGTTTTACCATCCCAAGGCAACTCGTTGTTTTCATCATCTGTTACGCGCATTTCAACGCCAAAAGGTGCAAAACCCTGTTTCGCCTTAATGTCGAACATTTGCGCTTCGGGAAGCCCGGTAACGGATTTTTTCAAAGTGCCTAAAGAGCCGACCGGGCTCATTTCGGTCATGCCCCAAGCGTGAAACACATCGACGCCGAAACCGCGTTCAAAAGCTTCGATCATCGACTTTGGAGCAGCAGCACCACCGATCATCACACGCTTTACTGTGGAGAGCTGCTTGCCTTCGCGCTGCATGTAATCCAGCAGCATTAGCCAAACCGTGGGCACGCCCGCGGTGATGGTGACGCGCTCACTTTCCAACAGCTCATAGACCGAGGCACCATCAAGCTTGGGGCCCGGCATGACCAACTTGGCCCCCACCATCGGCGCGGCGAAGGCTATGGACCAAGAGTTGGCGTGAAACAGCGGCACCACCGGCAAAATTGTGCCGGTCGAGGACAAGCCAATAGCATCCGGCAGGCTGTTTGCCATGGCATGCAAAAGATTGGAGCGGTGTGTGTACAGCACGCCTTTGGGATTTCCGGTGGTGCCGGAGGTGTAGCAAAGCCCGGCCGCCGTGCGCTCGTCAAAGCTGTCCCACTCAAAGTCGCCATCGGCGGTTTTGAGCCACTCCTCATAGCAGGTGGCGTTTTTCAGGGTTGTGGCCGGCATGTTGGCCGCATCGGTGAGAATCACATAACGCTGCAACACCTGTAGCTGCGGCTGTAATTTTTCGAGCAGCGGGACGAAGGTGAGATCGACGAAGATGAGTTTGTCTTCGGCATGATTTATTATCCATACGATTTGCTCGGGAAACAGGCGCGGGTTTACGGTGTGATATATGGCTCCAACGCCAGTTATGCCGTACCAGGTTTCGAGATGGCGAGCGGTGTTCCACGCCAATGTGGCGATACGGTCACCCTGCCTGATGCCGTCTCTTTTGAGCAATTGCGCCAGTTTGAGCGCATTTTGGCGGATGGCGGAGTAGGTGGTGCGGGTGATTGGCCCTTCTACAGAACGGGAAACCACCTCTTGGGTGCCGTGTTGGAGGGCTGCATAATCAATTACCTTGTGGATGAGTAGTGGCCATTCCTGCATCAGACCCAACATGCGGTTCTCCCCTGTATTGTTCTGTTTTAATTAGCCTATCTGAACTTCAATTTATCTCAAATCAAATCCATCGCAGCGTTTGCGCAGCGTAATTTCGGATTGACTTTTGCGGTGTAAAGCCATCTAAAAAGTCGAGTTGTGCAAATTTTAAGTGTAGATTGACCGCTACCTCGCTTGATCATCACTTGAGTTTTGCAAATGGGGGAAATGATAATGGCGAAAGCGCAATCTGACGCGACCCGCGTCTGGTTCCGGCTCATCAGGCTGCATACGAGAATTCGTGTGGCGATTGCAGACCGGCTCAAAGCAATCGGGATTTCCGTTCCGCAATGTGACGTTTTGACCACGCTCACCGAAGAGGAAGGCCTCAACCAACAGGTATTGGCAGAACGCCTCTATGTCACCAAAGGCAATATATCAGGACTGTTGGACAGGCTTGCAGACGCAGGGCTGGTTGAGCGGCGGGTTATTGCCGGGGACAAGCGCTCGTTTGCGGTCTTTTTGACGCCGACAGGTCGCGAGATTGCGCGGCAAGGCATCGAGATCCAGAACGAGTTCATTCAAGCAACTTTCGGACAACTCTCCCCAGGCAGTCTGGCTGAGTTCGAAAATTATCTGATCAAGTCGCGCAATCTGGTACGCGCCGCCGGAATCCCTATGACAGAGGATGCGCCAGCAAAAACCAAAGTTGCGGTGTAAGGCTTCAATTTTACTTAAAATTGACTCTACCGGTTAAGCGCGCCTTAACCACATGCGACCATGCTTGTATCAAGAAATTGGCCTGCTCTGGAGCAAGCTAATGTTTTGGCCGCATTTTTGCCTGTGTTGAGAGTTAGCCATGCGTAAATCTGAAATCAATCCCGATTTGTCCTCTGTTTTCGTTCAAAGCGCCCCCGTTCAAGATGCTCGTGAATTACAAGCCATGCTCTATCGCGAAATCGGCATTTCTGCCGTTGCATCGGCTTTGTTCATGGCAAATGAAATGGGCCGCTCAGCAGCGCCCACATCGCCATTCGCGCGCGATAAACTTGACTCCATGCCTGCTTTGCTGCGCGGGCACATCGCCGCT
>JAYVYB010000227.1:0-4758 GCA_043784625.1 Methylovirgula sp.
CTCACATGGAAGGCGGGCGTCGACGTGCTCTCGTTCGGCGCAACCAAAAACGGTGCTTTGGCCTGCGAGGCAGTCATCTTTTTCGATGCACAAAAAGCCGACACTTTTGCCTATCAACGCAAGCGCGCCGGGCATCTGGTTTCAAAAGGCCGTTTGCTTGGCGCACAGATGAGTGCCTATCTGAAAGACGACCATTGGCTTCATCTGGCATCGCACGCCAATGCTATGGCGGCCAAGCTCAGCACCGGACTTGGGGACGTGCTAGGCGTCCGCTTGGCTTGGCCGGTGGAGGCAAATGAGGTGTTTGCTATTCTGCCAAAGTCCAAAATTCAGCATCTTCGCACCAAAGGGGCTGTATTTTATGAGTGGAGCGTGGAAAGCCTCCCGCCAAGTGAAAGGCCAAAGCCGGAGGAAAGCCTGATCCGGCTAATCTGTTCGTTCATGACCGCGCCGGAGCAAGTGACTGCCTTTTTGGAAGCAGCCAAATCCGCATAAAAAAGGGGCGCACCAAGCGCCCCTCAATCATAGCGTTACAAGCAATTAGGCTGCCTTTTTGGTGGCCTCAATTGTCTTTGGTGCAGCACCGGTGCTGATCGGAATTGACCGTGGCTTTTTGGCCTCGGGCACTTCGCGCACCAGATCAACATGCAACAAACCGTGCTCTAGTTTTGCACCTGACACGTGCACATGGTCTGCAAGCTGGAACAACCGCTCAAACGCCCGCGCTGCGATGCCCTGATAGAGCACTTCGGCTTTCGCCGTCGCCTCGTCATTGGACGCAGCGGCATGCTTGGCACCGCGAATTGTCAGTGTGTTTTCGCGGGTTTCGATTGAAAGCTCGCTCTCGGCAAACCCTGCAACGGCAACAGTGACGCGATAGGCATTTTCGCCGGTCCGTTCAATGTTATAGGGCGGATAGGCCGGGGCAACTGTTTCGCCGATTTCGCGGTCAAGCAAATTGAACACGCGGTCAAAACCAACGGTGGAACGATAGAGGGGGGAAAGATCAAAACGCATAGTCATATCCTTTTCAAAAGCGACATGTAAGGCGAACGACGAAGCCCTCGAAGAGCGGCTTCTGGTGTTCGGTGCGTCCATTTGGCCCGCACCAGTTAGAAGTGGGAGTGCTGCCAATCCGCTTCAAGAGGTTTTTTGCAAAAAAAATTCAAAATTTTTCGCAATCCAAATTTTTTGCACAATAAGCGAATCCGGCTATAGAGAAAGCAGCGCTGGTTTGGGGGAATTCGTGGCAGCTTTACAGGCAAATCAGCTTTTCGAGTACGCCGGAAACCCGATTCCGTCCGGGGCTCAAATGCGCAATCTCACCACCGCCGATGGGGTGAAACTGCGCGCGGCACTTTGGCCCGCCCGCTTCATTTCCCGTGCAGGTACAGTTGTTCTGTGTCAGGGCCGCAGCGAGTTCATCGAAAAATACTTCGAGGTGATCGAAGAGTTTTTGCAGCGCGGCTTCACCGTTGTCGCATTTGATTGGCGCGGACAGGGCGGGTCGCAGCGCCCCCTGCCAAATCCGCGCAAAGGCCATGTCGATCATTTCGGCTTGTTCTGGCACGATATCGCTGCGCTTGAGCGCGACATCCTCACTCCCGATTGTCCAAAACCATGGGCGGCGCTTGGCCACTCGATGGGCGGCGCTATTTTGCTGGACATGGCCGGAAACGGCAAAAGCGTGTTTGAGCGCCTGATCCTGACCGCGCCAATGATTGACCTTTTCGCGGTGCGCAATCCTAAAACCGCGCGCTTCCTTGCCGCGGCGCTCAATTTTATTGGATTGGGCGGCAACTATGCCCCCGGCGGCGGCGATACCTTTGGCAACACCCTGCCTTTCTCCGGCAACCTGCTGACCTCGGACCCTCTGCGCTATGCCCGCAGCGCCGATATCCTGGCAAAATTTCCACAAATCGGCATTGGTCATCCTACCGTGGGCTGGATTCACGCCGCCTTTCAGGTGATGGATAAACTCATGCAGCCGGAGTTTCCCCGCCGCACCTATACGCCTACCCTGATTTTGGGTGCCGGTGCCGATCATGTGGTGCGGCTTGAAGCTATTGAGGCTTTCGCCCATCGCCTTAAAGCCGGACGCCTGATCATATTGCCACATTGCGAGCATGAAATTCTGGTCGAGCGCGATCCGTTCCGGGCGCAATCCTGGGCGGCTGTTGACGCATTTTTGCCAAATGCCGCGTCATGATCAGCCTCCGCCCCGCGCAAAAGTCAGACCTCGACGCTTTGGAGCGTTTGGAAAATCTGGTTTTTGACGGCGATCGTCTGTCCCGCAAAAGCCTTGCCTATTATATCAGCAATCCGCGCAGCACGATGCTGGTGGCAACTTTGCACAACCGCCTGGCGGCCTACGCGCTGCTGGCCTGCCGCAAAGGTTCAAAAATCGCGCGTCTGTACTCTATAGCCACCGACCCGGATTTTTACGGGCAAGGCATCGGCAACCGGCTGATGCACGCTATTGAGGATGCCGCCCGCGCCCGCGGTGCCGCCACGCTTGAGCTGGAAGTTCGCAAAGACAACAGCGCAGCGATCAAAATGTATCAAAAGCACGGCTACATGCATTTCGACGATTATGAGGATTTTTATGAAGACGGCATGGATGCTATGCGGTTTCGCAAGGGTTTTTAGCTATCAGCGCCGTCATGGCCGGACTTGATCCGGCCATCCACGAAAAGGTTCTAAGGCGTGGATACGCGGGCCAAGCCCGCGCATGACGCCCCGGACAAATTACCCGCGCTTTGCCCGAATTTACCCGCGCTTTGCCATTGTGGCTTCTGCCCACCAAACAACGTCGTCCAACATCGCCTTGGCTGCTGGCGCAATTGCTGCTTCAATTTCAGCAATCGGCGCATTGGCACCCATTGGATGCACCTTCATGAATTCGCCGCCGCCAATGTGCACGGCATTGCGCACCGGAACCATCTGAAGCTCGATCGCGATTGTGCGCAAATGCTCAATCGCACGGGCAGCGCCCAAGCCGCCGTAACCGATCGCGCCCATTGGCTTGTGGCCCCATTCAACATAGGCCTGATCAAGCGCGTTCTTCAAAGAGCCGGTCACCGAGCGGTTATATTCCGCGACGACGAAAATATAGCCGTCAAACTCGGCAAGTTTCTTCTGCCACTTGACCGCATGTTCGTCTTGGCTTGGCATCCAGGCATTGCTGGCCATTTCATTGAACAAAGGCAAATTATAGTCCCGCAAGTCAACGAGCTCGACGCTCATGTCGGTGCGCTTCTTGGCAACATCCAGCATCCAGTGCGCTGGCTTGTCGGCAAAGCGGGCGGCGCGGGTGGAACCAATGATAATTGCAATATGGGGTTTTTTAGTTACAGACATGGAAGTCTCCGGGTAAATTGAATTAGCAGACCTTATCTGGTGCAAGGACGCGTGACTTTCAACCAAGAATTCCTTGCATTGACGCAATACTGGAGTTCATGATTGCCACCCGCCACCGACATTTTGCAACTGTTACGCCGCGACGCGGCCAACAATAGCGTTGCTAAAACTCTCGTAAGCAATGCTGCCGCCTGCTTCAACGCTCAGCTGTCGTTGCAGCAACTGCCGCAGCTCCATCAAAGCCGCTGGCGAAAGGCTCTGCATAAATTTGCCCTGCGGGCCTATTGGCACAGAATTCGAGTCCCAAAAATCCTCGAAACTGGAATAGGAAACCGGAATACGGATCACCTTCGCCTCAAGCGACACCAATCCGTCTGCTTGCCACAATTGGCGGAGCGCCGCTTGTGACGATACTGCCGGGTTCGGCGGCAACGGCGGGCTGAGCCCCATTGAGCGCAGCGCTGCATAAACCGGCTGCACCGGCAGGCCACCTCCGGGTATGTCCCACATATAGGTCGCAACCCAGCCACCCGGGCGCACCACCCGCGCCATTTCCGCAACCGCCTTCAAAGGCTCGGGTACAAAAGAAATAACCAGCGCCATCGCAGCCACGTCAAATTGATTGTCGCCAAACGATAAAGCTTGCGCGTCCCCGGCCTGAAAGCGCACATTTGCGCCGGGGTGGCGCGCCCGCGCATGGGAGAGTTGGTCTGGTGACGGATCGATACCTGTTACCGCCAAAGGCGATGCGCGGGACAATATTTCAGCCGTGAAGGCGCCGTTGCCGCAGCCAATATCCAGCCAGTTTTGTTGAGGCGGAATGTCCAGCCAATCGAGAAACTGCGCGCCGACCAATCGGCTCCAGCGCCCCATCATCCGCTCATAGGCTTTTCCGTCGGTAAAGCTTTGGTTGGGATCGGTCATGGCCACACCCTCCGGCGTCTGTACTAAAAAATAGCACTGCTAAGAGTATGCGAGCCGGATAAGTCTTTGTCCACCACTTCGCATTTACGGTGCGGCAAGCTCCCAACGACTGAAGCCGTACTCGGCTTTACGCCTCAGCGAACTTGCTCCCCGCCCCTTCCGCTTGGCTGGCGCGCGCCTTACATTATGCGCATGAGTCGCAAACCACAAAACTATCAAGACATGCCCTCCCAGGACCTGTCTTTCGAGGACACCAAAGACCTGCCAGCTAGTTGGCACCAGACTCGATGGCTTTTGTCCATACGGGGGTGGGAAGTCCATCTACTGTCGTCAAAATCGCAGCAATTCCCGTCTTAGAAAAAAGCTCGATAACTTCGTTAAAAGCTATTTCGTCAAATTGAAGTTTAAAAAGGCTCAGAAGTTCTTTTCCAACATCCGTTAAGAACAACGCCTTTATTGAAATAGAGGCAGCAT
>JAYVYB010000228.1:0-1925 GCA_043784625.1 Methylovirgula sp.
GTGTTAAATTGCCACCCCTTCCTGCCGACGCAGAATATCGCAAACAAAGTCAACAGGAAGCTGCGCTTGTCGATCCGACCGGTGAGCGGAATATTGGAAATAATGAAAACAATGAAGCGCCTGATAATGTGGGTGGGGCTGAACCAATCCCAAATTCCGAAACTAATAATTCGAACGACGTCCCAAACGCCACTTACAATTCCAAGACATGGCAAATGTTCCATGATTTATAGCCACTTTGCGTAATGGCTTTTGCGCCAGCACACATTTTGGTGTACAAGTTAATATAATGGTCTAGCGAAAGCGGACCTATAGATATCCCATAATGTTCGCCTATCAATTTTTGATGCAAAGGCCATATTAGTGAAAGCGCGCGATCACTCTAACGGCAATAATGGTGCGCCTACGCAGCTGTCTGTTATTGTTGATGATTCTGCTAAAGAACAGCCCTTAATGCAACGATCAACTCTTTTGGTGGGCATTGGCGCATCGGCGGGTGGAGTAGAAGCCTTAACTCGGTTTTTTGATGCAATGCCGCCTGACAGTGGTGCGGCTTTTGTCATTGTATTGCATCTCGATCCCACCCGCGAAAGCCAGATGGCGCATGTGTTGAGCAGCCATACGAAAATGTCTGTTGTGCAAGTTGCCGACGACATGAAGATTATGCAGAACACCGTATATGTGATTGCGCCTGACAAGGATTTAACAGTACGCGGTGGCATACTCCATTTAGGTCAGCCTGCCGAAAGCCGGGGCCATCGCCATCCGGTTGATGTGCTGTTCAGATCCCTGGCTGCTGATCAAGGCGAACGCACCATTGCCATTATCCTATCAGGCACGGGTAGCAATGGCACCGATGGTTTGAAAGAAGTGAGAGCTGCGGGTGGTTTGATTTTAATTCAGGATCCGCCGACAGCCAAATTTGACGGAATGCCGCGCAGTGCAATTGCCGCAGGAATGGCCGACCACATTGTGGCGCCTGAGGCGATGCCAGAAATCTTGGTGCGCTACATCAACCAAGAATATATCAAACAACCTCAAGATGGTGAAACTGCTGCTACATCTGCGCAGCCTACAATTGATCAAATTCTCACTTTGCTTTTTACGCGAACCGGAAATGATTTTCGCAATTATCGCCGAAGCACAATTCAGCGTCGCATTCAGCGCAGGCTTGGTCTTAAAAATATAGAAACGCTCGCAAGCTATATAAATGAGCTGCGTTCCAATGCCGAAGAAGCGCCATTGCTGGTTAAAGATTTACTGATCAACGTCACCAGTTTCTTTCGTGATGCTGAAGCTTGGAAAACGCTGGGCAGTTTGGTGATCGCCCCTATAGTGGCGGCGCGCGACACGGGATCTACAATCAGAGCTTGGGTGCCGGGATGTTCGACGGGTGAGGAACCCTACACGCTTGCTATGCTGATCAGCGAAGAGGCGGCATTGGCAGGTAAAAAATTTGATGTGAAAATTTTTGCGACTGACGCTCGCGAAGATAATTTGAAAACGGCGCGCGATGGTATTTATCCTTTGGCGGCCGTCACCGGGCTTTCAGCCACACGGCAGCGGGTGTTTTTCGATCAGATTGAATCCACTTATCAGATCAAAAAAGAAATCCGCAATATGGTGGTGTTTGCGCCACAAAACCTGTTGCGCGATCCGCCATTCTCGCATCTTGATTTGGTCACCTGTCGAAATTTGCTGATTTATCTCGAACCCGAAGCCCAACAAAGCATCATCGCATTGTTTCATTTTTCTCTTGAAGAAGGTGGCACTCTTTTCTTGGGCAATACAGAAACATTGGGCCGCCATGAAGCTATGTTTGCAACTGTCTCAAAAAAATGGCGCATCTTCAAGCGGGCTGGGCCAGCACGGCTCGACATTGTAAATTTCCCGGTGCTGCGGGGCACAGCGCGTTCCACCAAGAC
>JAYVYB010000229.1:0-33944 GCA_043784625.1 Methylovirgula sp.
CAAGCCAAGAGCGATGATCTGAAAAACAAACCAGTAAATCAATGATTGCAGTGGCAACCAAAGCGTAACGATGCCCGCAACTGCAAACGCAAGCAGCGCGATTCCAGGAACCACATCCATGCGGCTTTTGGAAAACAGCTTCAACATTTCAATGTCTTGGGTGGCGCTTTCGCCGACGTGCGACGCCAATTTGTCGCGAGTCACATGCATATGAAGCTGCATTTTGCGGCGGTCAGCAATCACCTTGGGGTCGGTTCCGCGACCACGTTCAATCATTTCCGCTGTGACTGGATTCATTTTACTCACGCAACTGGTTAACGCCTGACACTGCGCACACTGACAGACAATCGTTAATGAGGCGCTTAAGCAGGGGCTTTATCCACACCTTAAAGCAAAATTCATTCGGCTTTTTTAAATTTCCGTTCAGCATGTTTTGAGCCACCATAAAAAGGTGAACAGCGTTTCACATTCGGGCTTGAATCAAGATCTCAACAGGAGGGGGCAAGCCACTGGGTTGACTCGGTAAATTTTAGGAACTTGCAAATGGGATATGTTAGGCTGAGGGCGTGGAAGGGCAGGAGGCACTGATGCTATTATTTGATGGGGGAAGGGCGCCAAACGCGCGCCGCGTTCGCATATATCTGGCGGAAAAGGGCCTTTCAGTGCCGCTTAGCCCGATTGATATTAACACGCTCGAGCAAAAATCTGCCGGTTTCAGCGCGATGAATCCACTGCAACGCATTCCGGTGCTGCAATTGGATGACGGCACGTTTCTGTCGGAAACCATCGCAATTTGCCGCTATTTTGAAGAGCTTCATCCCACGCCGCCGCTGTTCGGGGAGGGGGCGCTTGGCAAAGCCAATGTTGAAATGTGGCAACGCCGCATGGAGCTCGGCCTGCTATTGCCTGTGGCCAATGTTTTTCGTCATGGGCATCCGGCAATGGCTCACATGGAGGTGCCGCAAATCAGTGAATTTGCCGAAGCCAACCGCCCCAAAGTCGCTGAGGCGCTTGAGTGGATCAACACAGCCCTTACGGGGAAATCGTTTATCAGCGATGACACATTTTCGATCGCTGATATCACCGCACTGGTAGCGCTCGATTTTATGAAACCGGCGAAGCTGAGCATTGCGCCGCACCTCACCCACGTGTTGGCGTGGCACGAACGCCTGAGGGCCCGCCCAAGCGCAGCCGCCTAAAATTGCCGAATCCCGATTGCACTCTGCAAAGTTTGGCAAATGACATCAGGGCTTGCCGCATATGCGTGGAAACGCCGCTCGGACGGCCTCTGCCACATGCGCCCAAGCCGGTGTTTCGTGCGTCTGGTCAAGCCAAGGTGATTTTGGCAGGTCAAGCTCCCGGCGCGCGAGTACACGCCAGTGGCGTGCCGTTTACGGATCGCTCCGGTGATCGGTTGAGGGCTTGGATGGGTGTCACGCCGGATCAGTTTTATGATTTGGATTTAATCTCCATCATTCCGATGGGTTTTTGCTTCCCCGGAAATGACAAGCACGGCGGCGATTTACCTCCGCGCCGCGAATGCCGCGCCCGTTGGCATGATCAGGTGTTTGATTGTGTTCACCCGCCGTTGTTATTGCTGTGCATCGGCCAATATGCGCTGAATTACCATTTGCAGCGGCTCGGCTTGGGGCAACTGATCGGGCAGAATCTCACACAGACTGTGGCCAATTGGCGGGAAATCCGTAACTCGGCACCTTATCCGGTTATCCCATTGCCGCACCCGTCATGGCGCAACTCCGCGTGGCTCAGGAAAAATCCGTGGTTTGAAACAGAGCTATTGCCGGTTTTGCGACAGGATATTGCTGTGGCTCTATCGCGCTGATGTAGCTTCCATAATTCCGCCTTGATTTATTCACTTCTTGTTAAGCTCTAGTTTCGCTTTATCGCAACTCATCCGGCTTCAGTGCCTGAAACCTTCTTCTCCGGAGCTTCCATGCTTACGATCTCATCTTCCAAAATCATAAGCTCAATTGCCTTTGTGGTTGGAATAGCGGTGGTGCCGTTGCACGCAGCCGACCAGCACCGCCTTGCGTTGGTGATCGGAAACGGGGACTACAAAGCAGGGGCGTTGGCGACAACCGCCAACGATTCTGCGCTTATCGCCAGGACATTGCAAAACGCCGGATTTGAAGTCACTGCCGCGCGCGATCTTGATGGCGCGACATTGCGCAGATCTTTAAGTGACTTTACGGCCAAACTCGGTGCTGCCGGGCCAGAGACTGTGGCCTTCGTTTATCTTGGTGGCTATGGCCTTCAGCTTCAGGGCGAAAATTACTTCACACCTGTCGATGCAACCATAGTGACCGACGCCGATATTGCCGCGCAAAGCGTAAAAATAAGTGACTTTCTGCACAGCCTCACAGCCCAATCGGTAAGAAGTCGCTTCGTGGTTTTTGACGCCGCCCGCGCCACGCCTTTTGCCAAAGACGCCCAGCTCAGCGCCGGACTTGCTTATATTGAACCTGATGTTGGCAGTCTTGTGGCTTTTAATGCCGCGCCCGGTTTCGTTGCGCCGGAAGCGGCAGGCGCAAACAGCGTATATGCTGCAACCTTGGCTGACTTCATTGCGAAAGGCGGACTACAACCCGATGACCTGTTCGGACAGGTGCGCCTCAAGGTGACCGAAATTACCAAATCAGCGGAAGTGCCTTGGCATTTGGCCAAGTTGGATGGCAGTTTTACATTTGGCGACGGCGTGGCAGCGCAGGTGGCACCTTCAGAAGCGGCCAAACCATTGGTCGTAGCAACTCCAGCCGAGGCCCCAAAAGCGGTAGAGGCAGCCAAACCTGTTGAGGCGGTTAAGCCTGTTGAGTTGGCAAAACCATTGCAACCCGAAAAACCGGTAAAGATGGCAAAACCTTTGCCCATTCCGCCAAAAACGCTGGAGGCTGTGCGCCCCCCGGACGAGCCGACGCAGCCGAACGCAGATCAAACTGTGGCCAAAAACGAGCTCGCTCAACGCAAACTCGCCGAACAGAAAAATGCGCAAAAAGCCAAAATGCGTGAAGAAGCTCTGGCATGGCAACAGGCCGATTCTATTGATAGCGCAGCAGCTTACCGCACTTACTTGAATCGTTTTCCCAAGGGCGCTCACGCGCGGCAGGCGCAGCAGGCGCTCAACGAATTCACGGCGGAGCATAACCGCAGCTATGTTGAGCGCGGTTATGACGGGCAAGATGCAGGCCCGCCCGCTTATCGCGGTCCACGCGCCTATTATGGTCCCCGGTATTCTCAGCAGCTTTATGATCAATACGGCGAACCATTGCCAATTCCGCCGCGCGGTGTGTATCTCCGCCGCCGCTATGTTGAGCAGGACGATCTGGACTATAATCCGCCACCGCGCTTTGGTCGTTTTTTGTTCAATATGCTGCCGTAATCATTTGAGGCGGGCGATAAGGCTGGATGTGTCCCAGCGTTTCCCGCCCATTTTTTGCACGTCGCTGTAGAACTGATCGACAAGGGCCGTTACCGGCAGGCTTGCTCCGTTGGTTTTGGCCTCGTCCAGCACAATGCCAAGATCTTTACGCATCCAATCGACTGCAAAACCAAAATCGAAAGTGTTGGCAATCATGGTTTTATACCGGTTTTCCATCTGCCAACTTTGGGCAGCACCTTTAGAAATAACTTCAACCACCGCTGCTGCGTCGAGTCCTGCTTTTGTGGCGAAGTGAATGCCCTCGGCAAGGCCCTGCACCAGACCGGCGATGCAGATCTGGTTGACCATTTTGGTAAGCTGGCCAGCACCAGAAGCACCCATCAGGCGGCACGCGCGCGCAAAGGCCTTGATCAGCGGTTCCGCCGTTGCATAGGCTGCCGGCTCCCCGCCGCACATGACAGTGAGCACGCCATTTTCAGCGCCTGCCTGCCCTCCCGAAACCGGCGCGTCGATAAAGTGAATGCCTTTGGCAGCGGCAGCTGCGTAAAGCTCACGCGCCACATCGGCGGAGGCGGTGGTGTGGTCAATAAAGACAGTGCCACTCGCCATGCCGGCAAAGGCACCTTCGGCGCCCAGCGTCACGCTACGCAAATCCGCGTCATTGCCGACGCAGCAAAACACGGCGTCTTGCCCCTTTGCCGCTTCGGCCGGGGTGAGCTTAAACGTGCCGCCATGTTTGGCGACCCAGGCCTCTGCTTTGGCGGCAGTTCGATTGTAAACTGTGACCTCGTGGCCCGCTTTGGCCAAATGTCCGGCCATGGGGAAGCCCATCACACCCAAACCTAAAAATGCAACTTTTGCCATCTGCTGTCCTATTCCAGTTCAAAATCAAAATATTTGGCGCGCAGGCGGGCGAATGTGCCATCGGCTTTGAGGGCATCCAGCGCGCTGTCCATGGTTTGTTTAAGCTCTTGATCGTCCTTGCGCAAACCTATGCCTAAGCCATCGCCGAAATACGCCGGGTCGTGCCCTGCGCTCCCGACAATGCGGCAACAGTCCCCTTCCTTGCGGGTTTTGAGAAAGTCGCCAACGGCGTCCCGATCGCCCAAAACCAGATCAATTCTGCCCGCACCCAAATCCAATATCGCTTCTTCCAAAGTCGCATAGGGGCGCAAATCCGATTGCTTATACGTGTCGGCTAAAAACGCCTCGTGCGCGCCGCGCGCCTCCGAGCCGATGCGTTTCCCAGCCAAGCCCGCCGGAGAGACATCGGGCACTGCTGCTTCGCGCTGAGCCAAAAACGCCGAGGGCATATTGACGTAAGCCTTGGTGAACAGAATTTTTTCGCGCCGTTCTTCGGTCATATCCATTGCGGCGATAATCGCGTCATATTGGCCCGATAGCAGATGCGGAATCAGGTCGTCCCAATTGTCCGGCACAAATTCGCATGTGGCTTTCAGCCGCGCACAAATCTCGTTAGCAAGGTCAATTTCAAAGCCGGCAAGCTGATTATTTTCGAGATAATTATAGGGCGGGCGAGCACCCTCGGACGCGAACCTGATCCGGTTCCAGTCTTTTGGCGCTGCGGGGAAGGAGAAACCGAAGCAAAACAGGAATGACAGGCTCAAAATGCAAAACAAATTGCCGCTGTTCTGGCCCCATGAAAAAAACTGCACGTCACACCGCTCTGGTCAAACCGGAGCGAAACCTTGGCGCAGGGCCCGCTAAATTGCAACTGGCAATGCTGTCATGCGCAGGACATAAACATGGGACGCGATTGACGGACAAAATGAATCGCTTACAAACACAGCTCACCCGTTGAGGCACTTATGATCACTGAAAAAGACGTCCTGAAGGCTCTCGAGCGCGTTATCGGCCCGGACCAAACCCCACTCTCGCAATCGTCATCGTTGGGCGGGATATCGATCAAAGATGGCAAGATTTATGTCACCATTGCCATCGATCCGTCTCAGGCTGCCAAATATGAACCGATGCGCCGCTCCGCCGAGGGCGCCCTTAAGGCTTTGCCTGGTGGCTATCAGGCTTTTGTCACACTGACAGCAGAGGCAAGGCAAGGCACCGGCGGTCACTCGCACGCCGGGCATTCCCACGCTGCGGCTCATGCGGCACCCGTCGGCCCTAAGGCAACCGCCGCGCGTGCGGGAACAGCGATTGAAGGCGTCAAACATATCATTGCGGTTGCGTCGGGCAAAGGCGGTGTCGGCAAATCCACCACTGCGGCAAATCTTGCGCTTGGCTTAGCTGCCACCGGATGGAAAGTGGGCGTGCTGGATGCCGATATTTATGGCCCCTCGATGCCCCGTATTTTTGGTGTGTCGGGCAAGCCAGAGTTGATCGACAACCGCATCATGAAGCCGCACGAGGCCTACGGTCTGAAAGTGATGTCGATCGGCTTTCTGGTGGAGGAAGAAACCGCGATGATCTGGCGCGGGCCGATGGTGATGTCCGCCATCACCCAAATGCTGCGCGAAGTTGCTTGGGGCGAACTCGACGTCTTGGTGGTCGACATGCCGCCCGGCACCGGCGATGCGCAATTGACCATGGCGCAAGCCGTCCCGCTGAGCGGCGCGGTGATTGTGTCTACCCCGCAAGATCTGGCGCTGATTGATGCCAGACGCGGCATTTCCATGTTCAAGCGCGTCAACGTTCCGATTTTGGGGCTCGTTGAAAACATGAGTTATTTCGTTTGCCCGCATTGTAACACGAGGTCCGACATTTTTGCTCACGGCGGCGCACGTCATGAAGCGGAGCGCCTCAATGTGCCGTTTTTGGGCGAAGTGCCGCTGGAAATGGCCATTCGCGAAACCTCGGACAGCGGCAAGCCGCTAATGGCGACTGCGCCGCAAGGGCCACACGCAAAAAGCTATCTGCAAATCGCCCAAAACGTGCGGGCTCAACTTGAAGGAAAACCGCTGCGCGCCGCGCCGCGCATCAGTGTTGAGTGATGGCATGTCGCGGTTTACGGACTTTTCGCCCCGCACAATTTCCACAGGTCTGCTCGCCAGCTTTGTTGGCTTTGCCAGCTCTTTCGCCATTGTTTTGAAAGGCTTGAGCGCGGTGGGTGCCTCGCCCGAGCAAGCTTCGTCCGGCTTGCTCGCCCTTTCCGTGGCGATGGGACTTGGCGGCATTGTGCTTTCCGCAATGCACAAAATGCCGATCTCGGTGGCGTGGTCAACGCCAGGCGCGGCGCTGCTCATTTCCACGCCCGCCGTTGAGGGCGGCTATAATGTTGCTGTCGGAGCTTTCCTGATATGCGCCGCGCTGCTCACCCTTTGCGGGCTATGGAAGCCGTTAGGACGCTGGGTCGCGCTGATCCCGACCTCGCTGGCCAACGCCATGCTCGCGGGTATATTACTAAAGCTATGCCTGTCCCCGGTGCAGGCGATAGCGCAAAAACCGTGGCAAGGTTTGCTCATTGTGGTGGTCTGGGCAGTGGTGGCGCGGCTGAACCGCTTGATGGCGGTGCCCGCTGCCGTCGCGGTGGCGGCGATTATCATTGCCACAGAGCTAAAATCTCCGCAGTTCGGTGCCTTTGCTCCTCATCTGGAATGGGTAGTGCCGCAATTCAGCCTCGCCGCGATGATTTCCATCGCGCTGCCCTTGTTCATAGTCACCATGGCCTCTCAAAACATTCCGGGGCTCGCGGTTTTGAACGTCAATGGTTACAAGCCCGCGCCCGGGCCGCTGTTTTTGGTGACTGGTCTATTTTCGTTTTTGAGTGCTCCGTTTGGCGGCCATGCGGTGAACTTGTCGGCGCTGGCTGCTGCACTTTGCGCTGGTGAAGAGGCACATCCCGACCCGCAAAAGCGCTATTGGGCCGCCATCATCACCGGCTTTGGCTACATCGCCTTCGGGCTTTGCGCAGGAATTGTCACCGCCTTTGTCAATGTCGCCAACCCGATTCTGATCGAGGCTGTGGCGGGGCTGGCGCTAATGGGGTCGTTCAGCAATTCAATTTCCGGCGCGCTCAACAACAATGATCAGCGCGAAGCCGCAACACTCACCTTCCTTGTCACCGCGTCCGGCCTCAGCTTTTACGGCATAGGCGGCGCATTTTGGGGGCTGGTGGCGGGCGGAATTATGCTGGGGCTGAGGAAGTGGCGCGCGTGATTCCCATTACTTTGGGAGAGGGTATTTTCTTGACCAAGCATTTTTGGCATGTTGAGCTAAGTCATGTTGGACTGGTTTAGGTTTCAGAGAGAAATGTATTCATTTGAGCGCTTTGATCGCAAGATCAGAGTCGGCTTCGCTATAGATCTGGCGAAAGCTCGATCCGAAAAAAAGAGCAACGACGTTTTAAGAAAAATTGCAGATGAAAAATATTATCAACTGAAGATCAATGATGAAGAAAGATAACAAGCCGTAACGCAATATCTGGTTGCGAGAGCGCGAAGATTGATTATTCCTGTTCCGGATTACCACGATGCATCCAAGTGGGAGGAGAGTGACCAGCTTGGAGGTAAGCATCTGACATCTCTCGGAGTCAAAGAGCTTCGCTCAGATATTAGAAAAGAGCGCGTCGAACGACTTCAATCGTTACAAGCTTTTCTGTTCTGGATACCAAGTCTGATTGGATTGATAGGTGCCATTACTGGTTTAGTAGCGATTTTACACAAATAACATCGCCGCATGCTTCTAGGCACCCTCTTCCAAGGCTCCTCACCAGGAAGGATTTGCTTTTGTAAAAAGCACGTCAGTCCCAATCCCGTCATCTTGAGGAGGAACCGTCTCGCCCCTGGGCAGGTGCCCTTCTCTCGTGAACGGGAGAAGGTGCCCGAAGGGCGGAGGAGGGCGACGGCTAAAGTTTCACAGTTTGCTTGCCCTCACCCCAACCCTCTCCCGCAGGCGGGCGAGGGGGCAATAGAGCACTACCCGCCCGTCATGCTCATATGACGGCCGACGCTGGGAATAGTGACGCCCCGCTCAATGATGAAGTCATGGCCCTTGGGCTTACGCAAAATCGCGGCGTCAATCGCCTTATTCAATGTTTCGTTGGTTATGTCGGCGCGCAGTGGCGTACGCAAATCGGCGGCGTCTTCCTGGCCTAGACACATGTAGAGTGTGCCTGTGCAAGTCACGCGTACACGGTTACAGCTTTCACAAAAATTATGGGTGAGGGGGGTGATAAAGCCAATCCGTCCGCCGGTTTCCTTAACCGAAACATAGCGCGCCGGGCCGCCGGTTTTGTAATCAATGTCAGTGAGCGTGAAGCGCTCCATCAGCTGCGCCTTGACGCGACTGAGCGGAATATATTGGTCGGCTCGCTGCCCTTCAACTTCGCCGAGCGGCATAACTTCAATAAAGGTCATATCAGCGCCGATGCCATGCGCCCATGTGATCAAGCTTTCAAACTCGTTCTCGTTAACGCCTTGCAGCGCAACAGCGTTGATCTTAACGGCCAGCCCGGCTTTTTGAGCAGCCTCTATCCCACCCAAAACCTTGGAGAGATCGCCCCAGCGGGTCACTGCGCGGAACTTGTCCGCATCCAGTGTATCCAGCGACACATTGATGCGCTTGACCCCGCAAGCGGCCAACTCCACAGCATATTTTGCCAGTTGCGAGCCATTGGTTGTCACTGTCAGCTCTTCAAGCGCGCCGGACTCGAGGTGCCGGGACAGCGAGCGAAACAACTTCATAATATCCCGCCGCACCAAGGGTTCGCCACCAGTGATGCGGATTTTGCGAGTGCCTTTATCCACAAAAGCCGTGCACAGCCGGTCTAACTCTTCCAAGCTCAACAGGTCTTGTTTGGGCAGAAAATGCATGTCTTCGGACATACAGTAGACGCAGCGAAAATCGCACCTGTCCGTAACAGACACGCGGATATAGGTGATAGCGCGACCAAAAGGGTCAACCAATGGCGCTTGCGGCGATGTGACGAGTTTGCTGATATGCGTATTCATAAGCATAGTGTAGGGCTTGCACACAGCTTTTACCATAGACCTTTGGAACACGAAATCTTGAGGAATATAATCGATGCGGGCAGATTTTATGAAGGACGCTTTATGAGTGACGCTTGGCCCACAGAAATTCGCGCCTCGAACGAGGGTAGGGTGTTGAACATCAGCTTTGAGGACGGCAAAAGCTTTGCTCTGCCAGCCGAGCTGCTCCGTGTCGAAAGTCCCAGCGCCGAGGTGCGTGGCCATTCTCCTGCGGAGCGCAAAACCGTTGGCGGAAAAATAAATGTCCGCATTAAGGCGATTGAGCCGGTGGGAAATTACGCGGTTAAGCTGGTGTTTGATGACGGCCACGACACCGGGCTTTACACGTGGAGCGGGCTGCACAAACTCGGCGCTGAACAGAACAGCATTTGGGCGGCGTATTTGAGTGCTTTGGCCAGCAAAGGTCTGGCGCGCGACAAACTTGGACAAAAGTGAGTCATCATCACGTTTCGGCATAGATCTCATGCAATCTATTGGCTTTGCTAATGGGCGGTATCGTGTATTTTAAAGTTTAGAAACGGAGCTGCCCATGCCCTCGCCCACCGCGTTTAAAACGCTACCAAAATTTAGCACCGAGACGATCCTGATCGCAGGGTGCCTGATCGCGGTTTTGACATTCGGGCCGCGCTCGGCAGTGGGTCAGTTTCAATTGCCCATTTTGAGTGAAACCCACTGGAGCACGGCGGAATTTTCGCTAGCGATCGCTTTCCAGAATTTGCTTTGGGGCGTCGGCCAGCCGTTTTCTGGCGCGCTGGCCGACCGTTTCGGCTCAATGAGAGTCTTGATGGCGGGCGCGCTGTTCTATGCCGCAGGCTTGGCGCTGATGGCCTACTCATCGACGCCGCTTCTGTTTGATTTGAGCGCCGGAGGGTTGGTCGGCTTCGGGTTGTCCGGCTGCTCGTTTAACATTGTGCTGGGGGCGTTCGGCAAACTCATTCCGGAGAAGCAGCGCTCGATGGCCTATGGTTTTGGCACGGCTGCCGGTTCTCTCGGGCAATTTTTGTTTTCACCGCTCACCGGCGGCCTGTTGCGCAGTTTTGATTGGCAGAGCGTCACTCTGGTTTTGGCGGCGCTGATGCTCCTGGTTGTGCCCTTGGCAATATTTGTGTCCAGCCCCGCTCAGGCAAAGTCGGTGGATACAATTTCTGAGCAAAGTGTCAGGCAGGCTTTGGTTGAGGCGTTCGGTCATCGCTCCTATGTGCTTCTTGTCATCGGATTTTTTACCTGTGGCTTTCAGTTGGCGTTCGTCACGGTGCATTTTCAACGCTACGTGGTTGAAGCGGGGCTAAATGCATCTGTGGGCTACTGGGCCTTCGGCTTGGTGGGTATATTTAACATTGTCGGCTCGTTGACTTCGGGTTGGGCCGGGACGCGTATGCCGCGCCGCTGGATCTTGTCGTTCATTTACATTTCCCGCTCGATGGTCACGCTGGCGTTCATTCTGTTGCCAATTTCGACTTATTCAGCCTACGCGTTTGGCGCACTGACCGGTCTGCTGTGGCTATCCACCGTTCCGCCCACCTCCAGCTTGATTGGAATGATGTTTGGCCCGCGCCATTTTGCTATGCTCTACGGTTTTGCATTCTTTTCGCATCAGGTTGGCGGGTTTCTTGGCGTGTTGCTTGGCGGCGTCTTGCGGGAACAAAGCGGGTCTTATACCATCGTCTGGTGGCTTTCGATTGCGCTTGGTGTAGCTTCCGCCCTGATAAATTTGCCAATCATTGAGCGTCCGGTTTTGCGCAATCTCACGCCGGTCGCCGCCTAACGAGGAGAGTGTGTGATGAGCTTTAAAGCCATTCGCATTGAAAAAACTGATGCTGGACAGAGCGTCGGCATTGTCGATATGCACGACTCCGACCTAATGGATGGCGATGTCACGGTTAAGATCACCCATTCGACTTTAAATTATAAAGATGGCCTTGCCATCACCGGAAAATCGCCGGTCGTGCGCAAGTTTCCGATGGTGCCGGGCGTCGATTTTGCCGGGATTGTTGAAAATTCGAGCAATCCTGAATTTAAGGTTGGCGACGAAGTTGTGCTTAACGGTTGGGGCGTTGGCGAAGGCCACTTTGGCGGCCTGTCGCAAAAAGCCCGTGTTAAAGGCGATTGGCTTGTCGCTTTACCGAAGGGCTTGACGCGCTTTCAGGCAATGGCCATCGGCACAGCGGGTTACACAGCCATGCTTTGCGTGATGGCTCTCGAGCGTTTTGGCCTCAAGCCTGATCAAGGCCCGGTGGTCGTTTCTGGCGCAGCCGGGGGTGTTGGTTCGGTGGCCATGGCTGTTTTGTCTAAGCTTGGCTGGCATGTCATCGCCACCACGGGACGCCCGGAAGAAGCCGACTACCTCAGAGCGCTCGGTGCGTCCGAAATTATCGAGCGCAAAGAACTCTCAAGCCCCGGACGACCGCTGGCCAAGGAACGCTGGATTGCCGGTGTGGATTCCGTCGGGTCGCATACCTTGGCCAATATTCTGGCATCCACCAAATATGGCGGCGCGATTGCAGCCTGTGGATTGGCGCAAGGTCTGGATTTGCCTGCCACCGTCGCGCCGTTCATCTTGCGTAATGTGGCTTTGCTAGGCGTTGAATCCGTCAATTGCCCCAAGCTAAAACGTATCGAGGCATGGAACCGTCTTGTTCATGATCTTGATCACGCAAAATTGCAGGCAATTACAACAACAATAGGTTTTGACGAAGTTATCCCGACCGCCAGTGCCTTGCTGGAAGGTAAAGTGCGCGGTCGCGTGGTGGTTGAGGTTTAGGCGGTGGCGGTTACTCTTACGCGCTGCCGGGAATAAAATTTAATCGGAGGCTTTAAGCTTTCTTCTGCTCAAACGCCGCGCGCGCCAGATTAATTTCGGCTTGGTGGCGCTCAGCCCAGTGCCACACACCGCAGAAGGCTTCCCCCAAGCCACGTCCCATTGGCGTCAGCTCGTATTCGACGTGAGGCGGCACAACAGGAAACACGGTTCGTTTAACTAAGCCGTCAGCTTCCATTTGCCGTAGCGTTTTGGTCAACATTTTCTGACTGACGTCGCCGATGAGTTGCCCAAGGCGTGTGAAGCGCACCGGGCCATGTTCATCCAGCATCTCCAGCGCCAACATTGTCCATTTGTCCGCCACTCTGCCAATGATCCCGCGCACCAAAGCCTCAAGTTCCGGGTTTTCACTGGTGATTGGCTCCGCGCTATTGCGACGGATGCGCTCTGGATTTCGCATTTGAATTTCGTTCATTTACACGCTTTCTCATAGGTAAGTATGGAACTATTGGGTGCCTACTTTCTTTTAGTATGTGATATTTCTATATTGTCTTCTGCAAAGGAGCAACTTCATGCAAATTAAAAACAATACAATTCTCATCACCGGTGGCGGTTCAGGCATAGGGCGGGCCTTGGCAGAAGCTTTTCACGCAGAGGGAAACCAAGTCATCATCGCAGGCCGCCGCGAGGCCGCACTTGAAGAGGTCACCACTGCCAACCCAGGCATGCGATCTGCAGTGCTGGATATTGAAAATGTCGACGCTGTAAAGACATTTGCGGCGAAGCTTTTAGCGGATTTTCCCAAGCTGAACACTGTCATTCACAACGCCGGAATTATGCAAGTGGAAGCTTTGCTCGAGGGTTCATTGGAGACTGCCGAGGCAACTATTGCCACAAATCTACTTGGGCCAATCCGGCTGAACGCGGCACTGATTGCCCATTTCGCAAAACAACCGACCGCCACCATTATTACGGTTTCATCTGGTTTGGCTTTTGTGCCGCTGGCCGCAACTCCCACTTATTGTGCCACCAAAGCCGCAATTCACTCTTACACGCAATCGCTCAGGTATCAGCTGCAAAATACCTCAATCCAAGTGATGGAGTTGGCTCCTCCCTACGTCCAAACCGGCCTGATGGGAGCGCACCAACACGAGGACCCAATGGCCATGCCATTAAAGGAGTTCATAGCAGAAGTTATGAATATTATAGCGACCAAGCCGGACGCAACCGAGATTTTGGTCGAGAGAGTGAAGCCGCTGCGAGGCGCGGAAGCCAGCGGAAACTACGCGGCTTTCTTCAAAAACTTTAACGACGCAATGTCCGCTGCGCGTCATTGATCGGTTCGAAAGTGGTCAAACTATATCAGGCGAGGCTTTTCAGCTTCGTCTGATATATTTCCACAGCCTATGCAAATCTGGGCATTAGTATGCCCTTATTATCAAATTAGTATCAATGGTGCGCTGCAAACCGTGTAGTGCGGCAAATTAAGTTGCTGTAGTCTTCAATCCAAGCTGTCCGGACGAAAAAAATGATCCGGGATGATTGCATAGAAACAATCATCACAAAGCAAAGGGATGAGACAGGCCGTCGGGCTTCGTCGCACAAGTTACCCGGAATATACCGGCTAGCTTTTAGCGCGTGGCTCTTGGCAAGCAAGGAAGTTTGGCATGAAACCCGATCTTGAGCTCGTGCAGGTGCGCGCCGACCAATCCTTCAAGGTTTGGTCGCATGGATATCCCTATAAAACGGTGCGTTGGCATTTCCATCCAGAGTACGAGCTGCACCTCGTTACTGCAACCGAAGGAACCCGCTATGTCGGTGACCATATCGGCGCTTTTGCCCGCGGTGATTTGGTTATGGTCGGGCCGAACCTTCCGCATAATTGGATAAGCAGCGTTGCTCCAGATGAAAAAATCGATGAGCGGTGTCTGGTCCTCCAGTTTACAGAAGAATTCATCACCGGTTGCATGACGAGTTTCCCAGAATTCCGAAACGTCTCCAGTATGTTAAAAGATGCGTCTCGAGGCATCCGGTTTGACAGTGCGTTGGCTGAGCGTGTTGAGCCGCTGATGCGAGAAATGCTATCTGCCGAGGGCGTGAGGCGTATTAGTCTATTCTTTGAACTCCTTGATATTATCAGCCATGATCAGGCTCGCTTGATGTTAACCAGCACGGGTTTTCGGTTTGACCCGTCGGCATATATGTCGGACTCCATGAACGTGGTCTTGCGGCATTTGGGTAGCAATTTTACGCGCGAACTGAATGAGGCGGACCTCGCCAAGCTCAGCGGACAAAGTATCAGCGCCTTTTCCCGGTCATTCCGCAAGCATACCGGTGTCACTTTCGTGCAATACGTCAATGCGTTGCGCATTGAACTTGCGTGTCAGCACTTGACGCAGGACGATCTGACAATCACCGAAATTTGTTTTGAGGTCGGTTACAACAACGTCTCCAATTTCAATAGACAGTTTCTAGGCATTAAGGCGATGCCGCCTTCTAAGTTTCGCAGCTTGCACCGACGAGGGATGCAGCTCGCTTCTGCTGCCTAAAGCGATCAGCCATTCACTTTTTCAAAGTTACCGGAAGCGTGCCTTGCGTTCGCTCGCTGCCGGATTGTGTCCAAAGAGCGCGTAAGAATATGTGACCAGAGGGAAGAGGAACCACCCATGACCAAACCAACAAAATCGATGAAGCTTGCCACTGCAGCTTTAGCTTTGAGTCTCTTGAGCAGCACAGCCTGCTTCGCAGCAGGAGCAACGGTTGCGTTTCTGATGCCAGACCAAGGCTCGACCCGCTACGAAGAACATGATTCGCCCGGGTTTATCGCCGAGATGAAAAAGCTTTGTGCGGACTGCAAGGTTATTTATCAAAATGCCGATGCCGACGCCTCCAAGCAACAGCAGCAGTTTAATGCCGCCATTTCCCAGGGCGCCAAGGTTATTGTGCTTGATCCGGTTGACTCAACTTCTGCCGCGTCTTTGGTCAAATCGGCTCAAGGTCAAGGCGTGAAGGTTATCGCTTATGATCGCCCTATCCCAACCGGAAAGGCCGATTTTTATGTGTCATTCAACAATGAAGGCATCGGCAAGGCCATCGCTGATTCTCTCGTCGCCCACCTGAAGGACATGAAAGTCATGGCCGCGGACGGTTCAGGCTTGCTGCAAATTAACGGTTCGCCAACCGATGCGGCTGCCGGATTGATCAAAAAAGGCGTTCACTCCAGCCTCGACAACAGCGGCTATCCGATCTTGTCGGAATTCGACACGCCGGAATGGGCACCTCCAAAAGCTCAGGCTTGGGCAAGCGGGCAAATTACCCGTTTCGGCAAAAAAATCCTGGGCGTGGTTGCGGCTAATGACGGCACGGGAGGCGGCGCGATTGCTGCGTTCAAGGCTGCAGGCGTGACCACAGTTCCGCCAGTCAGCGGAAACGATGCAACCATTGCCGCTTTGCAGCTCATTATCGCAGGTGATCAGTACAATACCATTTCGAAGCCGAGCGAAATCGTTGCAGCGGCTGCGGCGCAAATCGCCGTCAAGCTTTTGGCGGGCGAAGCTCCAAAAGCTGAAATGGCCCTGTATGACACCCCGTCAATGCTGTTCACACCGGCAGTTGTAACCCAAGAAAACCTTAAGGCTGAAATCATTGATAAGAAGATTTTGACTGCAAAGGATCTCTGCACCGGCACTTATGCAGAAGGCTGTAAGAAACTCGGCATCAACTAACGCCGTAACCTGAAACTGACCGTCCTGCTGGCAACAGCTGGACGGTTCAATCGCCCTTACACAATAAGAAGAAAGTTTAGCTCATGACGGACACTTCGCGCGAGGGCGCTTCCACCTCTGAATTGGTGCTAAGCCTGCGCGGCATCTCCAAAAACTTCGGTGCTGTCTCGGCTCTAACCGATATCGATCTTGATGTTCACGCGGGAGAAGTTGTTGCGCTTGTGGGCGACAACGGAGCTGGAAAATCCACGCTGGTCAAAGTGCTCGCCGGAGTGCATCAGCCAACCTCGGGAACCATAAGCTTTCGCGGAAAACAAGTGACGATGCCGGACCCCAGCGCGGCCCTTACGTTAGGCATTGCTACAGTCTTCCAAGATTTGGCTCTTTGTGAAAACCTTGACGTCGTTTCCAATATTTTCTTGGGTAAGGAAATAAATCCATGGCAGCTCGATGAGGTGTCCATGGAGATCAAGGCTTGGACTCTTCTAAACGAACTCTCAGCGCGAATCCCGAGCGTAAGAGAAGTTGTGGCCTCGCTTTCAGGCGGGCAGCGTCAAACTGTTGCCATCGCGCGCTCGTTGCTGTTAGCGCCCAAGCTGATCCTGCTTGATGAGCCAACCGCTGCTCTAGGCGTGGCGCAGACGGCTGAAGTGCTTGATCTCATCGAGCGCGTGCGTGATCGCGGCTTGGGCGTCGTTATGATCAGCCACAATATGGAGGATGTGCGCGCGGTGGCGGACCGCATCGTGGTTTTGCGCTTGGGGCGCAACAACGGCGTGTTTTATCCAGATGCCTCCAATCAGGAACTCGTTAGCGCCATCACCGGCGCTTCAAACAATTCAGTATCGCGCCGCGCTGGTCGCCGCGCCACTGGCGCAATTGCACAAGGGGAACAGGCATGACCAATCCAGTAAAACCGACGCCCGGGCCCGGTCAGTTGCTTGACAGAGCAGACGTGCGAGTGAAACACGACACCAGCATTGGCGGACTCATTCGCACCTTCATAAATCGCATTCGATCCGGCGATCTTGGCTCTTTGCCGGTGGTAGTTGGATTGGTGATCATCTGGAGCGTGTTTACGACCCTTAATCCGATTTTTTTGTCACCCAATAACTTGGTAAACCTGCTGTTTGACTCTTCAACAACCGGAGTCATCTCGCTCGGCATTGTTTGCATTCTAATGGTGGGTGAAATTGATCTGTCCGTGGGGTCTGTCAGCGGGTTTGCTTCGGCGGTTGTCGGAGTTCTTTGGGTCAATCAGGGCTGGCCACTGGCTTTTGCGATCTTCGCAGCAGTGCTGACCGGCGGATTGATCGGATGGCTCTACGCCACTCTCTTTAATCGACTCGGTATGCCCAGCTTCGTCTCGACCCTGGCGGGCTTGTTAGCGGTATTAGGCATGCAGCTCTACATTTTGCCGCACGGATCCATTAACTTACCTTACGGATCCGCCATCGTTGATTTTGGCCAGACAATGGTGATGCCACACATCGTGGCCTACACATTTGCACTCATACCCGGCGCAGTTATTCTCTACACTGGTGCTCGGACAATCGCGCGCCGCAGGTCAGCAAACCTGTCCACGCAATCTGTGGGTAACCTGTTGTTGGTGGCGGCTGCGCTCACAATTGTGCTCGAACTGATCGCGCTTTACCTCAATCAGGATCGCGGTGTGCCTTGGATGTTTGGTCTGTTCGCCGGACTTGTAATCCTAATGAATTACGCGCTTACGCGCACAAAATGGGGCCGCTCCATGGCCGCAGTTGGCGGTAACCGTGAGGCCGCGCGCCGTTCGGGAATTAACGTCAAGGGGATTTACAACAGCGCCTTTATTCTCTGCGCCATGTTTGCCGCATTCGGCGGTGTATTGTCAGCGGCCAGGCTTGCCTCCGCAAGCCAGCAGGCCGGTACGGGTGATGTCAACCTCAATGCAATCGCCGCAGCAGTTATCGGCGGCACCAGTCTCTTCGGCGGGCGCGGAAGTTTCTACTCGGCTTTGCTGGGCATCATCGTTATTCAATCCATCTCAAGCGGCCTGACCTTGCTCGATCTCTCATCATCGCTGCGATACATGATCACCGGCGCTGTTTTGGCAATTGCGGTCATCGTAGACTCACTGGCACGTCAGTCTCGCGTCTCTCATGGCCGTGCCTAAGCTCACTCAAAGAAAGTTATTACAATGGCTCAAGAGCTTCTCGGAAAAGTCGCAGCAATTACCGGCGCAGCGTCAGGTATAGGTCTCGAATGTGCCAAATCCCTGCTTAAGGCCGGAGCGCGCGTCGTGTTCATTGATCGCGACGAAAGCCGATTGCGGCAAATTTGCCACGAACTCGGGCCGGATGCTTTGCCATTAATTGTTGATCTTTCCAGCCCTGCAAGCGTCGAAACGATGATGCCAAGGATTTTGGAACTTACAGGCCACCTGGACATCTTCCATGCCAATGCAGGGTCCTATGTCGGCGGAGAGGTGATTGAGGGCGACCCTGATGCGTGGGACCGGATGCTTAATCTCAATATAAACGCAGTATTTCGCTCCATTCATGCCGTTTTGCCACACATGGCTGAGCGCAAAACGGGAGACATCATTGTCACCAGCTCGGTGGCGGGCATGGTGCCGGTGGTATGGGAGCCAATTTACACCGCCTCAAAACATGCAGTTCAAGCCTTTGTCCATACGCTACGCCGCCAAGTGGCCAAACATGGCATAAGGGTGGGAGCGGTGCAGCCCGGCCCGGTAGTAACTGCTTTGCTGGCGGATTGGCCAAAAGCCAAGATGGAAGAGGCGCTAGCAAACGGCAGCTTAATGGAGCCCAAGGAAGTTGCGGAGGCAGTTCTGTTCATGCTGACCAGAGCGCGTAACGTAACCATCCGGGATTTGGTAATTCTGCCCTTAAGTGTGGATCTTTAAATCTGTAATTTCAAAATGAAACACGCTTCAATTGAACTAATTCGCATCTCGCGGTGGCAAGTTGGACAGATTTGATTAAAGTGTTGAAAATCTCGTTTGAGCGCTTCTTCAGGCACTGAGTCAAAGGAACATATGATGGTAGATCAAGCATTCATCGGAATTGACGTTGGGACCGGGAGTGCTCGTGCAGGGATTTTTGACAACAGTGGCGCGCTCCTAGGGTCCGCAAAACAGTCTTTCCAAATGTGGCGCGAGGCGGGCCACGTTGTTGAGCAAAGTTCGGAGGAAATATGGGCGGCGGTTTGCACCGCAGTGCGCGGCGCAATGGCCCAAGCAGCAATTTCCCCTTCCGCAATTCGCGGCATTGGCTTTGATGCGACTTGTTCGCTTGTTGTGGTTGATAAAGCCGGGAAGCCGTTGAGCGTAAGCCCGTCGGGTGACACGAACCGCAACATCATCGTTTGGATGGACCACCGAGCCGCCAAACAAACAAATTTTATCAATCAGTCCGGCCAAAGCGTTCTAAAATACGTTGGCGGCACGATCTCGCCAGAGATGGAAACGCCAAAGCTGCTTTGGTTGTTGGAAAATATGCCGGAAACGTTCCATTCGGCCGGACATTTCTTCGACCTATCAGACTATCTCACATGGCGTTCGACAGGCGCACTGGATCGATCCGTTTGCACTGTCACCTGTAAATGGACCTATCTCGCCCATGAAAAACGTTGGGACGAGTCTTACTTCCGCGCGATCGGACTTGGAATGCTGGCTGATGAGGGCTTTGCCCGCATCGGTTCCAGTGTTGTGGATGCTGCAACGCCGCTTGGCAAGGGTTTGACCAAAGCCGCAGCTCTGGACCTTGGTTTGCGCGCCGGCACTCCCGTGGGGGCCGCAGTTATAGATGCTCATGCCGGCGGAATCGGCACAGTTGGCGCCGCGGGAGCGGATGCAACCGCTCCCGACGCACGCGAAAGACTCGCCTACATCTACGGCACCTCCGCGTGCGCGATTGCGACGACTGCAGACCCGGCTTTCGTTCAAGGAATCTGGGGGCCGTACTATTCTTCTATGCTGCCCGGGATGTGGATGAACGAGGGCGGGCAGTCGGCGGCAGGAGCAGGACTGGATTTTTTGTTACGCATGCACCCGGCTCTGCCTTTAGCTCAGGATCGTGCCAAAACGGCTAAATTGACTCTGCTGGCATGGCTCGAGTCGCAAGCTGTCGCTCAACAACCAACTTTGAGCGAAACCGCGCGCTTGAGTAAACGCATTCAGGTTGTGCCGGAGTTTTTGGGAAATAGGGCGCCGTTCAGTGATGCAGATGCGCTTGCCATCATTTCCGGGATTGCTCTCGACGACAGTTTGCAAAATTTGATTGAGCTTTATGTCGCCGGGCTCTGCGGAATAGCTTATGGCGCGCGGCAAATTGTGGAGGCGCTCAAAGCGCAAGGCATTCCGCTTAAACAAATGATTGTGAGCGGCGGTGCCGCGCTGAGCCCGCTGGTGCGGCAGGTCTTGGCGGATGGTGCCGGCTTAGAAGTTGCGGTGGTTACCGCTGATGAGCCGGTTTTGCTCGGCTCTGCCATTCTTGGTGCCGTTGCTGGAAAGGGCTTTGCCTCCGTGCCGGAAGCGATGGCCAAAATGTCGCGCCTGGGTTCTGTTTATTCCCCAGCCGGGGGAGCAATTGCTGCCTTTCACGATGCAAAATTCCAGATCTATGGCGAAATGCAGAAGTTAGATCGGTCAAACCGCAAGATTATGGCGTCAGTCAGCTAATTTTTGTCTCGAATCTGCGCAGCGGGGCGTCTGCCTTGGCGCGCGTTTGAGGCCACGTAGAGTTTATTGCAAAAACCGGAATGCAAGGTTGTGGCTCGCGCAGTAACCGCTCCGGCAAGCTGCGCGGTAGAGGCTAGGCTTTAGTATCCAATATGCCGTCAAGCGCACGACGTTGTTTGACAAGCTCCGCGCCAACAAACGTCATAAACGCGCGTACACGGGCAGCATCGCGCAGTTCTGGATGCGTGAGCAACCACAAATGGCTTAGGGGCTCGGCCAATGGCTCGGATACGCGGGTGATGCCAGGCATGCGATCACCGATAAAACAGGGTAAATACCCCAAACCGATATTGGCGGCGACTGCCTCAGCCAAACCCAGAACCGTATTTACGCGATAAACAATTTGTTTGTCTTCAAACTTATGTTCGAGCTGACGGTTCGCCATCAAGCCAGACAAATTATCGCCATAACCCACCCAGCGCGCCTCATGCCGCTCCGGAACGCTCTTGCTTTCCACCAACGCTGTCGCAGCATATTCGGCCCAAGCAATCGCACCGATGTTTCTGCCTACCAATGTCTCCGGCGGATTGGCTGTCGCCCGGATTGCGATGTCAGCGTCGCGCTTTGATAAATTAAGCGCAGCGTTGGAGACGACAATATCCAGCCGTATGTCCGGAAAGGCTTTTGTAAATCCTGCAAAAATGGGCGTAAGCAAATGAATGAGCATCGTGTCATTTGTTGTGACTCGCAGTTCGCCGCTTGGCTGAACATCGCGGCCTGCGCATTTCAGCTCAAAACCGTTGATCTCATTCGCCATCTGGTCAGCCAATGCCACCATGCGCTCCCCGGCAGCTGTCGGAGTGTAACCGTTGCGGGACCGTTCAAAAATCCGGGTTTTGAGCGTCGATTCCAGCGCCCCAAGGCGGCGAAACACTGTGGAATGATTGAGCCCTAAGCTCTCGGCGGCTCCGACCAATGACTGTTGGTCCGATATGGCCTTAACGAGGCGAAAGTCATCCCAGGATGTCGGTGAGTTCATGTTTATTGCCCAGCGCTAAAATGGAGTTGATGTTTATTTTTTGAGCTCGAGATTTTGAATTTTCTTGTTTTCATGCAAGAAACACGTTATATTACTAGAATTGATTTGCATCAAAGCAAATCTGTAACAATTGGCAGCGCTCAAAATAAATCGTGTTTGGCCCTCTTTTCGCCATGCTTCAGCGCTCCAATCATACCCGTTGAACCTGTGGCTTAACAAGCAGAGGTTCGTTTGGTCCGCCTAATAGGGGTCCTGAAGGAGAATGAAGAATGAGTTCTGCTGCTCTTCCTATGTTATCCGCTGAAAGCGGCCTGTCCCGCTATCTTGCAGAAATTCGTCGGTTTCCGATGCTTGAGCCTCAACAGGAATATATGTTGGCTAAAAGCTGGCGTGAGCATGGCGACCGCGATGCGGCGCACAAGCTTGTAACATCGCACCTTCGCCTGGTCGCTAAAATAGCTATGGGCTATCGCGGCTACGGCTTGCCCATTGGCGAAGTGATTTCTGAAGGAAACGTCGGCCTCATGCAGGCTGTTAAGCGTTTTGAGCCTGAAAAAGGCTTTCGCTTAGCAACCTATGCCATGTGGTGGATTCGTGCCTCCATACAAGAATATGTATTGCGCTCCTGGTCTTTAGTGAAAATGGGCACCACTGCAAACCAAAAGCGGTTGTTCTTTAACTTGCGCAAGGCAAAAAGTTCAATTTCGGCACTTGAAGAAGGTGATTTGAAGCCGGAGCAGCTAAAAGCTATTTCGACCCGCCTCGGGGTGCCTGAAAAAGAAGTCACTGACATGAACCGCCGTTTGAGCGGTGATGCTTCGCTGAATTCGCCCATGCAAATGGACGGTGACGGAGAGTGGCAGGATTGGCTGGTGGATGATAGCGCAAGCCAGGAAAACGTCCTCGTAGAGCGCGAAGAGTCGGATAATCGTCTCGGTGCCTTGGGGGAAGCCTTGAAGGTTCTTAATCCGCGCGAGCGGGAGATATTCACTGCCCGTCGCTTGTTGGATGAGCCGGTCACTTTGGAAGAGCTGTCGTCACGCTTTGACATTTCGCGCGAGCGCGTGAGACAAATTGAAGTGCGCGCGTTCGAAAAGGTTCAAGAAGCGGTGAAGATAGGCATGCGCAAATTTGAGGGTGCGCCGCCTTTGCCCTTGCCAAAGCCAAGTGCCATGCGGTCTCCGGTACCCATGAGCCAGTAGCTATTTCAGTCCGAAAAAAGGAGCCGTCTTTGCGGCTCCTTTTTTGTATCTATTTCAATGCTTCTTTCAAAGCCTGGTCGCCTGGCACGCCTTTTTCGAATGTGATCTTGGCCTCGCGCCCATCTGCAAGCGTGAATGATACGTCAATCCAATTTCGGCCGGTTAACAGCTCCATATTGCGCGCTAGGTCACGATCAATGCGTGAAAGACCGATGAGATATGCGGATGCGGTGATCGGTACGACCCCTCCGCGGAGCACCTCGCCCACTGCGGCGTCTTCCTGACGCATTTCAGGCAAGCGCACTTCTTTGACCGCCGTTATAGGGCTGGTCGAGTCGGGAGAGAACTTAACGTCAATCATGTGTGACGCCGGAAAGCTCGCATCATCATTCTTTTGCAGATTGAAGCCGAATTTGAGCAGTGCGTCCGGCACAGACACATCAGCATGCATAATAGAAATTGACCCCGCGCCTGAGGTTTTTGTCAGGCTGCTCCACACCACTGTCCCGACATATGTCTTAAATTTTGCAGCCTCTTCCGGCGCTGCCACCAGTAGAGCCGCACGCAACCCAATTGGAATTGACGGCGAAGGAGCGGTCGAAGCGGCAGGCGCTGGCTGGGTCGAAGGCGGCGTCGCAGGGTCCTTGGTCGCGGAGTCCTTCGGTGCCGGGTCCTTCGGTGCCGGGTCTTTTGGAGTAGGGTCTTTGCCGGGGACCAAAACGGGGGGAGCAACTGCCGCCGCATTTGGCTTCGCCGGTACTATCGTTGTCACGGGTGGAGGCGCGGCAGCCCCGCCGATCCGAATTTCAGCCTTGCCGGGAGACTTTACTTCGTTTGCTGCGGTCGGTTCGACTTTTGGTTTTAAAACCTTGTCATCAGAGTTCGCTTTTAGCCAAATCGCCGCACTTGCCACTCCTGCAACCACGAGCAATGCCGCGCCTCCCAAAATCCATGGCCTCGCGTTGGACTTTCGTGCTGGCACAGAGGTTGGAGCATTTGGACGCGCTGCGTCGCTGGCGGGCCGCAGAATGTCCGGTGCGGTTTCGGTTTGTACGTGTGACTTTGGAGGTAAAATCCGCGGGGCGGTTGGAGATCGAAATTCAGGCTCTGAGTCAGGTGCGCTGTCATCAGGTTTAGCGGCTAACTCCGCTGTTGGCGAACCTGGACCTGCTGAAAGCTTTTTCGGCGTCCATTCCGGAATTGCCCGTTTTCCCGCTCGTTCCGTTTCCAATGCAGTTTGACTTGAAGATGATTCGGCAACCTTTAGCGCAAGTTCACCCTCCAGCCGGGCTATTGCATCATTTAATGCCGTCGTTTCGCGCGTAATATCAATTTCGGGTGCGGGCGGCTGCATGCTGCGCAGCTGACGGACCAACGCGCCGCGGGCCCGATCGTAAATCGCGAGCCTCGTCTGTGGAGTTGAATTGGGAAGGCTTGAAATTGCCTTCGCTATCAGAGGGTAATATTCTGCCATCGTGTCCTAACACATGAGTTCCGCGCGACAGATCAATCCTGAAACGGATTCAGCACAAGAATTGTATCCTCACGCTCTGGGCTTGTCGACAGAAGTGCCACCGGGGCACCAATTAATTCTTCAATGCGGCGCACATATTTGATCGCTTGCGCTGGAAGCTCCGACCAAGACCGAGCGCCGGCACTGGTGCCCTCCCAACCTTCAATGGTTTCATAAATCGGGACAACTCTCGCCTGCGCTGCCTGACTGGCTGGAAGACGATCAATGATCTCACCATCAAGTTTGTAATGAGTGCAAACCTTGATTTCTTTAAATCCGTCGAGAATGTCCAGTTTAGTAAGGGCAATTCCGTCGATGCCGGAGGTCTTCACTGTCTGCCGCACTAAAACAGCATCAAACCAGCCGCATCGACGTGGGCGGCCGGTGACAGTACCAAATTCATGACCGCGCTCACCAATCAACTGCCCTGTTGCATCAAACAGTTCTGTTGGAAATGGTCCGCCGCCAACCCGAGTGGTGTAAGCCTTCGCAATTCCGAGCACATAGCCAATAGCTTTAGGGCCGAGTCCCGAGCCTGTCGCCGCAAAACCTGCGGTGGTATTTGAGGAGGTTACGTAAGGATAAGTTCCGTGGTCAACATCCAGCAGCGCGCCTTGGGCACCTTCGAACAAAATGCGTTTTCCCGCACGGCGTAAGCCATCCAGCAGATCCCAGGTTGCCGCCATGAATGGCAGGATTTGTGCGGCAACTTCCATGAGCTCAGCGCGCACTTCAGCAGTGGAGATTTGAGGAAGTCCCAGCCCCTTGCGCAGCGGGTTATGGTGAGCCAACGCACGATTAATCTTTTCGTCAAGAGTATCGGGCTCGGCCAAATCCATCACGCGGATGGATCGGCGACCGACCTTATCTTCGTATGCAGGACCAATGCCGCGTTTTGTGGTGCCTATTTTGGTGGCATCGGAGCTAGCTCCCTCACGGTGCGCATCAAGCTCACGATGGAGCGAGAGTATCAATGGCGCGTTTTCCGCCAGCTTCAACGTGTCCGGGGTTACTTCAACGCCTTGTGAGCGAAGTTTGGCACATTCAGCAACAAAATGATGCGGATCGACAACAACACCATTGCCGATCACCGACAGCTTGCCAGAGCGAACGATGCCAGAAGGCAATAGAGACAGTTTATAGACCTTACCGTCAATGACGAGTGTGTGCCCGGCGTTATGGCCACCCTGAAAGCGAACGACTACGTCCGCTTCAACGGAAAGCCAATCAACAATCTTGCCTTTGCCTTCATCGCCCCACTGTGCGCCTACCACAACCACATTTGCCATTTGGTCTTGCCTTTGGACTTGCCATCAATTCAAATAAAAAGCCCCGGACAATTTTGCCGGGGCTTATTGCAGGGAATGTTTAACGAAACTGTCATCCGCTGTAAAGAGCCCCGACAGCTTCGTTTCCGTAGCGCGAAATGAAGTGCTTCCAGCTTTCTGTCTATGTAGCCGGTTATTCGAACTTGAACGACGAAAGAATATCGGATTTTTCATCGGTCCAGGGTTGCACTCCAGGCGTCGGCTCCAGCTTTTGCCAGCCGTTATTTACCAGTTCTGCCAAAGCGCTCTCAGTTTTTGCCAGCGTGATAACCAGCGTGGCGTATACGGGCAATTGGGTGCCTTCAACCAGACTGGCATTGCGCAGCCGGACAACCCCATAAAGGCCAAGCGCTTTGGCTTCTGCAGCAGCGACCGGCACAAGGTTAAAGTAGCGATTGCTGACATGGAGCGTGAGAACGCCTTCTGGTTTCAATTTTGAGACATAGCCAGCCAGCGCCTCTTGCGTAAGCAGATGCATCGGAATGGAGTCAGAGGTGAAAGCGTCCACAATCACAGAATCATAAGAAGCTTCTGGCGCATTTTTTAACATCAAGCGGCCATCACCAAGCTTCACTGTCGTTTTGGGAGTACACTCATCCAAGAATGGAAAAAGCGTCTTGTTTTGCGCTATTTGCACCACACCCGGGTCGATTTCGTAGAAGTCTATGGTCCAGTTTGCGTTGCCATTACACACCATCTGTCCGGCACCCAGACCAATAATTGCGAAATGAGGTGCTGCCACTTTCGCACCAATCATCAGAGCTGATTCTGCCAGCCCGCCTTTGGGATTGTAATATCCGAGCGGAACGTGGCGATGAGCGTCGTCAAGCGCCATCAGGCCGTGGACCGTGGTGCCGTGCTCCATCTGGCGCAGGCCCAGTTGCAGATTATCTCGGACGCGATTGACGCCGTAGAAATTCCGCTCGGCGTAGATCAAGCTGCTTGAGCTGGGCACGATGAAAGCCGAAGCCAGATAGGCCCCGACACCGACGGCCAACGCTGTTGGATATCTGCGTATAACGATGAGCAACACGGCGCCGACAAGCAACAAGCCCTTATAGGTTAAAGCAAAAACCACATCATTTGGATTTGTGGGCTCGGGTAGCCATTCAGACGCGGCCGCGGCCATTCCCGCGACAATAGCCAGAGCCAAGGCAATTTTAGTGAAGCGCGCGCCTACAGCAGGCAACATGACGCAAGCTAGGACGAGGCCAATCGGATATTCATAAATGTCGTTAAAAACGACTGGTGCGACCAATGAATTTAGAATTCCACCCAGCGCGCCGCCCAAAGCCACAATGAGAAAGAATAAAGTCAGGCGCGCGGCTTCCGGTTTGGAACGCGACAATTCACAATGGCAAGCCATGGCGGCAAGAAAAAACGTTGCAAGATGAAGCGGTAAAGTAGTCGCCGGATTGACGTTGGATTTACCCAACACAGAGACAAATGTGATGCAAAGCGCGACGAGAAAGATCGGAAAAAGCTTACCGGCCAAAACACCTGCGGATTGAGCTTTCGTCGAAAAAGCGATGATAAAAGTGAGCAAGTATAGCCCCAGCGGAATAACCCACAGAAGGGGAATGCTGGCAATATCTGTCGCAATGAAAGAGGTTGTGGATAGCATGAGGCTGGAAGGGATGGCTGATAACATAAGCCATCGCCCCATCTGTAACCAATCAAGCGGCAGGGCTGGTGCAGTCACCTCCTGTTGGCCGGTGGCCGGACGCTCGCGCGCCGCCAGCCAGCCTACAAGTCCAACAGCGGCGGCAAGACACACATACAAAATACTCCAAACGTAGGTTTGCTGCGTCAATTTCAACTGACGCTCAACAATAACCGGATAGGCGATAAGAGCGACAAAGCTACCGACATTGCTGAACGCGTATAAAATATATGGATTGTCTTGTGGCCGGGCGAGCGCAAACCATCGTTGAATCAACGGGGCGGTGGCGGACAAAATAGCAAATGGCGCGCCAATCGCCGTCGCCATCATTAATGTCAACGACCATGCCGGATTGCCTTCCGAAGGCGGAATCCAGTCGGTTGGCACAGCCACGGGCAACGCTGTCATTGCCGCGATCGTCAAGATCAGGTGAAGCAGCCACTGATTGCGCACACTCAGCGAACTGCTGAGGTGGGCGTAGAGGTAACCCGCCAACAGCGTAACCTGATAAAACATCATCGCCGCAATCCAAACATTTGCCGCCCCGCCCATACGCGGCAAGATCAGTTTGGCAAACATCGGCTCGAGAAGAAAAAGCAGGCATGCGCTCATCGCAGCTGTGAGCGCACTGAAAAGGGTCAGGAAGGAGGTCATAAGGCTATCCCAGCCACGCCGGGACTTGGGGGCTTTTCAAAACCCTATCCAAACTATCAAAACAAACGGTTAAACGGTCGATAAATTGGGCCTTTTAGCTGTTTTCACGTTTGCATTGAGAGTCAAATTGGGTTCCATCGCGCCACAGTTAGCTTAGGGCCTAGAGTAGCGATACCGCCTTTCGGTTGCTCCGCATGATTTTACTGTTGCGAAACGATATCCCTATCGGCCGGATATTTGATTTTATAGCCTAAACGAATATCTTTGGATTCGTTCGACGCTATGTCCATAGCCCAGCTCATCACGCCGCGCTTGTCGGCTACTTGTTTTTCTGTTGGTGCAGTCGTCAGGCTAAGCTGCTCGACAGTGATCGAAGTGTTTTCCGAAACTGGCACCCGATCGAAAAGCTGCACTGAAACGGGAAAATTGTGCAAATTTTTGATGGTTGTTTTGTATTCGCGGGTCTCGGTCTTGACCTGATTATACCAAACAGGTTCGTTTTCCTTCTTTTTGACGGGTGCACGCGTTACCTTGACTTTGTCGTCGGCACCAAAGCCAAGAGTGAATATGTCCCCTGTTTCAGTGAAAGCGAGCCTGCCCTTACCAATGTAAGTGTCATCGCGTATCAAAGACACTTCCCCGGGCAACAGAGGCGCATCAAGGTCATTGATGCTTTCAGCGCTGAGATAGGCTGTCGGATCTAATGCGGGGGTCGTAGTGAGCCTGATTTTGGGTGTGAGCGTTTTGGAAGAAATCAAAACCGCTTTTTGAGCCGAATCGCTGGGCACATTTATCCGCGCCGCAAGATGGTACGTGGCTGCATAGGTGCCAAGGCTAGATTGTGCAGCCGTTTCCTCGACAGGCTTTGGTGCGGACATTGGCAACGCGGCTGGAGCGGCACCAGCGTCCTCCATTTGAAGCGTCTGGCTAGCAGCCTTTGAGCGCGCCAAGGGAGCGGGGGCCGCGACAGTTTTAGCGTCGTAAAATACTGGCTCGGAGAAATTCAGACGTTCGGTAGCTATCTCTGGCGCAGAAGTTGATCGATTGGTTCGAATTGTGGAAAGCGTCAGGTCTACATCGCTCCAATCCTCTCCGGTCTTCTGACGGACGGCGGCCCGCCGTACCAGGTCAAGCGTCAGCTTTGATGTGTCCAGCTTAGCATCATACAGCGGCGTCCAACTGGCACCCGTTACAGAGTAAGACATGGTCAAAACTGCCCGCGTTGCGCTATCAGCATGCAGGGCAATCGTGACGTCGCGGCTTTGTCCGGGTGGAGAAACCAAACGCGCCGGGTCTAACCCCGCGATTTCTATGTCTAATTCCTGCGCTTTCACGCTCGCAATGCGCAACTCTTCCGCAACGGTGGCGGCACCTACCCCAACTTCACTCCATGCCGCGCTCCACTTTTCAACGGCAAGCTCTCCGGTCTGTCGATCCGGCCCGCTTTGCGCAAACTTTGAAATCATCGCCTTTTTCAGCAGCAGAGCGTCGATTTGCCCTTGCAGCTTGGCCCGCTCGACCCGCAAAGCTTCCAGTTTCCCCGAGGCCGTCACATCGGACTTTTGCGCCATAGCCAGGCGGCTTTCCACCGCCCCAAGCTGCAAGTTGCCCTGCGCTACGCCACTGATACGCAGCGAATTGGCGTCAAGGCTTAGCGGCAATCCGTGTAGCACGACACTGGTTTCGCCGACGGGCAAGTCAATTTCTACCAGCCGGGTTACTTTCGCACCATCTGGAAAGACGGTCACGGTGTCAATTTTTGACACCGCAGTCAATTCGGCTCCCAGCGCAGGAACTGCTGCAATCAGGCTTAAAATTGAGGTTGCGGCGAGGGTTGAGCGCATAAAGCATCCTTTTCAAATGAATTTCGAATAAAACATAGCAGACTCGCTTAAATAGCATGGGTGTTTTTGTCTTAAAGATGGCAGCACTCGCGCCTTAGGCTAAGAGCACAACATGATACATCGAATTTGGAACGGTTTTTACAGGCGCGGATGGCTGGTGCTGGCGCTCACCACCTTCATGTGGGCGGCAAATGTGCTTGCCGGGCGACTGGCGATTGATCAGATTTCGCCTATGGCGCTGGTGTGTCTGCGCTGGTTGCTGTCGGCCACGCTGATGTTTGTTTTGCAACGGCGCGACATGGCACGGGCCGCTCCGGTGCTACGGGCCAACTGGCCCCTGTTGGTGGCGGGTGGCGTATTGGGCTTTACCGGCTTCAATGCGCTGTTTTACGTGGGCGCGCACCACACAACCGGCGTCAATATTTCGATCATTCAGGGCACTATCCCCATTTTCACGATGCTGGGTGCATTTCTGATTTTTGGCACCAAGTTACGGCTGTTTCAATTTATAGGCCTGATTATAACCCTATGCGGGGTATTATTGATCGGTGCCAAGGGCGATTTTAGCAGTTTAGCCAATTTTAAGTTCAATATCGGTGACGTTTATATCTTGCTCGCCTGTATGTTTTACGCGGCTTATACCTTGGCGCTGCGCAATAGGCCGCAAGTGGCGGGCCTAACTTTGTTCGCTGCTATGGCGGGGATAGCGTTTTTAACCTCGATTCCGCTGTTCCTATGGGAAATCTGGAGTGGCGGATTCTTTTGGCCGACGCCGATGGGCTGGCTCATAATGCTCTATGTGGCCATTTTCCCGTCGCTCATTTCACAAATCTGGTACATCCGCGGCGTCGATCTGGTGGGCGGGTCGCGGGCGTCGCTTTTTGTAAATCTGGTGCCGGTGATGGGAACGGCGCTGTCTGTCACTGTGCTGGGGGAGGGGTTCGCGCTTTATCACGGCCTGGCTTTGGCGCTGGTTTTGGGTGGAATTTATGTGGCGGAGAAATTGGGGACACGCGCGAAAATTTAAAGGCGGCTTTACGAGAAATCTGGCCGGTTTTGCAGCAAAATCAGCTGACAAATGTCGGCCAAAGGTGGCCACGCTTTAAATAACGCAACCATTTCAGATGCTTATAAAAATGGTTTTGACCGGATTGGCAACACTGCCCGGCCAAACACAAGCCAAACATGGCCAAAGCAGGCCAAAAATAGTATTTAGATGCTATTCCGGCAAAATTTGGCCGGATTTTTACAACCAAAACGCAACTTAAAAACAACCGAGCGGTTGTGCTGCTCAAAACGCGGTATTGGTATGCTTGCTCGCCAAATGCAGTAAGGTTGATGCATGCCTCAAGGGAGCGACGCGGCAATCCAGACTAACCTTGAAAGTTACTGGATTGCCGCGTCGGCGATGCCCCCTCGCAGTGACGATTCGGCTTAAAACCGCAAAGCCTTGGCCTGCTTCACGCCGGGGATGAGCATGGTTTTTTCGATCAGGTTTGTAGGTACGTCGCCGTCCACTTCAACCAGTGCGATGGCCGAGCCGCCTTCTTTGTCACGACCCAGCGCGAAGGTGGCGATGTTCAGACCTGCCTCGCCAAGCAAACCTGCGAACTTGCCGATGAAGCCCGGCTTATCTTCGTTGGTGACATAAATCATCGATGGCGCGAACTCGGCATCAACCTTAATGCCCTTGATGGAGAGAATACGCGGCTTGCCGTCGGCAAACACGGTGCCCGAAACGGCGCGGGTTTGGCGCTCGGTTTCAACCGTGAGGGTGATGAGGCTTTCATAATCCCCGGCGGAGGCGCGGGTAACCTCGTCAATGACAATACCGCGTTCTTTGGCAACGGTCGGGGCGGAAACCACATTCACATCCGATAGCAAGGGCCGCAGCAAACCGGCAATCGCCGACGAGGTCAACGCCTTGGTCTTGAGTTCCGCAACATGGCCCTCAAAGGTGATGGTGATTTTCTTGATGCTCGATTCGGTAAGCTGACCGGCGAACGAGCCGAGCTTTTCGGCCAAGGCGATAAAAGGCTTCAGCTTTGGTGCTTCTTCTGCTGTGATCGAAGGAAAGTTCACAGCATTCGAAATGGCGCCGCGCATAAGATAATCGGACATTTGTTCGGCAACTTGCAGCGCGACATTCTCCTGCGCCTCGTTGGTGGCCGCGCCCAAATGCGGCGTGCAAACCACGTTGGGGTGACCGAACAGCGGATTTGTAGTTGCTGGCTCTTCGATAAAGACGTCAAAGGCCGCTCCGGCCACATGGCCCGAATCAAGCGCCGCGCGCAAAGCGACTTCATCGACAAGTCCGCCACGGGCGCAATTGATAATGCGGACGCCCTTTTTGCATTTGGCGATGTTTGCCGCGGACAGGATGTTTTTGGTTTGCGCGGTCATCGGCGTGTGCAGGGTAATGACATCAGCGCGGACGAGCAAATCGTCAAGCTCGACCTTTTCAACACCGATCTGCAGCGCGCGATCAACGCTCAAGAACGGGTCAAAGGCAATAACGCGCATTTTGAGACCAACGCCACGCTCGGCAACGATGGAGCCGATGTTGCCGCAACCAATGATGCCAAGGGTTTTTCCGGTGAGCTCAACGCCCATGAAACGGTTTTTTTCCCACTTGCCCGCCTGTGTGGAAATGTCAGCAGCGGGGATTTGGCGGGCGAGCGCAAACATCATGGCAATGGCATGTTCGGCGGTGGTGATGGAATTGCCGAACGGCGTATTCATTACAATCACGCCTTTGGCGGTGGCGGCGGGAATGTCAACATTGTCAACGCCGATACCGGCGCGGCCAATGACTTTAAGATTCTTGGCAGCAGCCAGAATCTTGTCGGTGACCTTGGTGGCGGAGCGGATGGCAAGACCATCATAATTGCCGATGATTTCGAGCAGCTTGTCTTTATCTTTGCCGAGGTTCGGTTGGAAATCGACCTCAACGCCGCGCTCTTTGAAGATTGCGACAGCGGCAGCAGAAAGAGAATCAGAAATGAGAACGCGTGCCATGGGAGTGTTCCTTTGGTGAATTGGGCTGAGCCGTCTTTGCGAGGAGGCTTTGCCGACGAAGCAATCCATAAAATCGTAAGTTTGGTCTGGATTGCCGCGTCGCTTCGCTCCTCGCAATGACGAGCGAAAAGTTCGAAATAATTTAAAGCGCGGCTTTCGCTTCGGCGAAGGACCAATCCAGCCAATGCGTCAGGGTGGCGAGGTCACTTGCCTCAATCGTGGCACCGCACCAGATGCGCAGGCCCGGAGGGGCATCGCGATAGCTGCCGATGTCAAAGGCGATCTTTTCCTTTTCCAATGCACCGGCCAGCGCCTTGGCGAAACTTGCCTGAGCATCAGGCGCAAGCGCGGTGATTGCCGGATCAACCACCTTGAGACAGACCGAAGTGTTGGAGCGGGTGGCAGGGTCGATGGCCAAAAAGTCCACCCACGGCGTTTTGGCAACCCAAGCCGCGATGGTGGCAAGGTTTTCATCAGCCCGCTTGATCAACCCGTTCAATCCGCCGAGAGATTTTGCCCATTCCAGCGCATCGAGATAGTCTTCCACGCAAAGCATCGAAGGCGTGTTAATGGTTTCGCCCTCAAAAATGCCTTCAATCAGCTTGCCGCCTTTGGTGAGCCGGAAGATTTTAGGCAGCGGCCATGCTGGTGTGTAGCTTTCCAGCCGCTCGACAGCGCGCGGGCTCAAAATGAGCATCCCGTGGGCCGCTTCTCCGCCCAGCGCTTTCTGCCAGGAGAAGGTGACAACGTCGAGCTTCGAGTAGTCGAGGTCTTGCGCAAATGCCGCAGAGGTTGCGTCGCAAATAGTTAGCCCGGCGCGGTTTGCCGGAATGAAGTCTGCGTTGGGAACGCGCACGCCAGAGGTGGTGCCGTTCCAGGTAAAGACAACATCGTGATCGAAATTGATGCTGTTGAGGTCAACAATTGCGCCATAGGGCGCCTTGAGGGTGCGCGCGTCAGGCAGCTTTAGTTGTTTGATCACGTCGGTGACCCATTCAGAACCGAAGCTCTCCCACGCCACCATATCCACAGGGCGGGGCCCAAGCAGGCTCCACAACGCCATTTCGACCGCGCCCGTGTCGGAGGCCGGAACAATACCAATACGGTAGTTCGCCGGAACCTTCAAAACTTCGCGGGTGAGCTCAATGGCGTTTTT
>JAYVYB010000230.1:0-2374 GCA_043784625.1 Methylovirgula sp.
AACGTCAAACTGTTGCGCAAGTTCGGCCAAGGTCTTTTCGCCCTTGATTGCGGCTAATGCCACTTTAGCTTTGAAAGCCGGGGTATGGTTCCGGCGTGGTCGTCTTGTCATAATTGCTCCTGTTCCCGGCAGCTTACGCCGCTTTCGAGCAGAAATCCCACTTATCCCGGCTGTTCAGATTCCCCAGACCACCTCTATCGCATCACTGTATGAAAGATCAACTAGTTGAACAAAAACGCCGATAACATCAAGATAGTATCTCCAGACCAGCGTGCGTCTGTGCTCTTGGAGGGCCAAAATATGAAAATGGCGTCTTCACCGCACGCCTATGTCAGGGGCAATACCGAACAATTTTACCGGTGGCTCGAAGAAAATGATGTAAAAAATCTTCCATCAGGACCGCCGGTCTGGATTTGTGGCGATTGCCATAATGGAAATCTCGGTCCAGTCGGCGACGCAGAAGGGAAGGTATCAATCTAGATTCGCGATCTTAATCAGACGGTTATCGGAAATCCCTCGCACGATTTGATTCGGTTGGCACTGTCGCTGGCATCTGCCATTCGAGGATCAGATTTGCCGGGCGTTACAACCGCGAGAATGCTCGAGCAGATGATGCTGGGATATGAAAGCGCCTTCGAAGCAAAAAATGACGCCCCGTTGGCTGCGGTTAAGATGCCGGATTTTGTCCGCTTGGTCATGCGAAAAGCAGTGTCAAGGTCATGGAAGCATTTGGCAAAGGAGCGCCTCGAAAATAGCAAACCGACCATTCCCTTGGGGAAGCGGTTTTGGAGCATTACCAACTTGGAACGTCAGGAATTAAAGTCGGCATTCGATAAGCCTCATGTGCAGCGGCTGGCAACAATGCTGCGCGCGCGTCCCGATTACGCCAGAGTGGAGTTTGTTGACGCGGCCTATTGGATGAAAGGATGCAGCTCGCTTGGCAAACTACGTTACGCAGTCCTCCTCAGCGTATCTACAGGCGGAAAACAACCAGACTATTGCCTTATGGATGTCAAAGAAGCCGTATCAAGTGCGTCTATGGTTGCTCCCAGTGCTCAAATGCCTGCAGACGACGCAGAACGTGTGATGGCTGGAGCTCTACATCTTTCGCCCTCTCTGGGCGAGCGAATGCGCACCGCCCGGCTCGGCCGCCGGTCCGTGTTTATTCGAGAGCTCTTGCCGCAGGATTTAAAAATCGAGATAGAACATCTAAGCAGCGCGGAAACGATGCGCGCGGGATATTACCTCGCCTCCGTGGTGGGAAAAGCGCATGCTAGACAAATGGACACGGGAACTGCAAATCGTTGGCTACGCGATTTGGCAAAGCACCGTTCCAAAAAACTTGACGCACCGAGCTGGCTTTGGTCCAGTGTAATCGAGCTCTTGGTTGCCCATGAGAAAAGCTATCTGGAGCACTGCAGGAGATACGTACTATCTGCAGATGAAAAAGTATAAAGAAGCTAAGAGGTGCATATACTAAACCCATTTGCCCGCGGCTCGAACTGGGCAATAGACTGAGACGCTGATTGGTACATCAACGCGTTAACGAATGTTCCAGTTTGGAACCGGCGGAGACCCATAATCGCCGCCGGTCTAAATGTCACTTTTTGGTGCTGGAAGCGCTTTTGCCATGCGCGTCAGACGATGCCTTGTGAGCAGCTTCCGAATGGCCATGGGCTTTGGACGACTCGGCGTGGGCTTCGTCATGCTTGCCTTTAGCGTGCTTGTCAGCGGCGGCCTTGTGAGATGCGGCTGCGGCACCGTGCAGTTCGGCGGCCTTTGCGTGACTTTCTTTTGTCATTGTAGACTCCTTGATCATTTCCGCTTTCCAATTGAAAGCCTTGCACAACCCATAGACATTGGCAAAGTTCCGTTGAGACGGTGGGGTTAAGCCAGAATGTCGCAAGTGGGCTTGATCACACGTATTCTTCTGATTTAGGCTCCGTAACCGTTAAAAGACTGACTCAAGGCGTTTGAAGACCGAGTGAATTCACCTGCTTGGCCCTGCGCAAGTCTAAGGCTATTGATTTGCCGCGCTGGTGAACCGACGGTTCCCTAGGTAGAGACAGCGCGAACACATTGTTCATATTTCAAACGCCGAAGCAAAAAAACGACACTGCATCCTAGACGAACAACAAAACGCCGCATAATTTCAAAACAGTCAGTGTATTCCAAACTCGGTTTGATTCAGCCCAAATTATTGAAGGTAGCTCAATGCGGGTGTTTGTGCTCTTAAATCATACCGCAAAGTCTGACGAGCATGTTCCTGAGGATCAAGGCCGTCGTAATGTAGAAGACGCATTTGCGAGGCGCGGGATAAGCGCCATCATCAAAAGCGTAAAAGGATCGGAGATCGCTAAGGAAGTACAAAGTT
>JAYVYB010000231.1:0-15182 GCA_043784625.1 Methylovirgula sp.
CCGCCAGTTTATTTGCCGCCAGTTTTTTCAAACTTGCCCTTGCGGGATAAATCCCGCCCGTTTCAGCCGCACCACTGCCAAGTCCAGCGCGGAAAGATAGGCCGAGCGCTGTTTAGGCGAAAACGGCGCCGGGCCGCCGGTTATTGCGCCGCTTGAGCGCAGCTCGTCGTTGAGGTTGCGCATCGCCAGCGCCATGCCAATTGATTGCTTCGAAAATACCACGCCATTTGGCGCAATCACATCCGCCCCAGCGCTGACGCAGCGATGCGCCAGCGGCACATCGGCGGTGATAACAATTGCTCCGGCCTGCGCCCGTTCGGCAATCCAGTCATCCGCAACATCTGGCCCGGCCGCCACCACCACGCGCTCAATCAGGGCATCTCGCGGAATATTAATACGCGCGTTGGCCACCACAAAAACCTTGAGGCCATAGCGCGCCGCAACCCGGTAGGTTTCGTCTTTGACCGGGCAGGCGTCAGCATCAATATAAATTTGCAACGGCGCGGCGGTCATAACACTAGCCCGCAACCACCAGCGCCGTGGCATACATGCCAAGCGCGAACACGCTATGCGCAATCAGGTTTTGGGTTCGCACCGCCCACGGCCTTGCGGTTTTGGCGGCTGCCCAGCCCAAGCCAAGGCCCGGCTGCAAAATGAACCAGCCCGCGCCCACGGTGACAATGCCAACAAGCCACGCAGGCAAAAAAGTCGGGTGGGCCAGCCATCCGCGCCCGGCAACGGCCACCAGAAGGAAACCGTAGACCATGCCGATAGCGTAATGCGCAGCCCAGCCCAGCGCCGCCTCATGCGGCACGGCAGGAGAGGCTGCTATGTCCTCGTGAAAAAACTGTCCCTTGGCCAGATAGGCAAACCAGCGCCCCACCGGCCCCCAGTTTGGCGCCGAACCGCCGAAAAACTGTGCGCGGATCAGCGCCCAGATATCCATGGCCACCGTGCCGCCAAGGCCGACACCAGCGGCCCGCCAGATCATATCCCACATTGAACTGCCCCTAATCCTAGACCGCGCCGATTTAAGTTGATCAGGCAATAGCTCAATAACCTTGGCAAGGCGCGCAGTATTTTGGAGAAAATTAAGGTTAATTGTTAGGCTTAACCTCCAATTAACAAGTCTGTGGCAATTTCTTTATGTCGAACTATTCGGGCCGAAGCCCATAATTGATGAAGGGAATATCTCATGGGCAGCATTAAAGCCCTTACTCTTTCTGTAGCCATATTTGGCAGCTTGGTAAGCGGCGCTTTTGCAGCTGACATGCCTGCGCCGCCGTCATTAATGCCAGCACCAGTGTTGGCTCCTGCGGCATCCGCACTTGATACATCCGGCTGGTATTTGCGTGGCGATCTTGGCATCGGCATGACCAGCACCCCGAAATACACCGTTGATTTGCTCGACTACAGCGCCGCAAGCGTTCCGGTTGGCGGCACCCCGGCAGGCATTTTCGGTCCCGGCATGGGTGATCAGATGCACATCGGTTTTGGTGCCGGTTATGCAATCAACAGCTGGTTCCGTACTGATGCCACTCTGGAATATCGCGGCAAAGCCAATATATCGGCGATCAGCAACCGTTATTATGTTGCCTGCGCCGGCGGTCCGCCTTGCAGTCCTGGCGCGACACATCAGGTTTCTGATCAATATCAGGGCCATACATCGTCGGTTGTCGGCCTGTGGAACGCTTATGCCGATCTTGGCACCTGGAGCGGTGTCACGCCATATGTTGGTGTCGGTGTCGGTGTTGCCCGCAACAGCCTGTCCAATGTCAATTACAACGGCGTTGACGCAACATATGGCGGCGGCGCGGCCAACTTGAGCCACAACACCTTCCTCAACAAGAGCACAACCAGCTTTGCTTGGGCGTTCATGACCGGCCTGTCTTACGACGTGACGGCGAACACCAAACTCGAACTTGGCTACCGCTATTTGAACATGGGCAAGGCTGCAACCGGGGTCGGAACCTGCGTAACCACCTCGCCTTGCTTCTCTTCTCCGGAAGGCCCGTTCAAAGTGGGCAAAATGTCATCTCAGGATTTCCACATCGGCATGCGCTGGATGTTGGGCGCGCCAGCCTATGCTGCAAACCCGGAGCCTCTGGTTCGCAAGTTCTGATACATTTAACCTGATAAAAAAAGCGCGGCTCAGCAGAGTCGCGCTTTTTGCGCTTGAATGATCGGGCTTTTTAGGCCCGCTCGCGCCAATAGGGCGCAACCACGCCCTTAAGCTTAATGGTCATCAAATTGCCGAAGCGGTCTTTCGCTGTGCCTGCCGCCACCCGCACCCAGCCCTCAGACACGCAATATTCTTCGATATTGGTGCGATCCTTGCTGTCAAACATAATGCCGACGCCACGCTCGAGTGCCAATTCCTGATAAAACGGGCTTTTAGGATTTACGCTCAGGCGGTCCGGCAACGGGCCGTCCACTGCGGCAACATGGCCATTTTCTGGAATTGCATCGGTCATTTTAGCGCTCACAAACAAGTCTGGGTTCAATTGGATGCTTGCATATAGCAAATCTGACAGGCTTGTCACTGTGTGAGCGTGGCGCGAAAAAGTGTAATCGGTTTTCCGCTAAAGCGATACGGCTGAATAGCGAGTTAGATCGGCGAGTTTTCTCCGGGGGTGACAGCGGCAGCGTTTGGCGGCTTGCGTGTCGGGTGTTCCTGATTGACCCGCACTGAACCTTTAGGGCGATCAAATGAAACCCAGCGCAAAACATTCTGCCCGTGCCAGTCCTTCAGCTCTTGCGTTACCAAATTGTATATTGTATACAATTTTTATCGAACTTCGGGCACGGGTGTTTCTGCAAAAGGCGACCCCGGCGCGCAAACTCAAAAAGGCACATCACATGTGGACAGGCGTTCTTCCGGCAGTCACCAGCAAATTCACTTCTGACGGCGCGCTGGATCACGCCGAAATGGAACGCTGTTTCCAGCTGCAAATGGATGCGGGCTGCGACGGCATTATCGTCTGCGGCTCCTTGGGGGAAGGCCCGATGCTCAGCCTGGAAGAGCGCATTGACGTGATGCACACCGCGCGCAAAATTGCCGGAAAACGACCCGTGTTGATGACAGTTGCGGCTGCCTCAACGCAAGAGTCTTGCACCTTGGCAAAAATGGCGGCAAAGGCTGGCGCTGACGGTTTGATGGTGGTGCCAAGTCTGGTTTATCACACCAATGCAGTTGAAACCGTCGCCACCCTGCGCGCCGTGGCGCAAGCGGGCGACCTGCCGATTATGATTTATTCAAACCGTCTGGCTTATAAGGTTGATATTACGCCGGACATTATGGAAGAGCTGGCCGCCGACGCGCGCTTTGTCGCCATCAAGGAATCCTCCGACGATATTCGCCGCACCACCGAAATTTTTAACCGGTTGGGCAAGCGCTACACCGTTTTGACCGGCGTCGACAATCTGGCGTTTGAGGCTCTGAGTGTTGGCGCGCAGGGCTGGGTGGCCGGTCTGGTCTGTGCTTTCCCCGCAGAAACTGTCGCCATTTACAAGCTGATGCAGCTGGGTCGCCGCGAAGAAGCGTTGAAAATTTACAGCTGGTTCCGCCCGTTGCTGGATTTAGACGTGAGTTCCTATCTGGTGCAAAACATCAAATTGGCCGAGGTGCTCGCCATCGGCTCAAACGACCGCGTGCGGATGCCGCGCCAACCCTTGAGCGGCGCTCTGCGCGCCAGCGTCGAGAAAACAATCCGCGATGCGATGGCCACCCGCCCCGCGCTGCCAAAGCTGTGAAATGTCCAAAGCTATGACCATGCGAGCGCCGCTCGCCAAAGGTTTGCAGCACAAAACCATGGCCGGTGCGGCGGTGGAAGTTTTGCGCCGCCGCATTCTCGACGGTGAATTGCCAAGCGGCACGCAATTGCGCCAAAGCGCCTTGGCGGAGGAATTCGGCATAAGCCGGATTCCGTTGCGCGAGGCGTTTTTGCAGCTGGAGGCCGAGGGGCTGGTCAAGGTGCAGGCCCATCGCGGCGCGGTGGTGGCATCGCTGTCAAACGATGAAGTGGCCGAGCTGTTTGAATTGCGCGCCACGCTGGAGCCAATGTTGTTGCGCCGCTCCGCCCCGAATTTGACAGCGGAGAACTTCAACGCGCTACAAAGCCTGCTGGATGACTATGCCAGCGACCTGAATTCCGCCAGCGCCCGCCGCTGGGGCGTGTTCAATGCGCAGTTTCATCTGATGCTCTATGCCAAAGCCAACCGCCTGCGCACCATGGCGCTGGTGCAAAATCTGTTACAGGACAGTGACCGCCACACCCGGCTTCACCTGTCGATTGCGGGCGCCACGGCGCGCGCGCAAGATGAGCATAGCCGGATTTTAAGCTTGTGCCGGGCAGGGGATATTGAGGCCGCCGCAAACCTGCTCCGCAATCATATTGTTAACGTGGCGGAGGAGCTCCGGCAAATTCAGCGCGGCTGACCAGCCTTTTGCAGACAAGAGCCCGCACATCGCACGAAAACAGCCAAAAGCAATGCGACCTTTTTGAATTATAGTGACTCAAACTTGCCAAATTCAGTTTCAGTTCAGGTTGAAGCCTCCAATAGAGTTTGCAAGTGGTGCCAGAATTTACAAGTGGCGTCGCGTTGGTTGCCCCCGTCCGTCGCAGATGCTAAATTTTAGCCTGTTTTGCTCAGTCATGGTTGTTAAATGTCCGTTTCCTCCGCCGTCCGCTATTCCTTCATCATCCCGATTTATAATGAAGAAGAAGTCCTGCCGCTGTTGCTGCCGCGCATCGAGGATATGCTCGCCAAGCTCGACGGTCCGTCTGAGGTGATCTTCGTTAATGACGGTTCAAAAGATGGCAGCGAGGCCTATCTCGCCCGTCAGGTTAATACCAATTCGCATTATCGTTTGCTCGGGTTTTCGCGCAATTTCGGCCACCAGATTGCCATCACCGCCGGGATGGATGTGGCGCGCGGCGATGCCATCATCGTGCTCGATGCCGATTTGCAAGACCCGCCGGAAGTAACCCTGGAGATGATTGACCGCTGGAAGCAGGGCTATCAGGTGGTTTATGCCAAGCGACTCAGCCGCGAGGGTGAAACATGGTTCAAGCTGTTCACCGCCGATGTGTTTTACCGCTTCCTCAACAAGCTCACCCGCGTTGAAATCCCGCGGGATGTCGGCGATTTCCGCCTGATTGACCGCAAGGTGCTGGAAGCCTTCAAAATCATGCCCGAGCAAGACCGCTTTGTCCGCGGTATGTTTGCATGGCTTGGCTTCAAACAAACAGCGGTGGAGTTTCATCGCCCGGCCCGCGCCGCTGGCGAAACCAAATATCCGTTTTTCAAGATGATCAAATTGGCTTTGAATGGCGTGATCGGCTTTTCCGATGTGCCGTTGCGCATGGCGCTTTGGGCAGGCATGGCGGTTTCGGGGCTGGCGCTGGTCTATGGTCTTTATGTCATCGCCATGTGGTTCACCCACAGCTCCTTGGTCAACGGCTGGTCGTCGACCATTGTCATCATCTCGTTTCTGGTTGGCATCAATATGTTGATGACCGGAATCATGGGGCTTTATATCGGACGTATTTATAACGAGGTGAAGCGTCGCCCGCTCTATGTGGTGGATCAGCGCTCCGGTTTCGTCGGGGGTGACGCCGCTGTTGCCGTTCCGGTTCAGGAAAAAACAGTTCAAGAAAAAGTCGGCAAAGAAAAGGTCGCCTGAGCGACCGCACAATTCATTTTTCCACCAAAGTTCGTGTATAGAGATTTTTGAAACTGCAATTTGCGCGGCGGAGTGCTCTCACCGCACAGGCGCTCAAGCGTTAAAAAGGGAATTTTGCTCCATGGTCGATAATGCCGAGTTTGATCAATTTGCTGATGAATATGATCAACAGCACCGCGCCAATATTGCGGTGACAGGCGAGGGGCCGGAATATTTTGCCGAATATAAAATCCGCGAGTTTCGCGCCATGGTGCCGCAAAGCACAGGCGAAGTGCTGGATTTTGGCTCCGGCACCGGCAATTCCTTTCCCTATTTTCGCAAATATTTTGCCTCCGCTCATCTCACCGGCGTCGATGTTTCGCAGCGCAGTCTGGATATTGCGCAGGAGCGCTTCCCCGAAGCGGCAGGCATTAAAATGTCTGACAACCGCATTCCGACGGCGGATAACAGTTTTGATGCGGCGTTCTCCGCGTGCGTTTTTCATCACATCCCGCATGAAGAACATCTGCACTGGCTGGGGGAACTGCGCCGCGTTGTCCGCACAGGCGGCAAACTGGCGATTTTCGAGCACAACCCGCTTAATCCGCTCACCGTGCATGCGGTAAACACCTGCCCGTTTGATATCAATGCCAAGCTGATCCGCGCCGGGGCCTTTGCGCAGGCCTTTCGGCAGGCTGGCTGGAAAAACGTCAAAATTAATTATCATGTGTTTTTCCCGCGCAAGCTGGCGGCGCTGCGTCCGATGGAAGGGAAACTGTCCTGGCTGCCTTTGGGCGGGCAATATTCGGTTCTGGCCGAAAAATAGGCCGTTGCGGCCGACTATCCCCATCCAAAATAAGGCAATGACGTAATGCAATCTGGCGGGCAATCGAACCAATATGCGGCAACTCAACGGGCAGATTTGGCCGTGCCGGTTGACAATCTGGCGAGGTTCGAACGTGTCGCCTTCATCGTCGCGGTGGTTTGCGCCTGCGCCATGATGTGGTTGGTGGAGCGGCTGCCGATGGTGGATTTGCCCCAACATGCCGCGCAAGTGTCGCTGTGGCGGGACTTGCTGCTGGGCAATTCGCCGTGGGTCGATCTGGTGCGCATCAATCTGGTCACGCCCTATCTCATCGGCTATGGCACCATGCTGCCGCTATCGTTCATTTTTTCGATGGAAACCTCCACGCGCCTCGTGGTGACATTGGCGTTTTTGGCCTTTGTCTGGGCCTGCGTGGCGCTTCGGCGCGAGTTTGGCTCGGACAGGCGGCTGGATTGGCTGTTTATTCTCTCATTTTTCGGCTTTTGCTGGAAATGGGGTTTTATGACCTTTCTCGTGGCCAGTCCTGTCGGATTGCTGGTGATTTTGCTGGCTCTGCGCCATTCGCGGGAGCCAACCTTGAAGCGGGCGCTGGCGTTGGTTGCGGGCGGTACATTGCTGCTGTTCTCGCATGGCCTCGTTTATTTGGGCCTGATGTTCATCGCCGGGCTGATCATGCTGGAGTCCGTCTGGACCCACAAAACCAGAGATATATTTGCCCGCATGGCGCCCTATGTTGTCATGGGGGCCATCACGCTGGCATTTCGCATCATCAGCCAGAAGATGGAAGGCGGGCTCCATGCCGATGGCTATTTCTATGGAACGCCGCTGTGGCGACGCCCGACGATTTTGCTCGCCGACATCACCGACATCAATGACGAAAACGGCTCCATCCTGCTGATGGTGCTCACCGGATTGATTTTGCTGGCACCGTTGTTTTACGGGATGCGTTTAAACACGCGCTCCGCTCTTGTGCCTGTGCTCGGGCTGCTGCTGATCGTTTGTGTTGCGCCTGCCGACGCTTTCCAAACCGGCGGGCTGTATTATCGCTTCGCGCTGTTTATTCCACCGTTTATCGCCTTTGCATTTGTGCCCAATCCAAACGCGGCGAAAGCGTCATTGCGCGCCTATGCGGCGTTGGCGGTTATCACCGTGTGCAGCGTATGGGTATTGGTGATTCAGGCGAGCCGGATTGTCGCCTTTGGCGAGGAAACCAAACCGTTTCAAGCGATTCTGGATGCCATGCAGCCCAATAAGCGGGTGTTGGCCATGGTGATGCAGGGCGACAGCATCGGCGCGCAAAACACCAATGCCTATTGGCATTATCCGGTGTGGTATCAGGCCGACAAGCACGGTTTTGTCGATTTCAACTTTGCGCTGTTCCCGCCGCAGGTGATCCGTTTCAAGCTGGATCGTAAAGAGGGCGAAAATGAAGAGGTTGATCTACGCCCCGGCCAGAATAAAATGTGGACCAAGGGCTTTGTTGAGCAATTCACCTATTTTATCATCAAATCCGACCCGCCGATGACGCAAGGGGTTCAGGCGCAGAGCCCGTGCCCGCTCAACATCAAACTTCAGGTTGAAGACTGGGTGTTGTTGGAGCGCGGCGCTTGCCCTTAGGGTTTTGGCTGCCTTAGAGGCTTACCAGCGCGCGGTCGCCATTGAGCGTTCCATCGCGCTGAGCATGGCCAAACGTTCTTTAGGGATGCCGTCCGCCCTACGCAAAGCGGTAAAGTCCGCTTCTTCATAGGGGAAGTGGTTGCGACCATTGAACATGCGGATACCTTTTTTGGTTACCACCAAATCCCCGCGTTTGAGTGTCGGGTCGCTAAAAATGCCGCTGACAGCCGAGGCGGTCTGCATCAGCGGGTGACAGCCATGCGCCTGCTTGTTCAGCGGAGCCAGTGCGAAGCCGGATGCGATCGCTGAATAGAGTGCGCCGTTTCGGGCATCCTTGGCATCTTCGATTTTGTCTGAGCCCTTCTCGAACAGAAACAACCGAGTTTCCATGTTGGGGCATTGCACATCGCAGGCGCTTTGCAGCGCCGCAAAATTCCCGGAGTTTCCGGTGGGAAAGAAATAGCCGTCAGCCAGCCGCACACAAATAGCGCGCGAAGCGGCAGCTTGGGTCTTGGCCGCTTGCAGTTTGGCCTCGCGCACGCCGTGGCGCGTTTTGGCCTGCAGCGCAGCCCGCTTTTGGCGATGCGGCTTCGGGGCAATTTCAACGTCCTGCGCGACGCTTGCTGGCGCCATCGGGGCGGCTTGCTGCACTGGATGCTGATTGCCAAACAGCAATTCCAGCAACCCTGCCGCCCGCCCTGCCGTGCTGCCAATGGCCATACTGCCAATCACAAAAATGACAGCTGCCAAACGTGGACCAATGGGAAAAGAAGCCGGCTCTTGGGCCGAAACCATTTTGTAGGAAACGCTACGCATTATACTTACCAATTCATTAATAAAACAATGGAACGGATGTAGCGAGTTTTAATAAAATGCGCCAGAGCCTTGCGTGGCGTTTTGTCACGAATCGTCGTTTCTAGTTAATTATCGGGGTTAAAATGACGCATTTATGTCGATTTGGCCGGTTTTAGGCCTTGCTAAGGCCGATCTCTCGTAGAATTTCGTCGGTGTGTTCTCCCAAATTGGGGGCGCGCCGGGTCACGTTAAGTTCCGCCCCGCTGAAATTGAGCGGGGTGCGCAAGCCCGGCACACCATCAAGCATCACCTGCATTTTACGGTGCTGAAATTGCGGATCGGCAAACACGTCCGCCACGGTATTGATCGGCCCTGCCGGAACCACCGCCGTTTCCAGTGCTGCCAGCAGCTTATCGCGTGTCCACATTTGCGTTTGGGCGCTCAGCAGCGCGGCCAGCTCCGCGCGATGTTTCACCCGCGCCGCGTTGGAAATAAAGCGCGCATCCACGGCCAGCGTTGGCACACCCAAAACTGTGCAAAACCGCGCAAATTGCCCGTCGTTGCCAACCGCCACGATCAAATGACCGTCGCCCACCGCGAAGGTTTGATACGGCACAATGTTGGGATGCGCATTTCCCAACCGTTTGGGTGAGACGCCGCTGGCAAGATAATTCATGCCCTGATTGGCCAGCACCGCGCTCATACAATCAAACAGCGCCATGTCGATATGTTGGCCAAGGCCGGTTTGCGCCCGTTGCAACAGCGCCGCCTGAATCCCGATAACGCCATAAAGTCCGGTGAAAATATCGGTGATGGCAACGCCGACTTTTTGCGGCTCACGCTCCGGTTCGCCGGTAATGTCCATCATGCCGGCCATGCCTTGAATCATGAAATCATATCCGGCGCGCTGGGCGTAAGGGCCGGTTTGACCAAAGCCCGTCACCGAGCAATAGATCAGGCGCGGATTGCGCAGTGCCAGGGTCGCGTAGTCGAGGCCGAACTTGGCCAGACCGCCGACCTTGAAATTTTCGATCAGAACATCCGCCTGATCAATCAGCCGCAGAACAATCTCCTTGCCCTCGGGAGTGGAAAAATCTGCCGCAATCGAGCGCTTACCGCGATTGCAGGCATGAAAATACGCGGCGGAGGAGTGGCCCGCCACCTCGATATAGGGCGGGCCCCACTTGCGGGTGTCATCGCCATCCGGGCTTTCCACCTTGATGACATCGGCCCCAAGGTCGGCCAAAGTCTGGCCAATCCATGGCCCCGCCAAAATCCGCGCCAGTTCAACAACCTTTAGTCCTCTGAGTGGCGCTGCCATCACACTTCCCTTTTGCTCAATTTGCCTTTTGCTCAACTTGCCTTGTGTCAGGCCAGCGTCTGCGGCGACAAATTCCACAGCGCAATAACCGGCACACGCCGGTCGCTCGGCTTATAGCTCAGAATGCTGACCGACGCGGTGCTCAATATCAAATGTTGCCCGGCGCTGACGTCCTGCTCAATCCAGCGCGTTCCAAAAACACTGCCAAACTGCCCGTGCGAAAACAGCGCCACATTGCCGGAAAGCCCTTTGAGCTTGCCAATCAGCCTGTCGGCGCGGCTGGATATGTCGCCCGCGCTCTCGCCATTCGGGCAGCCGTCGCGGTAAATGTTCCAAGCGGGCCGGTTTTTGCGGATGTCCGGCGACACGACGCCTTCATAATCGCCATAATCCCACTCGGCGAGGTCCGGCTCAACCTGCGCCAGCCCCCCCAATCCCGCCAAAGCACAGGTGCGCTGCGCCCGTTGCCGCGGGCTGGTCAGCACATGGCTGAACAGGACTTTGGATAAAAATGGTGCCAGTCCGCGCGCTTCATCTTCGCCGCGCGTCGTCAGCGCAATATCGGTTTTGCCGGTATGCTGCCCCGAAAGCGACCAGGCCGTTTCGCCGTGACGGATGTAATAAATTTGCAGCGGTTGGCCGGGAGTTTCAGACAAAGTCACAGGTGCTACACGCCTTCAAGTTTGATCAGGAATTTCAGCTTCAACGTGGTAGCGAAAAGCCGCCACATAACCAAGCCTTAACAAGCCGTTAATTTAGGCAGCCCCCGCATTCTCCGCCCAATTATTCATCGTTGCGCGGTTCATCCGGCCACAGAGCCCCTCAAACCCCCTATGAACGTTCCAAAACTGGTTGGCACAGGCTTTGCAATCCTTGTTTGGGTATTTCACTTATGGAGAGTCCAATGAGCATGAAGTTTACGCGGCGTATTGTTTTGGCGGCGGCGGCCACCGTCGGTTTAGGCCTGACGGCTCCCGCTTTCGCTGAAGAAACCATCAAAGTCGGTGTGTTGCATTCGCTATCCGGCACCATGGCCATTTCAGAAACCACGTTGAAAGACGTGATGCTGATGCTGATCGACGATCAGAACAAAAAAGGCGGACTGCTCGGCAAAAAGCTCGAAGCCGTTGTGGTTGATCCTGCCTCAAACTGGCCGCTGTTTGCTGAAAAAGCCCGTGAACTAATCTCCAAGGACAAGGCCGTTGTCACCTTCGGCTGCTGGACGTCGGTGTCCCGCAAATCGGTTCTGCCGGTGTTTGAAGAGCTGAACTCCATCCTGTTTTATCCGGTACAGTTTGAGGGCGAAGAATCCTCCCGCAACATTTTCTACACCGGCGCGGCTCCAAACCAGCAAGCCATCCCGGCTGTTGATTATTTGATGGCCAACGAAAAGGTTGAGCGTTGGGTGCTGGCAGGCACTGACTATGTCTATCCGCGCACCACCAACAAGGTGTTGGAAGCCTATCTCAAATCCAAGGGCGTTAAGCCTGAAGACATCATGATCAACTATACGCCGTTCGGTCATTCCGATTGGCAGAGCATCGTGTCTGACATTAAAAAGTTCGGCTCTGCGGGCAAGAAAACCGCTGTTGTTTCCACCATCAATGGTGACGCCAACGTGCCGTTCTACAAAGAACTCGGCAATCAGGGCGTGAAAGCCACCGATATTCCAGTTGTCGCCTTCTCAGTGGGCGAAGAGGAATTGGCAGGCATCGACACCAAGCCACTGGTGGGCCATTTGGCGGCATGGAACTACTTCATGTCGGTGGATAATGCCGACAACAAAGCCTTCATCGAAAAGTGGAAGGCTTTCACCAAAAATCCAAAGCGCGTCAGCAATGACCCGATGGAAGCTCACGTTATTGGTTTCCAGATGTGGGTGAAAGCGGTTGAAAAGGCCGGCACCACCGATTCTGATAAGGTTATTGCGGCTCTGGTTGGCATTGAAGCGCCAAACCTGACCGGCGGCGTCTCCAAAATGCTCGCCAGCCACTACATCACCAAGCCGGTGTTGATTGGTGAAATTCAGGCAGACGGCCAGTTCTCGGTCGTACAAAAAACCAAAGACCTCATCGCTGGCGACGCATGGTCGCCATACCTTGAAGGCTCGAAAGATCTGGTTGCCGATTGGGTTGATAAGAAGTGCGGCAACTTCAACAAGGTCACCAACAAATGTGTTGGCGTAACCAAGTAAGCTCTACTCTTTCACCTCCGCGCCTCGTTGCGCGGGGGTGTTGTTTCCCCACAGTATTTCTAACCAATCGGATGCTTTGAATGCTGGGTCTGTTGAGGTCGCGTTTGGTGAAGAAGGCTATGCAAGCGCTGGCTGTGGTTCTGGGTTTGCTGCTTGGAGCGCAGAGCGCGCCCGCCGCCGAGTCCGTTCCTCCGAATCTGCCCGCTTTGCTGTCCCACCTCGCCACCAGTGACTTCGGCGAGCTCGAAAAAGCCATCGCCGACATTGCCGAAACCGGCTCGCCCGAAGCGGCAAAGGTCATTGAAGCGCTGGGCGCACAAAAGCTGGTTTTTTCTGCTACAGCCAAAACAGTGTTTATCAAAAGCGGTGACGATCTGATCGATCCGGCCACAGGGGTTAAAGTTGCCGCGCCGCCCGCCGACAGCGAAGCTGTTCGGGTCAACAACCGCATTCGCCGCGCCATTGAAGCGGCCAGCGGCACCCTGACTCTGGCCTCTGCCGATCCGGCCAAGCGCCTGATTGCAGCAGATTCCGCCTACAAGGTACATGATGCCAAGGCGCTCGCCCCGGTTGAGGCCGCCTTGAAGCGCGAGTCCGACACGAGCGTTAAGGCCGCTCTGGTGCAGGCCCGCGCCGCCATTTTGGCTTTTGATGTCTCCGCGCCGGATGCCAAGCGCATAGAGGCAGTGGACACGCTGAAAGCCCGCGCCAACCAGGAAAGTTCGGCGCTGTTGCGCGCCATTCCTGCCGATACGTCTCCTGCGCTCAAGGCCAGCATCACTTCCGCGGTGAGCGCCATTGAAGGCCACCTGCAAGCGCTGGCCTATGCGCAAAACATCTGGTTTGGCATTTCGCTCGGCTCGGTCTTGCTGCTCGCGGCCATCGGCCTTGCCATCACCTTTGGCGTGATGGGCATCATCAATATGGCCCATGGCGAAATGGTGATGCTCGGCGCTTACACTGTTTACGTTGTGCAAGAATACATCTTCCGTCCGCACTTCCCGCAATATTTCGGCTGGTCATTGCCGCTCTCCATTCCGCTGGCGTTTTTGGTTGCGGCGCTGGCGGGCATTGTCATTGAGCGCGGCATCATTCGCTTTCTCTACGGCCGCCCGTTGGAAACATTGCTCGCCACATGGGGCGTCAGCCTTATTTTGCAGCAGGCGGTGCGCACCACCTTTGGTGCCAACAATCGCGAGGTGGGCGCACCCTCCTACATGTCCGGCTCGTTTGATTTTCTCGGCCTGCAAATCACCTATGGCCGCTTGGCAATCGTCGGCTTTTCCCTGTTCGTGTTTTTCGCGCTGCTGTTTGTCTTGAAGGCCACCAGCTTCGGCCTGAAAATGCGCGCTGTGACCCAAAACCGCAAAATGGCCGCCGCCATGGGCATCCGCACACCGCGCATAGACATGATGGCCTTTGCGCTGGGCTCCGGCATTGCCGGCATTGCCGGTGTGGCGCTCAGCCAGATCGACAATGTCAGCCCCAATCTTGGCCAGAGTTATATTGTCGATAGTTTCATGGTGGTGGTGTTTGGCGGCGTCGGTAATCTGTGGGGCACCTTTGTCGCCGCGTTTTCGCTCGGTATTGCCAATAAGTTTCTCGAACCCTTTGCCGGAGCGGTTCTGGCGAAAATCATCATTTTGGTGCTGATTATCCTGTTCATTCAAAAGCGCCCGCGCGGGCTGTTTGCCCTCAAGGGCCGTGCGGTGGAAAGTTAAAACCATGATCGATCGCCGTGCCGCGCTCTTCCTCATCGCTCTGCTGATCATCGCCATTGTTGTGCCGGTGCTAAATCTGCTGGTTCCGGAAACCTCAGGGCTGCACCTCTCAGATGGCAACGTCATCCTGTTTGGTAAATATGCCTGCTATGCGCTGCTTGCTGTGGCGCTGGACTTGGTCTGGGGCTATTGCGGAATTTTGTCGCTTGGCCACGCCGCGTTTTTCGGGCTGGGCGGCTATGCCATGGGCATGTATCTGATGCGCCAGATTGGCACCCGCGGCGCCTATGGCGATCCTATTTTGCCGGATTTTATGGTGTTCCTGAACATGAAAGCCTTGCCCTATACGTGGTACGGTTTTCAGCACTTTCCCTACGCGCTTTTGATGGTGTTTCTGGTTCCAGGCATCCTTGCCTTTGGCTTCGGCTGGTTGGCCTTCCGCTCCCGCGTGACAGGGGTTTATCTTTCCATCATCACCCAAGCCATGACCTATGCGCTGCAACTGGCGTTTTTCCGCAATGACATGGGCTTTGGCGGCAACAACGGCTTGACCGATTTCAAAGACATTCTTGGCTTTAACATTCAGGCGCAATCTACCCGAATGGTGCTGTTTTTGCTCTCCATCGCCGCGCTGGCGCTCGGCTTTATGGTGGCGCGCTACATGGTCAGCTCCACCTATGGCAAATTGCTGGTTGCCATCCGCGATTCGGAAAGCCGTGCGCGGTTTTTAGGCTACCGTGTTGAAAATTATAAACTGCTGGTTTTCGTGGTCTCGGCGCTGATGGCGGGCTTGGCCGGCGCGCTCTATGTGCCACAGGTCGGCATCATCAATCCGGGCGAATTTGCGCCAGCCAACTCTATCGAAGCGGTCATTTGGGTAGCAGTTGGCGGGCGCGGCACTTTGGTGGGCGCGGCAATCGGCGCTGTATTGGTCAATTTTGCCAAAACAACCTTCACTTCCGGCCCCCTCGCGCCCTATTGGCTGTTTATCCTCGGCGCGCTGTTTGTCGGGGTTACGCTGGCTTTGCCAAAAGGCATTGTCG
>JAYVYB010000232.1:0-3327 GCA_043784625.1 Methylovirgula sp.
GCCAAGCTACACCATCGCCGGTAACACCTACAATGATGTGGGCTCGGCACTGGCGGCGCAAGGCAAGCTCGGGGTTCAATATACGGCTGACAAGGCGGGGAACCCGACGGCGGCGGTTGATCTGGCGTCCAATCCCAATCTCCCGGCTGGCACCACTTCTGTGGCTTTGACCGGAGTTGCGGCAGGCTCGACCAAGGCAGGCTCGCTTGATGCCATCAACGGCGGGCAGTTGAACACGGGCTTGAGTTCGGTTGCCACCAATCTTGGCGGCGGGGCAAGTTATGATCCGGTGACGGGTACGGTGACCAACCCGACCTATGCTATTGCCGGTTCGAACTATACCGATGTGGGTTCTGCGCTGGGCGCGCTGGCCAATGGCGGGGCGAAGAGCAAATACTTCAATGCCAATTCGGCTTTGGCGGATAGCACCGCCACAGGCACCGACAGCGTTGCCATCGGGCCTTTGGCAGCATCGCTGGCGGCCAACGGCGTCTCGCTGGGCAATGGCGCAACAGCAACCAACGCCAATGATGTGGCGCTGGGCGCAGGCTCGGTCACGGCAGCGGCGAATACGGGCACAACTGCGGTTTATGGCGGCAAGGCAGCGGGCATTGCGCTTGTTGCCAGCGGTACAGTCTCGGTGGGCGCGGCGGGTGCTGAACGGCAAATCCAGAATGTTGCTGCGGGCGTTATTTCCAAAACCAGCACCGACGCGATTAATGGCTCTCAGCTGTTTAGCGTGCAGTCCGGCATCGACGCGCTGGGAACCAGCGTTGCATCCGGATTGGGTGGCGGCTCGGTTTATGATCCTTTGACAGGCAAAGCTTCAGCCCCAACATATGCGGTGGCGGGCGGTTCACAAAACAATGTCGGGGCAGCATTGGCGGCGCTCGATACGGCGGCGCAAACGCAAGGATCCGGTTTTGTCACTGCGCTTGGCGGCGGCGCGAAAGTTGCGGCGGACGGCACGGTGACTGCGCCAAGCTTCACGGTGGGCGCTGGAACATATAGCAACGTTGATGCCGCGCTGGCTGCGCTGCAAAGCGGCGCTCCGGTGCAATATTCAACCAGCGGCGCGCCGACAACTGCGAATGGCCTCAACCAAAGCCAGGACATGACTTTGGTTGGTAAGGCGGCAGGCGCGGTAGCCCTGCATAATGTGGCGGCGGCGGCGCTTAATGCCACCAGCACAGACGCGGTAAACGGCAGTCAGTTGTTTGCGGCGGCGGATACCACGGCCTCGGCGCTGGGTGGCGGCGCGAAACTCGATCCGCTGACGGGCAAGATTGTGGCGCCGACCTACGTTATCGGCTCAAACAGCTACAATGACGTTGGTTCGGCGTTGAATGATCTCAATAGCTCGGTAAATGGCGGCAAGGGTATCAAATATTTCCACACCAATTCAGCGCTGGCAGATTCAACGCCAACCGGAACAGACAGTGTTGCGGTTGGTCCGTTGGCCTCTGCCATAGGTACAAGCTCGGTGGCAATCGGCAACGCGGCGGTGGCCAATAATGCTAACGATGTGGCGCTTGGCGCAGGTTCGGTGAGTGCCGCGCCAAGCGCCGGAGCGACTGACATTACCGGGGGCACTGCGGCGGGTATTGCCAAAGGGGCAAGCGGAACGGTGTCTGTTGGCGCAATTGGAGCTGAGCGGCAAATTCAAAATGTCGCGGCTGGCAGCTTAACGGCAACCAGCACCGATGCTGTGAATGGTTCGCAACTCTATTCGGTGGCCAGCGCGGGCAATACGACAGGCTCATCGCTTGCCTCAGCCTTGGGCGGTGGCGCAACTTACACCGCCGGAAAGGGTGTCAGCGCGCCATCATATACTGTTGGCTCCAGCACTTTCAGCAATGTCGGTTCGGCGTTGACCGCCTTGCAAGCGGGCGCTCCGGTGCAGTTTTCGACAGCAGCGCTGCCAACCACACCAAATGGCTTTGTCTCAAGCCAGAACATGACGCTGGTTGGTGCCGCGGCGGGGCCGGTGACGCTTTCGAATGTGGCAGCGGGCGCTTTGACCGCCACCTCAACCGATGCGGTGAATGGCTCTCAGCTTTATGCAACCAACCTGAACGTGAGCAATTTGTCCAAGCAGGTGGCTGGCGGCATCGCTTATGACAACACTGCAGGCGCGGCCAATCCGGCGGCCGCCGGACCTGACGCGCTTGCGGTTGGCCCGGGAGCTTCGGCAAGCGGCGCGAAGAGTGCGGCTTTGGGGAATAGCTCAACCGCATCCGGCCCAAGCAGCACGGCGGTTGGCAATGGCGCGACCTCAAGCGGCAATAATTCTGTAGCGCTGGGGGCGGGATCTAACGATGGCGGACGGGCGAATACTGTGAGTGTCGGTGCGGCCGGTGCGGAGCGGACGCTGTCCAATGTGGCCGCCGGAACTGCTGCCACAGACGCGGTGAATGTGTCGCAGCTGTCAACCACCGTTGCGGCGCTGGGAGGCGGGGCGACAATTGACCCGGTGACCGGCAAAGTGACGGGGCCAAGCTATGTGATTGGCTCAAGCACCTACACCGATGTTGGCAGTGCACTTGGCTCGCTGGATAAGGCGGTCAATGGCGGCGGCGGCATTAAATATTTCCACACAAACTCCAAGCTGGGAGATTCAACCCCAACCGGAACCGATAGCGTCGCCATCGGTCCGGTGGCCTCAGCCTTGGCAACGAATGGTGTGGCAATTGGCAATGGCGCAACCGCAACCAATGCCAATGATGTGGCGCTTGGTGCAGGCTCAGTGACGGCTGCGGCCAATACCGGAGTGTTTGATTTAACCGGCGGCACGGCGGCAGCCACCAAGGCGGCTTCAACAGTCTCCGTGGGTGTGGCGGGCGCGGAGCGGCAAGTGCAGAATGTGGCGGCAGGTGTGCTCTCGGCGACATCCACCGACGCGGTTAACGGGTCGCAATTGTTCAGTGTGGCGAGTGCGGTGAATAATACCGGAAGTTCTGTCGCAACAGCGCTGGGCGGCGGCATGGTTGTTAATCCGGATGGCACCACCAAAACAGCCCCGTCCTATACAGTTGGCGGTACAACAGTGAACAATGTGGGGGCGGCGGTTGCGGCCTTGCAGAGCCAATCTCCGGTGCAATATTCGACCAGCGGTGCCCCAACCACAGCCAACGGGCTTAACCAAAGTCAAGATATGACCTTGGTGGGCAAGGCTGCAGGGCCGGTTGCCTTGCATAATGTGGCGGCAGGGGCGCTGAACGGCACGAGCACGGATGCTGTGAACGGCAGCCAGCTCAACACCACCAACACGCAGTTGGCGGCGCTTAACCACTCGGCGGTGCAATATGCCACCGATGGCGCGGGCAA
>JAYVYB010000233.1:0-5742 GCA_043784625.1 Methylovirgula sp.
TTACAGATCGGCTCGCCCAAAGGCATCGCCCGGCTTTTACAACGTGCCGGACGCAGCGGCCATGCGCCGGGGCGCGCTTCGCGCATTACGCTGGTTCCGAGCCATTCTCTGGAGCTGGTGGAATCGGCTGCGTTGCAAATGGCGATTGCGCGCGGCGAGATTGAGGGCAAATCATCCCCAAAAGCGCCGCTCGATGTTTTGGTACAACATTTGGTCACCATCGGCCTTGGCGGGGGCTTTGAGCCTGATGACCTGCGGGCGGAAATCTCGACTACTGCCGCCTATCAGAATTTGAGTGATGAAGACTGGCAATTCTGTCTCGACTTCGTCCGCCAAGGCGGTGCCACATTGCGTGCCTATCCGGATTTTCGCCGCTGTGCGCCGGATAAGAGCGGCATCTGGCGGGTAACAGACCGCGCTTTGGCAACACGTCACCGCCAAAATATCGGCACCATTACTTCAGATTCCAGCATGATGGTGCAATTTGGCCCCGCACCGCCCGGTGCCAAGCTTGGCAGCGTAGAGGAAAGCTTTATTGCGCGGTTGAAACCCGGAGACAGATTTTGGTTTGCCGGCAGGCTGGTGTCCTTGGTGCAAGTGCGCGATATGACAGCCTATGTGCGCAAGGCCAAAGGTTCTCAAGCCTCGGTTCCGCGCTGGGGTGGCGGGCGCATGCCGCTCTCGACCACATTGGCCAATGCCATGGTCGAGCAACTGGCGCTGGCCGCCGACGGCGTTTATCAAACTCCGGAATTGCGGGCGGCAAAGCCGATGCTGGAGTTGCAGCTCCAGCGCTCCGCCCTGCCTACACCAGACACTTTGCTGGTCGAGACCCTGACATCGCGTGAAGGATGGCACGTTTTTATCTATCCTTTTGCCGGGCGCAATGCGCACCTCGGACTTGCCAGCCTGCTGTCATGCCGCGCGGCGCAGACAACCTCCGGCACATTCTCGCTGGCAATCAACGATTACGGCTTTGAGATTTTAAGCGCTTCGGAGCGCAACTGGGGCGAGGAAATCCGCGGCCTCATCGCCCCGCGCGGCGGCCAGCCCTTGGGGGAACAAGTGCGCTTGAGTGTCAACGCCACAGAGCTGGCCCGGCGAAGGTTTCGTGATATCGCCCGCATTTCCGGGCTTGTGCAGAGTTCCTATGCCGGCGAGCGCAAATCGGCGCGGCAAATACAGGCCTCGTCAGGCTTATATTACGATGTGTTTGCCAAATATGATCCGAACAACGGACTGCTGGTTCAAGCGCAAAACGAATTGCTCCATGAGGAACTGGACATTGATTTAATGGAAGCGACGTTGCGCGACATGAATGAAAAGCACATGGTGCTCAAACCGCTGGCGCGCTGTTCGCCGCTGGCTTTTCCGCTTATGGTGGAACGACTGCGCGAAAAGCTGACCAACGAATCTTTACACGAGCGGGTTGAGCGGATGGCGGCGGCGCTGGAAAAAGACGAATTGCAAAAAGACACACCAATTTGAGCGCGTTGTTAACCAGCTATATGCACGACGGCTTGGTGCTTTTGCCACAATACGCAATTTGGGAGCCGCAAAGCCGCACGCTTTATGTTGCCGATGTTCACTTAGGTAAAGCAGCAACTTTCCGGGCGCTAAACCAGCCTGTGCCGGGGGGAACCACCGCCGAAAATTTGGCGCGGCTTACCAAGCTCCTTGCACAGCTTGCGCCGCGAACCCTAATTTTTCTGGGCGACCTGTTCCACGCGCCACAAGCTTTCACGCCGGACCTGATGGCTCAATTTGCTGCCTGGCGCGGCGCGCATACCTCTGTGTCTATGATACTTGTGCGTGGCAATCATGATATCCGCGCAGGTAAACGCAGCGCTGAACTCAACATCGAACAGGTGGATGAACCCCACGTTACCGGCAGATTGATCGCGCGGCACCATCCGCTGGAAACACGCGACCACCTGGCCGGGCACCTCATACTTGCAGGGCATGTGCATCCGGTGATCAAAATCGAAGGCAAGGGACGGGACTCGCTCCGGCTTCCGTGCTTTTTGATTTCCCCGTGTCAAATTATTCTACCGGCGTTTGGTGAGTTCACCGGCGGGGCCCCGGTGAAACTCGAACGGAACCAAATCGCGCTTGGCGTGGTTAACGAGCATATGGTGAAGTTAACAGCCGGAAGAGTGTGATGACGTTTTCCAGACTACAGCCCTTGACACTTCGAAAGCCATAACCATCTTTAGACCATCCACACGGATGGTAAGGAACAGGTCTATGAGCCTTGAAGTCAAAAGTAAGCAATCTGATAGCGAAAAAATCACAGTCAATATCGGCTATGTTGATCTTGGCCAAATAGATTTGCTGGTGCGCGACGGGTTTTATTCCAACCGGACAGATTTTATCCGAACCGCAATTCGTAACCAGCTCCAGCATCATGCAGACGCGATGCGCCAATCCGTATCCCGGAAAAAGCTCGAACTCGGATTGCGGCACATAACAAAGCAGGAGCTTGAAACGGCCAGAAACGCGGGAGAGTTGTTGCACATTCATGTGCTCGGGCTGGTGACATTCGCTGCGGACGTAGCCCCGGAATTGGCGCGCGCCGCCATTGCCTCACTTCAGGTGCTGGGGGCACTGCAAGCCAGCCCCGAGCTTAAAGCCGCTCTGGCGGACAGAATTTACTGATCAATATTCGCAACATTTTTTAGGATATACACATGCAATTTCCGAAATTTAATATTCCCAAAATCAAGCTTGCCCGCAGTTCTATGACTGAAGTCACCCGCCTCACCCGGGAAGGCCGCTTGCAAGATGCCGTGTCCAAATTGCTTGGTGGCGGCAAAGCCCGGGTCACGCGAACAGCGCCGCTTGCAAAGGCTGCCGCTGCCAACACAAAAGGCACCTTCACAGCCTATCAGTTTGCAAACGACGCCGGAGCGCGACGCTACAAGCTTTATGTGCCGTCAACTTATGGCAAAAAGCCCATGCCGCTTGTCATCATGTTGCACGGCTGCACCCAAAATCCTGATGACTTCGCGCTTGGCACCAATATGAACGTTTTGGCCGAGCAGCACGGCTTCGTTGTGGCTTATCCGCTGCAGCCCGGCAGCGCGCATATGACGAAATGTTGGAACTGGTATCGGCCAGAAGATCAGCAGCGCGGCAAAGGCGAACCTGCTATCATCGCCGGAATTGCACGGCAGTTTATGCAGGATTTCAAAATCGAGCAGGCACAAGTCTATGTTGCCGGGCTTTCCGCTGGCGGAGCGGCAGCGGCGATCATGGCTGCCGAATATCCTGATATTTTTGCTGCTGTTGGTATCCATTCCGGTCTGGCCTGCGGACTGGCGTTTGACGTGTCGTCGGCCATGTCGGCAATGAGATCGGGCACGCAAAAACCTGAACGCGCCGCAAAAATCAAGATGCCCACCATTGTGTTCCATGGCGACCGCGATGCCACCGTGAACCCGGCGAACGCCGAGACTATCGTTGCGCAGCATGCCCGCGCGGCCAAGCTGAGCAAAACCCAGCAAAAGGTCGCTTCCGAAAGCGGCGTCATTTCCACACAGATGACTTTTACCGATGCCTCTGGAAAACCGGAAATCGAGCAATGGCTTATCCATGGCGCTGCGCATGCTTGGTCGGGAGGCAACGCCCGGGGCACTTACGCAGAAGCTTCCGGACCGGACGCCAGCACCGAAATGTTACGGTTTTTCTTCGAGCACAGGCTTCAAGACACCTAAACGCGGGTGGCAAAACTCACCAGCCAATTTGGCATCAAATCCAGAAATGCGGTTTCGATCACCTTGTCGAAACCGCTGATAATCGCGACCCCAACCAAAATCAGCACAATTGCAAGCGCGGTGGTGCCAAACCTTGCACTTTGCCGCGTCAGCATTTTGCCGCCCGAAGCCATTTTACCCAGCGCATAGCCAGCGATCAGCAGCGCCGTCGCCGAGCCTAACGCAAACACGCCCATGATCGCGATCGCGGCAGGCAAAGACCCGCCGCTTGCGGCCAGAGCAAATGCCGCGCCAAGGGTGGGCCCCACGCAGGGTGCCCACGCAAAAGCCAACACAACGCCCGCAAAAAATTGACCAACCAGACCGATTTTTGGCAAGGTTTCAGCCAATCTATCGGCCAACCCTGCCAAAGGTCCGAGGAAATGTTCGGATTTTAACCCCAGCATCGGTACCAGCATAATCAGCCCGAAGACGATCATCAGCCCGGCGGCGAAGTTGCGCACCAGCCCACTGTCGCCAAACTCGATGCTGAGCGAAGCCAACAACCCGCCGACAATACCAAAACTCACCGCCAATCCGGCGGCCAACGCCAGCGGGCCGCGAATATCCTGCGCACGCGCCCCCGCAATTACGATCGGAGCCAGCGGCAAAACGCAGGGGCTCAAAATAGTGAGCAACCCTGCGGTAAAAGCTAAAAGCAGCGTAAGCATCAGGCAACCGTATTCAAAACATCGACGACGTCTTTTTCTGCCGTGCCCCAGGACATACGGGTGATCTCTTTGCCACCTTTGAAAGAAATCACCGTCGAGCGCGGACACTTGAGCGCTGCAACAATGTCTTTCTGGCCGTCATAGTCGACCCGAAAGAAGCTCACGCCCTTATATTTCTCCGCAGGCAGGCTTGATAAAATTGAAGCCTGCGCGTGGCATTGCAAACACCAAGACGCATAAACATGCACTATGACCGGCTTGCCCGCCTTAATCAGTTTTTCGACTGTCGCGGCATCATAAGGCACGAGCTCAAGCGCGTGAGCGGACGAAAAACCAAGGGCGGCCACCCCGGCACCAAGCGCCAGCGCGGTGGACACAAACGAACGACGATTCAGCATTTTCAAGTCTCCCTGTAAAAAACTGCATACGCCAATTCAGCCCGAATAGATGCCCCCTCACGCTTTTGTGAAAGCCTTCGGATGGCACTGATTGCCGGGTCTTCCCGAAACCAACCGGCTCCGGGAAGTTCATCTGCTGCCCGTGATTTGTTACTTGTTTAGGAATTTTTTTAAAACACCGACGATGAAATCATGGTCTGTCGAGTCAGGCCCGCCTGAAGCGACGATCGTTCCGGCAAAGCCGACTCCCTTCACAAAAATCGGGAAGCCGCCTCCGACCAGACCGGCGGATTGTTGCTGCGTAAGGTTCCAAAACTTAACCGCATCGCCCCCGCCATTTGGGTAAGTTTTCAGCCAATCAGCCCCCATCATGGCGCGATATTCCAGTTTTTTGCGCTCTGTGCTTGCAAAAAAGCGGTTCACGGTGGCGATCTTTGCGTCCACCCAAAATTCATTGTCGACCGAAGACCCGGCAAGAGAGGCGCGAAACAGAATTTGTCCATTGCGACGGATGTCAAACACCGTCTGCGGCGCATTGCTCTCTCTGGCCGCTTTCACCATCTCCATGCCCAGTTGCCACGCTGTGTTATTGTCAAAACTGTCAAAAACCAACGCTGTTTCTTGCGTTGTAACCAATGCAAGCCGGTCTTTGTCGGCTGCTGTTTGGGCCAACAGCGGAGCGGTAAGCAGCAGGGTCATGGCGCATCCTGTTATGAGTTTCGCTAGAATATTCATGTGACATTTCCTCTTTTCGACAGTGTTGGCCTGATGTTCATCGCTACGGCGCGGTCCGTGAATTGCTACAGCCATAGGGTCAGCACAAAGGGATCGGGCTTCAGGCTGGCCCGCTCTGCTCTGAATTTGCGTGGTGATGTTCAGGGTTGCTAGCCCGGCAAATTGCTTCTGCACTGGAGCATT
>JAYVYB010000234.1:0-3085 GCA_043784625.1 Methylovirgula sp.
GAATGAAGTTGCGCTCCTCAGTGCAGAGGTGATTGTAAATCTGTCCCATAACCCTCCTGATAATCAGTCAGGTGGTGCACTTCAAACTTGAGACGGCCGTGTCTCACAATGTTCTTCGTTTTGCCAATCGAAAGCTGGACCCTGCTTCCGTATTACTTATAATGTCATGACCTGTGAGTTAAGCTGTTAATCGTAAAAACTTTCACCACTAAATCCCGCCGCTCTATTGCGTCCTGTTGAGCGGTTTTATTTTGAGAGATATTTATGTCTAAAATAGTAAATCCTGCCAAAACTTCGTTCAAACCTTCCGCGCCGGCGCTCAGCTTGGGGGCACTGGGTATTGTCTTTGGTGATATTGGCACCAGCCCGCTTTACACCTTCAAGACCGTTCTCAATCAGACAGGTGCAATGCCAGATGCGACTATGATTCTCGGGTCGCTGTCGCTGGTGCTATGGACGCTCTTTATTATCACGACGGTCAAATACGTTGGTTTTGCCATGCGCATCGACAACGACGGCGAGGGCGGCATTCTGGCTTTGATGTCACTGCTTGGGGTTAAAAAACACAATCGCCCAACCATCATTGCGGTGGGCCTGTTTGGCGCTGCCTTGATTTACGGCGACGGGACAATTACGCCGGCGATTTCGGTTCTTTCCGCTCTAGAGGGTCTTGAGCAGTTGACGCCGAAGCTTACCCCCTATGTGTTACCCTTTGCAGTGGCCATTCTTGTCGCGCTTTTTGCAATTCAGCCGCTTGGAACAGCGCGCATCGGACGGGCATTTGGCCCGATCATGCTGATCTGGTTTGTTGTGATGGCCTTGATGGGCATTTACGGAATTCTGCAGCATCCGGGCATAGTTGCGGCGATCAATCCACTTTACGGGTTAAAATACCTTCTTTCGGGTGGATTCACGAGTTTTCTGGTTCTCGGTGGTGTGTTTCTTTGCGTGACGGGTGCTGAGGCGCTCTATGCCGACATGGGACATCTTGGCCCGGTACCCATTCGCCTAGCCTGGAACTTCATCGTGTTTCCCAGCCTCATCCTTAATTATGCCGGTCAGGCAGCAATCGTACTTGAGGGTGCGCCAACCGACGGTAATATTTTTTATCGGCTCTGTCCCGCGCCGCTTTTGACGCCGTTGATTGTTTTGGCCACGATCGCTACAGTAATCGCTAGCCAATCCATTATCACCGGGGCTTTTTCAATGACGCGACAGGCCATCCAATTGGGATGGATGCCGCGTCTTAAGATCAAGCAAACATCGGCCGAGGGGTACGGCCAGATTTATGTCGGCGCGGTCAATTGGCTATTGATGATCTTCACGCTTGGACTGACCATTGGTTTTGGTAAATCCGACAATTTAGCGGCCGCATATGGCATTGCCGTATCGCTGACGATGTTGATGACGACGGTGCTGCTGTTTATCGCCATGAGAGAAATCTGGCGTTGGAGCCTACCGGTGGCCGGCGCGGTAGCCGGGGCGTTCCTGCTTGTCGACGGGTCATTTTTCGTCGCCAATTCAGTCAAGATCTTGGACGGCGGTTATGTGCCATTGGCCATGGCTGTCGCGGTTTATAGTGTCATGTGGATATGGCATCGTGGCGCGACAGCGGTGAACACTGCCATTCTTTCATCGCTTACCCCCCTGAACGAGTTTTTTACCGAATTGCAATCGGGAAAGGTTGCGCGTCCGCACGGTTCAGCAGTGTTTTTCACGCGCTCGTCCGAGGGAGCGCCGCCTGTGATGGTCTGGCATGTCAAATGCAATCGCTCTTTGCTTGAAAAAGTGCTGGTGCTGCGCATTTTGGTAGTTTCAAAGCCGCGTGTTGAAGAAGAAGACCGATTGACGCTGACGTTAGAAGCCAAGAACTTTTGGCGTGCTGAGGTCAATTGCGGCTTTATGGAAATGGCTGACGTGCCGGCGATACTGATGGCGTGCAAAGCGAGCGGATGCGATATCGATCTCTCCGACCTTACTTATTATGTCGGCCATGAAACCATTGTCGCGCGCGTTGATGGCAATGGAATGCCTCTTTGGCAGCAAATAACGTTTGCCGCCATGGGCCGCAATTCGTCGCGCATCAGCGAATATCTGCAGTTGCCCAGTGAGCGACTCGTGGAAATCGGCCGACGATTTGCAATCTGAGTTTCATTCCTCGACGCCAGATCAAGTTTGTTTGGACATTATGAATAATTTACGAATATCTTGGGATGAAGAGGGGATGGAGATTATCTAATGTTATTAGCAAGAGAGCCACGCATTCATCCTGTAGCAATAGACACTTTGCGTCCGACACAGATTACAGTCGGCATGAGAGAAGTGAAGGCCAAACGTAAAAGCTGGCGCGATAACAAAAGCGCAAGCGGCGATGATTTTTTAGGCACCCATATGATTCCTGTGATTTGGGGACCAAAAGAGCGATATTACGTGATTGATCACCACCATCTCTGTTTGGCGCTTCACCAAGAGAACGTTAAAGACATTGCAGTCTCGGTTGTTGCTGACCTGAGGAAATTGGAAAAAGAGCATTTCTGGAGTTTTCTCGACAGTCGATGCTGGATGCACCCGTTTGATACCGAAGGGAGAAGATGCTCCTATTCGGATTTGCCTGAGAAAATTGCCGACCTTGTCGACGATCCTTATCGTAGTCTTGCGGGTGGATTGCGCCTTGCCGGCGGTTACGCCAAGGACACGACCCCCTTTAGCGAGTTCCTCTGGGCAGATTTTTTGCGTCTGCACATTGGAAAAAAACAGATCAACAACGATTTCGCTGCTGCTCTAAAAGAATCGTTCAAACTAGCAAAGAGCAGTTCCGCCGATTATTTGCCTGGATGGTGCGGGCCCGTGACCAACGCCTGACTCTGCGGTAGGAATGCTACCGCAGATATCTGCTGTGGCGACCATGCGAGGCGGATCTGCCCCATCACATACTGGCGCAAATCAGTGCCCTCACGCAGCTTCACCAACCCTCGGCGGCGGCGGGCGCGGCAAGAAGAGGCGGCCGAGAAGGCATCATATCGAAGCGATGAGCCCGAACTTCGTCGTATCTCGCGTGATATCGTCGGTGGGGAGCGCTTCAAAC
>JAYVYB010000235.1:0-7274 GCA_043784625.1 Methylovirgula sp.
GTGGCGGAATATTGCGACACGCTCGGGATCAATAAATTCGGGTGATAATCGAGCGGAACAATTGCGGGATTTTTGCCTTGCGCCGCCGAAATGATTTTAAACCACAAATCATATTGCCAGCGCTGCACACCAATTTCATTTAGTGGCACGATTGGCGCTGGAATTGATTTTGGTGCATCAGCTTCGTTATAAGGATCGGATAAATGCCCGAGACCATGCGCCGAAGCTTTGCGAATTACCGGCAATCCGGCATTGTCCAAATTAAATAAAACATAGCGCTTTGACGATATTGCCAGACAATAAAGTGGGATTATTTCCTTCGTGCCTGGGCGATAATTGACATCTTCGATTTTCAGCAAAGGTCCTTTTTTCTCATAGGGATTTAAGGCCGAAAACCGGTCCGAAATGCCTTTGGCCTTTTCTAGGAATTCCGCTTCTGGCATTAACTCCGGCTTGGCAATTGCCATGCTGTCGGTATCGCACAACGCCCAATCAAGCCCGGCTGCAAAAATTGCTTGTTCCGCTAAAGCCAGCATCAAGCGGGCAGCGCCGGTGATTAATGTTGCCTATAACGGATTAAAATAGGGTCCGGCATTTTCTGCCTTTTTGGTTCGAATTGGAAACTCATTATCTCCGCCAAAATGACATTGCCGTGCTTCGTATTCCGATAAATCTTCGACATTGATTTCGACGAAAATGCCATAGCTGGTCGAATTGGCGAGAATTTTAATAGCGAGTTGCTCAGACTCCAATCTGTCCTTATCCGCTGGATCGGCAAGTTTCATGCTGTCTTTGATATTGGTTCGCCGGTCAATCAATAGGCGGTAAAAGTCATCCTTGACTGGATTAACCTTTTGCCCCTCCGCGCCGCCAATGTTGATGCACTGCAGATCGGTTTGCCGCTCTTTGGCTTCAAAGGTCAGCGCCTTCAAGACACGAGGTGCTTTGCCGTTCAAAAACTTACTGGCCAAGCAATCCGCCAAAGTGAACCAAAGTGCACCCTCATATTTAAGGTGGTTGAGGCCAATAGTGGTCGCACCCTCATTTTGATATTGCGCCCTTACCGGCAGCACATCATCGTCAGGATGGATTTGCACAAGCGTTGCCAGCCGCCGCCAATTGGTCGAAGATTGAAGATCATCAGGCTTGGCATTGTCCAGCCAGTCCGACGTTTCCGCCGTTGTGTCGAAAAAGCTCATGCCATTGGCGATGACGAAGCGCCACAAGCCCATAAGTGTGCAGACTGTTGGATACATCGACAGGAAGTCGCAATAGAGCACGCGGGCGATCTTGCGGCGGATATGTACTTCGGCGCGTCCGCCGAAATAGGTGCTCATGATTGTGCCAATGACTTCCTCCGGAAATTCCGGTTGCACTTCGCGCCATGGCTTAATGCCCATTTCTTTTAAATAAGCCTTGCCCAAGCTGGCCTCGCTGAGGATTTGGCTTAAGCGTGCATTTTGAAGACTATGGCCCTCGAATTTGAGGACAAGCGCCTGATATGCTTCCCACGTGACTTGAGCGTCCTGAACGGCATAGTTGACATAATCCGGCGTTATGACCAACCCGTGCTCATTGGTCTCAAGTTTCCGGCTCTCCAGCTTCAGGAAGTTTGCCAATCCATACAGAGAAAATGACTGGCTGGTGAGTGCGGCGGCGATTGTTTGAACGTCAATAAATGCGCCGCGACGAATGGGTGGTTCAATCTGCTTTTTGCGCATCCCCTTGGTATCATTCCGCCGCTTAATTCCGGCAAACTGGATGAAAGCGGCAAGCCTCGAAAGATGCTTGATTTGAACGAATGGTTTGTATTTGTCGCTGGACAATTGGAAGGTAAATCCGCCGTGCATTTTTCCACGAGCCAAGCCGTGGCGCACGGCAAGCCGCGACAGATCAAAAGGCAGATTAAAGCCGACAAATGTGGCGCGCAATTCAAAAGCCTTGCCGTAAAAAACATCATCGACGAATTCAGCAACCGTCTTGCATTGAAGCCCTCGCTGTTTGGCAAAGTGCTGAACGCAATCTTGTTCAGATTGCTTTATGGCCTCAGGATCAAAGAAGACACCTGCCTCGAACAGCGCCGCTCCCTCACGTAATTGATAGCCGCCAATTTTTAAGAGCTGCGAAGAATCTGTGCTGGTTTCCGTATCGAATATGAGTGTCCAATTCGATGCGCCGAGCCGTTTCCTGAATGCTTTTCGAAACTTTGGATTTGCATTTGGCGGCACATAGGCCCGTAAGGCAATTGGTACCAAGTCATGTATGATCGACGGCGCTAAAGCTTGAAAGGAGTGGCGAATTTTCATGGGCGTGACTCCTCTGATTTAAGCACATATTCGGCGGCAAATTCGATCAATTGCAGGCCAAAGCTTTTGAGGTTTTCCATCAACATTTCAAACAGGTCTGCGAGGCCAAGCAGAAAACGGCCAATGACTTCAAACCTATTTGGTGGAATGGTTTGTTGGTTGGGGTGTTCCTTTTGCCTATCCGACAATTTGCGATGACAATTCCGGCAAACGATCACCTGTTCGTCGAGATTTTTGCGTCCGGCCAAATGGTGGTTTTCCAAGGCATGCGGATAGTCTTCACCGCAACGAATGCAGCGTGGATTATTCGAGCCTAAGCGTTCCAAGGCTCTTTGACGTCGGATTTCTCGATTGATCTTTGTAGTTTTAGTGTCGGTTTTCATGATTGATTGTCCTTTAGGCAATGAGGCGATAGACCATTTCAAAGGTGTCGGAGCCAGAAGCCGCGAGCCGATAAAGATGGTTTGGGCGTGTTTCTAAAAAATGAGCTTTGTCGGACGTGTCGGTGATCGACGCGCCTTCGAACGGCTTCAAAAGAGACGCGTCGTTGGTCTCAATAAACTTGCCAACAGCGGCACTGTGCTTGCCAATGAGAGAAGCTGTTTCAAAACCAGCGACTTTGACCAAGTGTGGTCCGTTCATCGTGATGATCGACATTTCGCGTGGGCGGCTGTCGCTAAAGACCCATTTTCGCCCTTGGCGCTTGGCAATGTCATTTTCGCCAAGAAACCTGCGAAACCGCTCTCTGGAAACTCGGGCTTCCTTGGCAGCCAAGCCTTGATTGCCGCTTTTCCTTAAAAGCCGAAGCGCAAGTTCGAGCCTGTCGTCGGGTGGTGATCGCGCCGTTTGGGATCGCATTGGCTTTTCGCCTGCTTTGGCGTGGCCTCTGGCCTGAGAGCGGGAATGTCCTAGAGACAAAGCGCGGGCAATGCGGCGCTCGTATTCGGCTTGGTAATTGCGGGGTTTCGACATTGACGTTGATCCAACTATCCTCCGGCTTGATGGCTTGAGGTGGGATCAGGGGATCAACAAAATGCCCTTGAGTCGAAAATTATTAAATCCGAATTTAATTTGAATATGCGTTATTTAATCGAGCTAGCGGCGGTGTCCTAATTTACGAAAAAGTACCCTTTGAATTACAGGAATTGAAAATCCAACTTTCGTATTTTCCTTTAATGTCCGCTCCGCATATTCGAGAATTTTACCACGGGCTGCGTCTCTTGGCATCGAATTAAAGTCGATCCCTTGCGCCGTGAGTTCATCAATAATTCTTGCAATAATTTGCTCTTTGCTCGGGCGGCCTTTCACAAGCTTCTCGACAGGCGCTACAATAGTGCTCAATTGCTCAGAAGGAATTCGTGTAACTCTCACTGAATAAAAATCGCGTTCGGAGCTGCGAATTTCATCCTTCTCCCATTTCAGCCATTCGAGCTTCAGAAATCGTTTTGGAATTTCGATAGGTTCTGCATTGATCGGGCTATCTTTGGTAAATCCAAATGCGATTAATTTTCCACGATTTAACTGTTTTAAAACATAGTCGCGCATCTCCACTAGAGCGTCTGAACTACTTTGCCATTCAGCCAATTCGGCTTTGGCAGCGTCAATTCTCATTAATTCCGATGGGGTGGGAGTTGGAATAAGAGACGATGAGGTTGCCTCGAATGTTCGGCTTATCAATAAAACTAGTCCAGGCGGGTTTTTGTACGATTTTCGAAGTCTATAAGGGCCAAATTTCTGAGCCGCGCTGGATAAAGGTTCCGCCTTTTCAAAAATAGAATTTAATGTGTTTTTTCCGTTGGATAGCATAGTTAATCCGTCTGATATTGGGATCATTTTACTGCATGATGTGATACTGTTTTACAGTGTTTCGCGAGAGAATTTAATGGGATTTTTTGCTCATGAATTTTGTAGATAAGCCAGTTTCTAGGTTGGCAAACCAGCAACATTTGAACGATAAAAATGACTGGGCTTGGCGGTCAGAATATTGGAACAACCAGTCCCGGCCTATTACAGCGGTTGGCAAATCTAACCGCCGTAAAGACCCTTTGATGCTATGTGGTCATGGCGTGTCAATGAAAATTGATGCCGGAACACTGTTCATTCGAAATGGATTTACGCACCATCCGCAGCAGCGCGAAGAATATCGATTTTTCAGAGGCAGCTTGGATATTCCGCCACAAATTCTCATGCTTGATGGCAGCGGCAATATTTCATTTGACGTGCTGAATTGGCTGACTGAACAGCAGGTTGCGCTCGTTCGGATTAAATGGAACGGCGAAGTTGCTTCCGTGCTGAGTGGATATGGATACGCAGCAAATCCGCACCGCGTACAATGGCAAATGGACACGCGCAACAATCCCGAGCGCCGAATGGCATTTTGCATTGACCTGATAATTCGTAAAATTGAAGGCTGCATTCGCACTTTGGAAAAAGCAATTCCGCGTTCGGACGCATGGGAAAAAGCGATAAGCCGTGCCTATGCCGATATCTCGACACTTGAACTTGAGCCGCCTCCAACACTTGAAAAATTGCGAATTATTGAAGCTAACAGCGCCGCCGCCTATTTTCGGGCGTGGCGTGGAATTCCGCTAAAATGGCGAGGTCTAACCAAAAATCCCATTCCGGACGATTGGAAAGAAATCGGCTCAAGAACGTCGGATTTCGCGCTGGCGGGAAATCGAAATGCGTCGCATCCGGTCAACGCAATACTAAACTACGCCTATGCGGTGCTCGAAAGCCAACTCCGCATTAAAGCTGTAGCTGATGGGTATGATCCGACGCTTGGAATTATGCATTTTGGCGGCAATGGATCATCGGCATTTATTTTTGACATTATGGAGCCGGAACGCTCGAAAACGGATTTAGAAGTTTTGAAATTCCTGAAATCAAATACGTTTCATCCGGCGGATTTTATTTTGCGAAGAGATGGGGTTTGCAGGCTCAATCCGCAATTGGCCAAAAATATTGCGGAAACCGTATCAAAATAGGCTAAAAAAAACCGTTTGAAAAAACTGAAGCGTTAACCAAAGTTATTTGTCCGTTGAGGCTCGGTTGCTTTTGATCAATGCCTAGGTAAAATAAAATGAAACTGGACGATCCCCTTAAAAGCTCGAAGTTAAAACTTAAACAAGCTAAGGAACATATCCAAAATTTAGAGCACGAGATTGCGAGATTTTTCCACCGGCGACCATATCGTGTTTTTGATAACCCCATTTCGAATGGAACGTTTGAAATTGCGGTGGAGCTAACTGATCCACTACCAGATAAAATTACAACTCTTTGCGGTGATGCAATCAGTAATTTATTTGCCGTTCTTGATCATGCTGTGGCCGCGATTTCCCGACTGGATGGGCTGGGTGATGCCGGTTGTGCCTTCCCCATTGGGAATGACGCCGCTGAGTTTTTCGTAGCACTTCAAAAAGGAAAATTAAAAAAATTCCCATCGAACCAGATAGATATACTAGCGGGATTTCAAGCGTATCCCAATGGTTTTGGGGACCCTATCTGGCGACTGAAAAAGTTGGAACAAGTTAATAAACATCGTGAATATCCCGCAATTGGACTTGTCCATGCAGGATCACGAATGACCACGATCACAAATGGATTTCGTAATTCATTTGGTTGCGTTGGGGGCCAATGGAATAACTCAGAAAAGCGAATGGTATTAATGAAATTTGATACACCATTTTGGTATGAAGTTGACGTCAGTTTTCATGTCGTTTTTGACAAAGTTGAACCAGTGGACAGGCATATGGTAATTCGCTGCCTAAACGAAGCTGCTACTGTCGTCGAACTGGTTGTTGGCGAATGTGAACAGGTATTTCTATAAATTTATCAACCCGGACAGCACTAACTCTTTTTTGTGTTCACGATAAATTTGAATATTGACAACCATGCCATGGCGCTCAACTTTTCTTCAAAGTGAGAGGTGGTCTGGGGAATCTGAACAGCCGGGATAAGTGGGATTTCTGCTCGAAAGCGGCGTAAGCTGCCGGGAACAGGAGCAATTATGACGAGACGACCAAAATAATTATACTTGGCGGGAACCATACCCCGGCTTTCAAAGCTAAAGTGGCATTAGCCGCAATCAAGGGCGAAAAGACCTTGGCCGAACTTGCGCAACAGTTTGACGTTCATGCCAACCAGATCAACACTTGGAAGATGCAGCTCACGGAAGCGGCAGTCGGTGTGTTCGGTTCGGAGCAGCGAACTGAAGCCACAGCTCCGCCCGTTGATCTTAAAATGCTCCATGCCAAGATCGGAGAATTGACCCTAGTCAACGATTTTTTGGAAGGCGCGCTCACCAAAGCGGGTTTGCTGAGCGCAAAGCGATGATTGATCGTTCCCATCGGCTTTCAATTATCAGGCAGGCAAGAGAATTGGGTATCAGCCGAGGCTCGGTTTATTATCTGCCCCGCGCTGTTTCGAGCTCAGACCTTGCACTTCAGCGCCGGATCGACGAATTGCACTTGAATTATCCGTTTGCCGGAGCGCGGATGTTGCAAGGCTTGCTGATCGGCGAAGGCCACAGGATTGGCCGTCTGCATGTCTCAAGCAGTCAAGCTGTTGCGCAGACTGCAAACATTTGTCTGCGTGATGAAGCGAATGGGCATTGCAGCGATTTATCGTCGGCCAAATACCTCCAAGCCTGCGCCATAGTGATCCGGTACGGATGGCGTTTCGCAATCCTATGGAAATAAAATCTATCCGTATTTGTCGCGTAGATTGCCTGTCACCCGGCCAAACCAAACCCGGGGCGGGCCGTTGTCTGCCATCGGTTCAAAGACAATGGCGCGCAGTTAACCTGCATGGCTTTCACGCAGGTGCTCATCGAGAATGACATCAAAATCAGCATGGATGGAAAAGTGGCTTGGCGGGATAATGTCGTCGTCGAGCGGGTTTGGAAATCGGACAAGTATGCAGAGGTATATCTGCGGGCTTATGCTAGGGTGCAAGAAGCCCGCACTT
>JAYVYB010000236.1:0-28660 GCA_043784625.1 Methylovirgula sp.
AATGAAGTTGCGCTCCTCAGTGCTGAGGTGATTGTAAATCTGTCCCATAACCCTCCTGATAATCAGTCAGGTGGTGCACTTCAAACTTGAGACGGCCCATCTAAATACCCGACTCGTGATATACTTTCGCAACAGCCCACCCAATCGACCATAGGATCAGGAAATGACCGCAAATTCTAAGTCGCCATTGCGCTCACTGGTCGAGCCGGTCGTCTGGCCGGCAATCCAGAGCGGACGCGCTGCGGAGCTCATGGCGTTACAACGCCAATTCGATCAGTCGCAGTTCTGGAGCGCGGAAGCATTGCATGAGGCGCAATTTTCTCAGCTCACAAAGCTGGTCGATCATGCCATGCGTACCGTCCCCGCACATGGCGCACGGCTCAAAGCCGCCGGGCTAGTGCAAGGCAAGCCGCTGACTGCCAAGCAATGGCAACGTATACCCATCCTCACGCGCAACGAGGTGCGCGATTTGGGTGAAAAGCTCTATTCCACTGCCACGCCGCCCTCGTTTGGCGCATTAAGCACGGCGTCGTCAGGCGGCTCCAGCGGCATTCCGGTGACTGTGCGTAAAACCGCCCTCGACGAATTGTTCTGGCAGGCGATCAACATCCGCGAGGAACTTTGGCACCGCGCAAACCCTCAAGGCACCATCGCCCGCCTGCGCGGAATTCCCAACGTTTTGCCGCGCGAATTTCAAGCGGCGGCGCGTTCGACCCATGGCGCAATTTTGCCCGATTGGGGGCCGCCGCAAAATCTGATCTGGAAAACCGGAAAGCTCGGGCTGATCCACCCTTCCCAACCCTTGGAGGTTCAGGCCAAGTTTTTACAAAAGCTCCAGCCGGAATATCTTTACACCTTCCCGACCTATCTTCGTCCCCTGCTGGCGCATTTTAGCACCACCGGAAAACGCCTCACGTCGCTGAAAACGGTCTCGACAGCCAGCGAGGTTGTTGACGATAGCCTTCGCCAGGCATGCTTTGATGTATTCGGCTGCAAAATCGTTCAAAACTATACTTCCGGCGAAACCGGATATATTGCCTTGCAATGTCCCGAATGCACCAATCTGCACGTCCAATCCGAAATCGTTCACGTCGAAATCATTGACCGGCAAGGCAACCCCTGCGCGCCGGGCGAAATAGGCCGTGTAATCGTCACGCCCTTACACAACTATACTATGCCGCTGCTGCGATATGAGATTGGCGACGAGGCGGAATTTGGCGGCCCGTTTTCCTGCGGGCGCGGATTGCCTGTACTCACCCGCATCGTCGGGCGCAACGAGGACTATCTCGCCTTGCCATCAGGCGAGCGCCGGCGCGTGAACCTCAATCATTACGGGTTGTCCTCGATCAACGCCATTCGGGAGTTTCAATTGGTGCAGCACAGCTTGACTCATATCGAACTGAAACTTGCGCTGGCGCGGCCGCTGACACCTGAAGAACACCAAAAAATTGACGACATCTTCAAAAAAGAGGCGGGCGATGTTTTTCAAACGTCGGTGACATTCCATGAGTCTCTGGAGCGCACGGCGGTTGGTAAATTGCGCGCATTTGTCTCCCACATCGTCTGACCCTAGAGCATCGTGCGGAAAAGTGTAAGCGGTTTTCCGCTAAAACGATGCGATAAAACAAGGAGTTAGAGCTGCAGTTCCGATTCCGCTGGAGCTGCTGCTCTAGCGGCTGACATCGGCGGCGGCGGCGGCCAGCAACCAGTCGCGAAACGCCACGATCTTTGCCGAGCGCATCCGGTCTTTGCGGCAGACGAAATAGTAGCCAAACTGGGTGTGCAGGTTCAGCGTGAAGGGTGCAACCAGCCTGCCGGTTTCCATTTCACTGGCGGCAATTGCCCGTGTCATCAAAGCAACGCCCTGCCCGCTCGCCGCCGCCTGCAAAGCCATCGACATTTGGCTGAACCACACACCGCGCCCGGCATCCACCTCGGGAGCATTCGCGGCGCGCAGCCACGTTTCCCAGTTTGGCCAAGTGTCAAAATCCGCATTCCATTCCAGATGCAATAACGTGTGCTTGCTCAAATCTTGCGGCGTGCGAATGGCGTTGGGGCCCTGCAACAGCGCTGGCGCGCAAACCGGAAACAGATCCTCCTCGAACAGCTGCGTCGCGTGCAAGTCCGGAAAATGCCCGTCGCCCCACCGGATCATGGCGTCGACATTGTCACGCCACAAATCCCGCATTTCCTGAGTCGCATCCAGCAAAACATCCATGTCCGGATGCAGCTTTTTAAACGCGCCGATGCGCCCCACCAGCCACGTTCCGGCAAAGCTGGGTGAAGAGCTGATCACCAGCCGGTTCCGCCCCACCGATTCACGCATCCGGCGCGAGGCGCGAAACAACAAATCGAACCCGCCGCGCAAATCGCCCAGCGCCGCCTGCGCCGCTTCTGTCAGCGCCAGCCCGCGCCCGCTGCGCTGCACAAGATGGGTGCCCAATTCCTCTTCCAGCAACCGCACTTGCTGGGCAACGGCGGCCTTGGTCACATTCAATTCTGCCGCCGCCGCGGAAAAACTTAAGTGCCGCGTTACCGCTTCGAAGGCACGTAACCCGTTAAGGGATGGTAAACGATCATGGCCATTCATCGTATAGTTTTTCTTTATTCACAATCCAACAAGATTGCCTCGATTTAGCCCATATTCCGAGTATAAAGGCAACAATCTAATCAGGAATTCGAAAATGTTGCACATTATTTCATCAAAACTCACCGCTTCTTCCCAGATGGCCGCTTCAATCGTTAAGATGATGTTAAGCTTTTCTGACCGCGCAAACCGCTATGCCGATGCGCACGCCGCCCGCGCCCGTTTCGCAAATTTGCAGGGTCGCCAGCTGGCCGACATCGGTCTCACCAGCGCCGACCGCGATTACCGTATCAGCCGCAGCTAAGCTCCCCCTTTATGCTGCGACTGCGAAGGCCGAAGCTCTTGCTTCGGCCTTTTATTTTGCGCCGCGCACTTGCCTTTACTTTGCGCCGCGCACCTGCCGTCTGCAAATTGCGCCAAAATCGGGTCGCTTGTGGCAAAATCCGATCGCGTGTGGATTGTATCCGCCATCCACTGCGGGTTAGATTGAGGCATGCTTCGATTGCTTCTTTTGCGCCACGCCAAGGCCGTTGGCCCCTCTGCCGATGATTTCGCCCGCCCGCTTGCGCCGCAAGGCCGCGACGAAGCGGTTGCTATGGCGAACTATCTCAAAACAGAGCTGCTCCTGCCCGATCTTGTGCTCGCTTCAGACGCGGCCCGCACGCGCGAAACGGCAGAGCTGGCGGTCACCAAACTCGATGCAACCCCAATCCAATATGACCATGCAATCTACACCGGCGACGCGGATGTGGTGATGGACGTGCTGCGCCAAACCGCCCCGTCCGTCAAAACCCTGCTGGTTGTTGGCCACAACCCCACTTTACACGATCTTGCGCTAGCACTGGTTGGCTATGGTGATCGGTATGCCGCTCAGCGGATGAACAGCGATTTTCCCACCTGTTGCCTTGCGGTGCTGGATTTTGATATTGAAAGCTGGGCGCAAGTGGCCCCTCGCGGCGGAAGGCTGGACAGGTTTGTCATACTCAAAGCCAACTGACCGCCCCCTTTTAATTAGAGGCGGCAATCCCCACTTCATGTGGTAATTAGAGCCGAAGCGGAGCGCACCTTGTCCTTTTTTGATAGCCTCACACATGAGGCGCGCATCGCCGCTATGAGCGTCATGGACTATGTGTCCGGGACCGGTCTGCGGCTGGGCGTAACTGGCCTATCTCGCGCGGGCAAAACAGTCTTTATCACCTCGCTGGTTCAAAATTTGATTCAGCACAGCAACCTTCCGGTTTTACGAGTTCACGCCGAGGGCCGCCTCACCGGTGCCAGTCTGCAACCGCAGCCCGACGATGCCATTCCGCGCTTCGCCATCGAAGAGCACCTCGCTGCCCTGCAAGGAGACCTGCGGCACTGGCCCGACTCCACCCGCCGCATTTCAGAACTGCGGCTCACTCTGGAATTTGAGCGCAAGAGCGGCTGGCGTTCCGGCCCCGCCTCGTTCACCATCGACATTATTGATTACCCGGGCGAATGGCTGCTGGATTTGCCGCTGTTGTCCAAAACCTATGACCAATGGTCGCGCGAAACTTTGGACTCGGCGCGGGAGCCGGGGCGCGCAGCTCTCGCTGCGCCTTTCCTTGCCTTTGTCGATGGTCTTGACCCTGCTGCCACGGCCTCTGAAGACACCGCCCGCCAATCCGCAGAGCTGTTCACCGCCTATCTCAAGGCCTGCCGCGCTGAAAAATTTGCATTGTCCACCTTGCCGCCGGGGCGCTTTCTGATGCCCGGAGATTTGGAAGGCTCGCCCGCGCTCACCTTTGCGCCGCTGAGCATCGTCGAATTCACCGAAACCGCCGATGGCTCGCTTCACGCGATGATGGAGCGGCGCTATGAAGCCTATAAAAGTCATGTGGTGCGGCCGTTTTTCCGCGATCATTTTGCCCGCCTTGATCGGCAAGTGGTGTTGGTCGATGCGCTTTCGGCCATCAATTCCGGCCCCGCCGCCATGCGTGATTTGGAAACAGCCTTAGGTGATATCCTCGGCGCATTTCGTGCCGGGCGATCAAACCTGCTCACCACCTTGTTCCGGCCAAAAATCGACCGCATCCTGTTCTGCGCCACCAAGGCGGACCAGTTGCACCACACCTCGCATGACCGTCTTGAAGCAATCCTGCGGCAGACCGTTGCCCGCGCCATTGCCAAAGCCGAGCATGTTGGTGCTTCGGTGGATGTTATTGCCCTGGCCGCCGTACGCGCCACCCGCGAAGCCGCCATCAAGCAAAAAGGCACCACGCTGGATGCTATCATCGGCACACCGTTGGCCGGGGAAAGCGTCAATGGCGAGATTTTTGATGGCCAAACCGAGGTGGCTTTGTTTCCCGGCTCTTTGCCGGCGGACCCGATGGACGTGTTTCAAGGTCATGGACTCGCCATTCCGGATGGCGAAGCGGACATGCGCTTTATCAAATTCCGGCCTCCGGTCTGGACTCCCAAATCCCCCCTGCCCCACATTCGCCTGGATCGCGCGATGCAATTTCTCTTGGGTGACAAATTGGCATGATTTCCCTCTCCTATGGGAGATGGTTAGGGTGAGGGTATAAGTTGAAGCAAATGTGCACAACCGTCATGCGCGGGCTTGACCAGCGTATCCACGTCAGCGCGAGTATATAACTGAAAGCTTTTGACATTGGTGAAACTCGGGATTTGATTTTATGCAAGATTCTGTTGGTAAACGTTTTTCTCAGCTTTACCTGCGGCGCGGCGAGCCAGAAGCTGACAGCAAACGCATGCGGATAAGATACATCACAAAATTTCTGGAATTAGTCCCCGAGCGTATTCATAAAAATCTCGCGCATCAGTTTGCTCGCGATTTGGGCAGTGAAGTCCAACAGAGTGAATGGGATGGCACTATCATATGGAAGAGATATTTTGAATTCTGTGCTGTCAGAGATTTGGTCGATGGCGTGAGTTTAGTATTTGCAATATTAAATGCCGTAGGCTTTTCTTTTGGTCAAAAATGGCGCGATGAAGTCAATACCATTTTTCGTGAAGAAAACCTTCACTACCATGTGGATACCGATGGCTGCGTCCATTATACCGTTGATGACGAATTTCGCTCGCTGCATGCGTCAGCAATTCGTGTCATTGAATCTTCTCGCTATGCTAATTCCCGCACAGAATTTGAAGCCGCTTACGCTGCGATGGATGTAACGCCTCCGAACGGTAAAGTTGCAATTCGGCATATTTTTACAGCCGTAGAAGGACTATTTCGATTAATGTTTAACAAAGCACCCAGGCTTGGCGGCACCGAAATTGATAAGTATCTTCAACCTGTTATTACTTTATTAGGTGACGATCCTGCGACTGCGCAAGCCTCAGGCAAGTGGCTACGGAGCTTTAAAGAATGGGTAGAGGCTGCCCATTTTTATCGTCACGAGCAAGGTCAGGAAGAACCCTTGCAGCCACCTCTTCCTCTAGCTGTCGCTTTGTTAAGCTCTGGTGCTGTCTATCTAAGATGGCTTGCGGAGATTGATAAATCTCCAAATTCGTAATCCGTGGATACGCGGGACAAGCCCGCGAATGACGGAACGAACTTTGAACAGTCCGCTTGTTGCCCCTTAATCCAACACCTATATCCTGCTAATGACCCAACCTCATAAACCCCGCGCCTTCCGCCTCAACGATCCAAACGTGAGTTTTGACGAGCCTGCGCCTGTCCAGATCGAGCCGCAGCCGGATGCCTTTGCGCCCAAGCTCGATCCTGCTGAACAGGCTGTGGAGCTGGCGCTGGAGAACATTGCGCCGCGCCGCTTCACATGGAGCTGGGGCGGCCTGTTTTGGACTGCGCTCAGCGGCCTCGGCTCATTGGCCTTTGGCCTGTGGATTGAAAATCTGGTCGAGGCACTGTTCGCCAAAACCGCCGGGCTCGGCTGGTTGGGCGTCGCTCTGGCTGCCTTGGTTGCGATATCTATTTTTGCACTGCTTGTGCGCGAATACGCCGCCATTCGCCAGCAGCGCCACGTCGCCAAACTGCACGAGGCCTTTGCCACAGCCCACGCGGCGGATGACATGAAACAGAGCCGCGCGCTGGTCGCTGATCTTGCCACGCTTTATATTTCGCGGCCCGAAACCGCCGCCCAGCGCAGCGAACTTGCAGCCCTTTCGAAAGAGATTATCGATGGACGGGACCTGATCAACATCGCCGAAATGAAGCTGATTGCCCCGCTTGATGCGCAGGTTCAGCGCGAAATTGCCAACGCCGCCAAACGCGTTTCACTGGTCACGGCCATCGCGCCGCGCGCCTTCATTGATGTGATCTTTGTAGCCGCGCAAGCTGTGCGCCTCATCCGCCGCATATCGGAAATTTACGGCGGCAGACCCGGCTTCTTCGGCTTTTTCAAACTGGCGAAAAGCGTCGGAACCCATCTCGCCATCACTGGCGGCATGGCCGTGGGCGACAGCCTGCTGCAACAAGTGGTGGGCCACGGCATTGCGGCGCGGGTCTCGGCAAAATTGGGCGAAGGGGTTCTAAACGGGCTGCTCACCACCCGTGTCGGTGTTTCTGCGATGTCAGTATGCCGCCCGATGCCCTTTGCCGCAAAGCCCGCTCCCGGTGTCAAGCAGGTCGCGCCGTTTCTGTTTTCAAGCGAGAAATAATCGAAACCGAAACCGCCGCCTTTATTGGGGTGCAGCCTGCAAAATTTCCGAGGGAGCCTTCAGAATATTTCCGGCGGTATCCAAAACAAACAAGCCCGTCCGCGTGAACGGATCTCCGGACGCAGCGCCGGAGTCGGTTTTTGTCAGAGCGCTGATTTGCGATAATACCGACGTATATTTGCTGTGCTTGAGATAGTCGTCGCTCTCCACCTTGCTCATATCCACCACGCGTAACCCGAATTTGTTGATGAGCTTGCGCATATTCGGGTCGGCATCGGTGGAATTACCCACCCGGGGCACGTCTCCGGCAATGCGCTGCGAGGTTTTCAAGGCCAGATCGTCAGAGGACACCAACACCGTCACAGGGCGGTTGAGTCGTCCGATCACAGTCATCTGCTTGCCGAACACATCAATGTCCACATCCGGCGCAATCAGAAAAACCTCTTCAAGTTTGGAGACAAACGGCGAGCTGCCGCGCAAGCGGGCCTGACGCAGAGTTTCGACAGTCAGCCAATTGCCCATCGAATGCGCCATGACGGCAATGCTTTTCACACCCGGCGTTGCCGCCAGATCGTTCAAAAAGCTCTCGAAATAGTCGCGTGAGTAATTCGCGCTTTCGCGGTCGGCAACATAGCCTGTCAGCGTGGCGCGTGATGGCCAGGAGAAAGCCACCGCAGTTCCGGGAAAGCCGCCGTCCTGCTTGATTTCCGCCAGTCGAAACAAAGCCTCTTGATATGATGAATTATAGCCATGCACAAAAACCAGAACGCGGCCATCGCCTTGGGCCGAGATGGTTTTGGCAAAACTGTCTTTCTCCAAGGCTTGCGACGCTGTAACAACCATTTCGGTTGCCGCGTTGCCGGGATTTGATTTTGGCCATTCAATCGCGCCATTAACGTGGCTGGATGGAATAGAGACATTATACTGCGCGTAATTCAACGCGTCGGAGCGCCAAGACGTGAACCCGTAGTCATTGGTTTTGGAGCGCTCGCGCGTGGTCGCCACAAAAACCTTGACTTGCTTTGTGCCGGCCGCACCGTCCACAGGCAGCAGAACCGTCGATGCGGGACGCCCGCCGCAGGCCGCTAACGCCAGCGACAACAGAACAATTGCAAAGGGAAAAAGCTTGCCCGGCACCATGGCTGGCACCATAGCAAGAAATATTTTCCCCGCAACAGTGGCCGCTTAAGCTTTCGCGCGCTTGCGCCAGAAATTGATGCCCGCCAAAATCATCGCCACGGCGACAATCCACCATTCAGGCCGAAAGTCCGTCATCCAGTCAAAATCATCCGCAAGATGAAAGCCATCGAGGAAATTGAAGTTGTTGCCCAATGTCCGACCGGGCGATACGCCATTACGGAAATAGTACCAGGCCGCTTCGACCACCGCCATCACCGCCGCCGAAACAACACCCAACCCGATCAGGGTCAGCGGCTTGGTCGCCACCCCGCGCTTTTGCATCTCCCGGTGCAACATCACCAACGCATAGAAGCCGAACACCAGCAGCGCGGCGTCAATCACCAATTTGGATTGGATGAAATAATGCAACAGCCCGACCAAGGCGATCACGTAAACAAGCTTGTGCAATTTGGACCATTTCTCCGGGCCCATGCGTTTGATCATTTTGTCGGTTGAGGTTGCAGCCAGAGCTCCAAGGCCAAGCAGCGCCGCAAAACCAATGGTCAGGTAAAAGCGAAACACAATCTCGGACGCCACCGTGGCAAGATCCCAGTGCTGATCAACAATATAAAGCACAAAATGAATCAGAATGTAGGCAAACGCCGTAACACCCAACATACGCCGGATGATCAGCAGCTTGGGATAGTCCAATATGCGCCGAAGCGGCGTCACTGCCAGCGATGCAATCAGAAACCGGATGCCCCAGTCGCCAATTTGATGAATGGCAAGCGTGACGGGTTTTGGCGTCAGCCACCCCATCGCCAGCTGAAAGGCCACCCACAACCCCGGCGCAATCATCACCGCCAGGGTGATCGCCTTGAGCCAGGAAAATTGTGCCTTGCGGTCCAGCCATGGCAAAAACCGTGGCGGTATGGTTGAAAGTGTTGCTTGTGTCATGTTTGCGCCCCTCAAAGTTACACTGAAACTACGCAAACAATCGACAAAAGTTACATCACACTGCGACACAGCCCGCTCACCTTTGTGTGAGGCGGGCTTGACTGGTGTTAGCCTTGCTTGGCCGGAGTTGTCACCTTCAGGCCGTCAAGTTCGGGTTTGAGCTTGATCTGGCAAGACAGCCGCGAGTTTGGCTTAACATCGCTGGCAAAATCCAGCATGTCGGATTCCATCGATTGCGGCTTGCCCACCGCTGCCATCCATGCCGGATCGACATAGACATGGCAGGTGGCGCAGGCGCAAGCGCCGCCACACTCGGCATCAATTCCCGGAACGGAGTTTTTAATGGCTGTTTCCATCAAGGTTGCGCCGGCGGCGGCCTCAACTTCGCGCGATTTTCCATTGGCCTCAACAAAGGTCACTTTAATCATCAACATTCTCGCAGATTGAAGACACGCGAAAAGCGCATCTCGTATAAAAGATGCGCTCTTCATAACCAAACTTTATCAATAAAAATAGAGGCGCAACGATCAATAGATCATCACCGCTCCATCACATAGACGCGAGCATTCCCGACACCGCTTTACCGGCCTCGCCAACTGCCGCATCAATTTCCGACATGCGGGCATTGAGCGGTTCCGCCCCGAGCGGAAGCTTCAACGCCATTTCCAGTGCTTCGGCGGCTTTTGCCACCCGCCGCGCGCCCACAGCAAGAGCGGAACCCTTTAAACTATGCGCCAAATCCGTCGCTTCGCCGGTTTCCGGCACCTTTGCCGCCATGCTGGCATGCAACCGCTGCACCACCTGCGCCGCCTGGCGATCAAACAACACCAGCAATTCGCGCTCCAGCGCACGGTCTCCCAGAGTTTGCACCGACAAGTGCTCAACATCAATTGCACTGTTGATTTGGCTCGACCGGGCCGTTGCCCAGTTCGGCGTCAATTCGTCACCTTCACCGTAAGAGTCAAAAACCCGCACCGAGGAACTTTCCATATCTAATACCCCTCATGACCTTCGTGAGCCTTGCTTGGCTCTTAGATACAGAGTGTCTCATGCAGAGTCCTGACAGAAGGTTTACACGTCAACCCCGTGTTGTTTCATGGTAATCGCCGCGTTAACGACGTTTGTAAATGTTTGAATGTGTCAGGTTCCTTTTCACACCGTTAAGTATTATATTAAGCTTTGATTAACGGTCTGAATCCGCAGCAGCAGTTCACCAAAGTTCAGGTCGCGTAAAAGTTCGCGTAATGCAAAAGAGGCATACACATGGCAAAAAACCCAATCGGAAACCAGTCTTCAAAGGCGGCGTTTTCGGCAGTTGAGGAAGCTTTGAGCCTCGAAATGCTGCTCCCCGAGGCAACATCCGATGAAATTTCAGCGCCGGAGGGCACGCAAATCCCTGCCGCGCCCACTTTTGCAATGAAACTGCCAAAGGTGAATGAGACCCACGCAAACCTGCATGCCAGCGCCATAGAAAAAGCTCTGGAGGCGGAATTAGCGTCTGAGTCGACCCCTTTAAATCTGCCGCGCGTCTCGCCGCCAAATGGCATTAACGCTCCCGAGTTAACGGCGCTGAAGTTGCCCGAAGCTCCCGCCGTCAAGCCTGCGGTTAAACAGGACAGCAAGGCCAAAACCGACAGCAAGCCGCTGCCCCATGCCACCATTCCGCCTGCTAACGACGACCGCAAGGCGGCGGCTCAAATCATCCAGACCATGCAGAAGCGCCCCAGCCGCGCCCCGATTTTCTTCGCGGTTGTGTTTTCTCTGCTTTGGCTCGGCCTCACAGCTTATTATGCGGCCCAGCAAGCCGGGATCACCACCCTTGCCACGGCACAAAATCTTTTAAGCGACCCGCGCCTTCCGTTCTGGACCTTGCTGGCCGTTGGCCCCGTGCTGTTTTTCTTTGTCACTGCAGCCTTGGTGCGCCGCGCCCAGGAGATGCGCCAGAGCGCGCAGAGCATGACCAAAGTGGCAATGCGTTTGGCTGAGCCCGAAAGCATGGCCGGCGAGCAGGTTGTCACCCTCTCCCAAGCCATCCGCCGCGAAGTTGCGTCGATGGGCGACGGCATCGAACGGGCGCTGGCCCGCGCTTCCGAGCTGGAAACGATGGTACGCACCGAGGTTTCAAATCTCGAACGCTCCTACACCGACAACGAGCGCCGAATTCGCGTGCTCGTTGATGGGCTCTCCAGCGAGCGCGAAGCCATTGTCAGCCATTCAGACCGCGTCCGCACCGCCATTTCCGGAGCTCATGAAAAGCTTACCGGCGATTTGGATGCCGCGTCGCAGCGCATCGCCGATCGTGTCAGCGAGGCCGGCAACCGCGTCACCAATTCTCTTGGCTCAAAAGGCGAAGAGATTTTTATGGCGCTGGACACCACCGGCGCGGACATCGTCTCGAAATTATCGTCTCACAGCACAGACATTGTCGATCAACTCAATTCTGCGCGGCTGGATATTGCCAATTCCATTGAAGCTAAAATCGGCGCGCTTGATGAAAAATTCCGCGCCTCCAGCGCCGATATTCTCGCTCAATTGACCAATGTGGGCGATGATCTCAACGTTCGCCTGGCCACCACCGGTTATTCGATCGCCAGCAACGTTTCCACGCACAGCGATGCCCTGACGCAAAGTCTGGCTGCCACCAGCGAGCATTTGCACGATATCGTTGGCGTCAAAGGTGAGGCGCTCGCCCAGCGTCTGGCACAAACCAGCGACCACGCCGCAACTTCGCTGAACGAAGCCGGAGACCGCATTGCCGCGTTAATCGCCGACAAAACCGCTGCCACCCACGAGGTCTTCAATGCTTCTGGCGAGGCCTTCACCGCGCTGATCGATCAGCACCACAGTCATATCCACGGCGAGTTGGTGCGCCATTCCAGCTCACTGGCCGACCATTTCAGCCAAGCGGCAGAGCACGCCGCCACCAACATGGGCGAATTTTCCGCCCATATGCAAACCGGGCTGCAATCCACCATTGAGGAAGCCGCCAAAACTCTGTCCCAGCACTCGGATCGTTTTGCGCAATCGCTGGATGGCACCGCAAACCGTTCCATTGAGGCCATTGTCACACATGGCGAAACCTTCCACGACAACCTGCGCACCACTGCAGACACTGTGCTGCGCCACCTGAATGATCACAGCGCTGCATTTGACTCGCATCTGAGCGCCGCGAGCGAGCACGCCGTCAACACCATTCAGGCGCACGGCGACGCGTTTCATGATCGCTTCAAATCCACCTCGGACTCGGCAATTCACGCCTTGGACAGCCATGTTAATGCGCTTGATAGCCGCCTTGCCGCCTCCAGCGCCAATGCCGTCGGTGCCATTCAGCTTCATGGCAATGCCTTCCATACCGCGTTCAAATCTACGTCAGAGGCGGCGGCTGCCGCCCTTGAAGACCACATCGTCTCGCTCGATAACCGCCTCTCCGATGCCAGCGCCCGCGCCGTTGATGCCATTCAGATTCATGGCGACAATTTCCATGCGGCCTTCAGCACCACAGCAGACTCGGCAGTGGAGACGCTCAACCAACACATCAGCGCGTTCGACAGCCGCTTGTTGGAGTCCAGTTCGCGCGCAACAGCTGCCATCCAGCAACATGGCGACGCCTTCCATCATAAATTCACCACTGCCACCGAAGGCGCCGCCGCCACAATTCAGCAGCATGGGGATGTCTTTAACACCCAGTTCAAATCGACCACAGACAGCGCCATTCATGCGATGAGTGAACATGTCGCTCTGGTTGACAGCCGCTTGGCCCAAACCGGCGCTCAGGCCGCCGAGGCCATCCGCTTGCACGGCGATGCGTTCCACGACCATTTCCGCCATACGGCTGAAAGCGCGCTTAACCTGCTTGGCGAAAACGGGGCTGCCTTCAACGCCCAGTTTGCCGATACCGCGCATCACTCGCTCAATGCCTTTAACGAGCGCGCGCTTCACCTTGACCAAAGCTTTGCCCAAACTGCCGCAGACACAATTTCTGCCATCGGCACCCATGGCGACCGCGTGAACGAAACGCTGGCGCAGCGCTTGAACACCTTTGAGGACGCCATCGTGCGGCACGGCGGCGAGCTTGCCACTCGCATCACCACCCACTCGGACCGGATCACCGCCGCAGTGGATTCCAAGCTTGGTGCCGTCGATGCCGCCTTCACCACGCACGGCGAAGCCTTCCTTGATAAGTTGGACGCCCGCACGCAGAACACCTCCGCTCAGCTCGAAGCGCAAATTGTTGAGTTCGAGCAGCGCGCGGCTTCAAAATCTCAGGAAATTTCGCATTCTCTCGATAACCTGATTTCCAAGATCGACTCCGGTCTCGACACCCGCTCCCATGCGCTTAACGACATGCTCGCCACCCGCGCGCAGGATGTTGCCCGGGTCTTGGGCGAAGGCGGGCGCGAAGTCACCCGCGCGCTGGACGCAAAAGCCATCGAAATCGACCATATTTTGTTGACGCGTTCCACCGCCCTCACAGAAACCTTGTCCAGCAAGGCCGAAGAGATCAACCGCACCCTTGGCGGTCGCGCCACCGAAATTGCCGGCACCCTCGATGAGCGCATCGGCTCGTTCGAAGAGCGCGTGGTGCGCCGCCTTGATGCGGTTTCCTCCGAGCTTGATAGCCGTGGCAAATCGGTTGCTGACCTGTTGCGCTCGCGCGCCGGTGAAATTGACGCGATGCTCGTCAACCATGCCGAACAACTCAACAGCGGCACACTCACGGTGCGCGGCCTGTTAGAAAATGAGGGCCTCGGCTTGGTTGAAGCCCTCAACCAGCGCGGCGGTGATGTTGCCCGGGAAATAGCTCAGATCGGCGATCTGGTCACGCGCGCCATCGAGTCGCGCGGCTCCACCATCGTTTCGCATCTGGCACAAAAACAGGGTGAACTCACCAGCGCCATCGACATGTCCAGCGCTTCCCTGCGCGAAAACATTGATCACCACGCGGCTGCCGCGGTTGCTTCTGTCACCGGCGCGCAAGACAGGTTGCGTGATGAACTGGCAGGCTTGATCGAAGAACTCGCCAAGCGCAACTCCACTCTGGATCAATTGGCAGGCAAAACCGGCCACAATCTCGACCTCATTGAAACAAATCTCGGCCAGCGAATCGGCGAATTTGAAACAGCGCTGTCGGCCATCAATGCTCAGGTCGCCAGCTTGAGCCAGACGTCAGCCGCCACGCTCGCCGAAGCTGGAAGCCTTGCCTCCCGCCTCGACACCCATGGCCGCGCTCTGGCGCACACCTCGCTGGAATTGCGCCGCTCTCAGACCGAAGTGGACGCCAGCCTGGCAGAGCGTGTCAACAGCCTCGAGAGCCTGCTCACCCGCGTCAATGAAAAGAGTGATGACCTCGACAGTGTCATGCGGGCATTCTCCAGCATGATCGACGAGTCGTTCAATTCGGCAGAGGTACGGGCGCGCGAAATCGGCACCTTCCTTGCCGAAAGCACACAAGGCTCGAAAGACGCAATCGGCCAACACTTTGAAGCTGTGCGCTCCAGCACCGCCAAAGAGCGCGAGCGCACGGCTTCCGCCTTGCGCGCCGCTTATGAGCAAGCGCGCAGCGAAATGGAGGAGATCTTCTCCGGCACCGCCGAACGCTTTAAGGGTTCGACTGAGGAACTGCTGGCGATGTCAAATTCGATTCGCCGCGAGCTGGACGCTACCCGTCAGGAGCTGCGCCGCAGCGCCTCCGAGTTGCCGCAGGAGACTGCCGCTCAGGCCGCCACCCTGCGCCGCGTTGTGGCAGATCAGATCAGCGCTCTCAACGAATTGACCGATGTGGTCAACCGTTCTGGCCGCTCGCTCGACTTTGCCGAGCCGCAAGCCGCCCGCGCCCCCGAGCCTGCGCGCCAACCGGAGCCCCCCGCCCGCGCGCCGGAGCCACGCCGTTATGCCGAACCGGCACCCGTCGCTGTGCGCGAGGATTTCTTGCGTCCCCGCGCCCCCACCCCGCCAACCCCGGCCCCGCGCGCCACCCCAAATCTGCCGAGCGCATCTGGAGAGCGCGGCCCGGGCTGGCTCTCGGAAATTCTCAACCGCGCCTCGCGCGATGAGAAGCCGGAGGCGCGTGCCAATACGCCTGCGCCCCGCCCTGCCGCATCATCGCTGGATACCATCTCGCTCGACATCGCCCGCATGATTAATCATGAGGCTGCCGTCGACCTGTGGGATCGGTATCGCAACGGCGAACGCAATGTTTTTGGCCGCCATCTCTACACAACCCAAGGCCAGAAAACCTTCGAGGAAATCCGCCGCCGTTACCGTGGCGATACCGAATTCCGCGAAACCGTAAACCGCTACATCTCGGAATTTGAGCGTTTGCTGGGCGAGGTCAACCGCAATGACCGTGATGGCAGCGTCACCCGCACCTATCTCAGCTCCGACACCGGCAAGGTTTACACCATGCTCGCCCATGCCGCAGGCAGATTTGAATAGGTAGGTTTGAGACTGTCGGCCTCACGCCGCAGCCTGAGTTTTGAAACTGAAAAGCCCGGAGCAATCCGGGCTTTTTTGATGTGTAGCGCTCCAAATTTACGCCGCGTGTTGAGCTTAAACCGCGCCGCCAACCCACCCGATAATTTGCCGCATCACTTGCGCCAGAGTTGCGTCCAGCCCCTGCACCACCGCAGCGCCATCCGCCGAACCCTGCGGGGCGCGCGCGCTGAACACTTGCGCCTTAACAATCTTGCCGTTGCGGTCGTTGATCAGCTTCACGCTTAACGACACCACAACTTCGGATGTCGCTGCGCTATATTCAAACGACCGGATTTCGGTTTCCAGATGCGCGTCAGATGTCACCCGCTCATTTGAACTGACCACCGAGCGCAGAACATGGCTGTTTTCGAAGCTTTGCACCAGCCGCGTCTGCACAAGGGTGGGCAAACGCTCCGCCCATTGCACCCCCGGCAAATATGCCAGCGCATTGCCCTCCGCCCGCACCAAAATCCGCTCCGAGTCGAGCGTTTGCGGTGCCAGCGGCGGCGAAATCGAAAGCAAGCCACGTGGGGCGCGGGCCGATTGTTGCGGGCCAAGCGCGCTTAAATCATAGGCGGTGAGCGACGCCCCCCCGCAGCCTGCCAAACTCGCTCCCAGCACAGACACCGCCAAAGCTTTTTGCCACACCATTCTCAATTTCCCTTATAGTCTGGCAAAGCAGGCTTGGCCCCGAACAGGAACTGTTGCGGATTCACCTGCAAAGAGCGCAGCGAACGGTTCACTTCGTTAATTGATTTGCGGGCATCGCCGGTCAGAGCTTCCAAATCGCGCAGGCCCGGGCCGGTAAAGCGGTTAATCCCCGCCGCCATTTCGGCTGTGCGCTTGTCGAGGTTATCAGCCAGCTTTCGAATGGAAACCGCCGCTTCCGAAACGTTTTCAAACACGCCCTTCTTTTCGGCGGAACTCAGGAACCCGTCCACCCCGCTCAAGACCCCATCGAGCTTGTCCGCCGTGGTGTTGAGCTTGGCCGTAAGCTCCTGCGCATTTTTCATAATCGCATCAATAGAGGATTTGTTGTCGCTAAGGCCGTTGGTGAAGGTATCAACATTGGCCAAAATCTTTTTTACCTTCTCGGCATCAATGGATTTGACCACGCCTTCAATGTCGGTGGACACAGCGCTGAGCTTGGTCGAAAGAGTTCCAAGCGTCGGGCCAAGCTCGCCCGCCCCTTTCAGGAAACTGTCCAGACCGGCTTTGTTGTCCGCCAGAGCTTGTGAAAATCCTTCAACATTTTTCAAGGTCGCCTTTACAGACTCCTGATTATCGCTCAACAACTTGTCGGCATTGGCGACAATGCTTTTAACCTTTTCCGCGTCAACCGCTTTCACCAAACCATCGATATCGGTTGAAAGAGTGCCCAGCTTGGTCGAAAGCGGGCCGATGGTGGCTCCAAGATCGCCCACACCCTTCAAGAAGCTGTTTACGCCGTCTTTGTTGTCCGACAACGCCTGCGTAAAGGTCTCGACATTCTTGACGCTTGCCTGAATTGAGCCGCTGCTATCGCCCAAAATCTTGTCCGCCTTGGCCAGCACCGAGTCAGCTTTGGTGGAGAGATTCTGCACCGATTCCAGCAGATTTTGTAAATCCGACCGCTCGGCAAAGATCACCGGTGGACGACCGTCTTCAGGCGCCAAAATCGCGGGCGCGGTGGCGCTGCCGCCGGTTAAAGCAATCGACGCAACGCCGGTTAGTCCGGCAAATTCCAGCCGCGCTTTGGTATCGGTTTTAATCGGCGTGCGCTCATTGATAGTGACAAGAGCCGCCACGCGGCTCGGATCTTCGCGCATCAGGTCAATCTGCTGCACATCGCCAACATGCAAGCCGTTGAACAACACCTGACTGCCGCGTGAAAGCCCGGACACTGAACCGGTAAATATGATCTCGTAGGTTTTAAGTCCCACATTCTTTGAGCCGCCGGAAAACCACAGCACGAAGAAAAACGCAGCGGCAATCATTGCCAGCGTAAAGGCCCCTATCAGCGCATAATTGGCGCGGGTTTCCATGTGTTCTCGCCTTAATGAGCCGCAAGCTTTTGCGTTCCCGCAACAGCCCGCGCTCTTTTACCGTGGAAATAGGATTGAAGCCAAGCGTCATTTGACGCCTCTAATTTTGACAATGGCCCCACTTCAATAATTTTACCTTCGCCCAACGCCGCCACACGATCACAGGCCGTGTAAAGGCTATCCAAATCATGCGTCACCATGAAAATGGTCAGCCCGAGCGTCTTTTTGAGTGTGACGATCAGGTCGTCAAATTCGCCTGCGCCAATAGGGTCCAGCCCCGATGTCGGCTCGTCCAGAAACAGAATATCCGGGTCCAGCGATAAAGCCCGCGCCAAGGCTGCCCGCTTGATCATGCCGCCTGAAAGTTCGGAGGGGAATTTGTCGGCGGCGTCGCCTGGCAGGCCCACCAGCTCCAGCTTGAGATAGGCCAGTTCGTCCATCAATTTCTGGCTGATGCCGAGATATTCGCGCATCGGTAACTGAATATTCTGCTTTACCGTGAGTGCCGAAAACAGCGCGCCTTGCTGAAACAGCACGCCAAAATGCCGCTCCAGCTGGCTCAAATGCGCCGGAGAAAGCTCACCCAGCCGCTGCCCCAAAACATCGATCGTTCCCGAACGCACCGGCACAAGCCCAAGGATCGCCCGCGTCAACACTGATTTGCCACTGCCCGACGGCCCGATAAAGCCCAAAATCTCGCCTCTCGTCACATCCAGACATAAGTGATCGAGAATGATTTTGGTTCCAAACCCCACCACCAGATCCTGCACAGAAATGATCGTTTTGGCGTTGGTATCAAGCTGCAGCTTCGCGGATTTTGCCATGGCGCTGCTCTAGTAGGAGATTGCGGCGAAAAATATGGCGAACAGTCCGTCCACCACAATCACCATGAAGATTGATTTCACCACCGAATTTGTAACCTGCTGGCCAAGGCTCTCGGCAGACCCACCCACGGCAAAGCCCTCGACACAGGCGTTAAGTCCGATCACCAGCGCCATAAACGGCGCCTTGATCAACCCCACTGCAAAGGTGTTAAACGCGATGGCCGATTGCAGTCGGGTCAGATAGATCTCCGGGCTGATATTGCCATAAATCCAGCCGGTCAAAAGCCCGCCCAGCAGCGCCGTCATATCTCCCAGAAATGTCAAAATCGGCAGGCTGATAATCAGCGCCAAAACCCGTGGCACGATCAAAATCCGCATCGGATCAAGGCCCATCACCCGCAGCGCATCGATCTCCTCGCGCATCTTCATAGAGCCGATTTCAGCGGTGATTGCCGAGCCCGAGCGGCCCGCAATCATGATAGACGTCAGCAATACCGCCAGTTCGCGCAGCACCAAAATGCCAATCAAATCAACAGAAAACTGCGCCGCCCCAAACTTCTGCAATTGAAACAGGCTCTGCTGCGACACAATACAGCCGACCAGAAAATTGATCAGCCCGACAATCGGCACAGAGCGAAAGGCGATGCGTTCCAGCTGAAACACCAGCGAGGTAATTCGAAATTGACCGGGATGCGAAACCACCCCGCCGAGCGCCACAATAAGCTCACCCAAAAACGCCACACCGGCGACAAAATCCCGCCACGCCACCACAACGCTCATGCCAACATCGGACAAAAAACCAATGAGGGCGGAGGAACGTTTGCCGGCCACAACCGAAAAATCCCGGTATTTTGCCTCTGAAAGCAAGGTTTTCTGCGCCTCGCTCAGCGCCGCATAGGACACTTTAGCCCCCGCCGATTCCAGTTCAAACCGCGCCCGGTCAATAACCCAGGCGCCCGCCGTATCCAAACCGGACACTTCGCCCAGGTCCAAAACCACAGCCGTGGCGTTAGCGGTATTTTTCGCCAGCTCCAGCCCGCAGGATTCCAAAGCTTTGCCGCTTGAGGCAAGCCACTGACCGCGCAAGGTTAGGCGCGTGCCATTCTCCGTCACGTCATCCGCAAAGCCAATTTCCGAATCCATACACAACTTGTATCGTCAACTTGAGGGTTGCGTCGAGCACCCAAAAGCCACACAAGCCGCAAAATCAACGGTTTGCCGCATTTGTAACGTCGCCTATACTTCACAAATGAATCGCATCCTGTCCCTGCATACCCGGCGCTTTGCATTGGCCAAGGCTTTCACAATTTCGCGTGGCAGCCGGACCGAAGCCGCCGTGGTTGAAGTCAACATCCAAAGCGGACATTTGACCGGGCGGGGCGAGTGCGTGCCCTATGCCAGATATGGCGAAACCCTCGATAGCGTCGCGGCACAAATCGAAAGTTTACGGGCCAAAATTGAATCCGGCCTCACGCGAGAGGCGCTGCAAAGCGCGCTGCCTGCCGGGGCGGCCCGCAATGCCGTGGATTGCGCATTGTGGGATTTAGATGCGAAAACGGCCAATGTCCCCGCCCATATATTGGCAGGATTGGATCGCCTCAGCCCTGCAACCACCGCCTATACCCTCTCATTGGCATCCGCATCCGAGATGGAGGCTGCGGCGCGGGAAGCCGCCCATCGCCCGCTGCTTAAAATCAAGCTTGGCGGTGCGGGTGATGCCGCCCGGATTGCCGCCGTGCGGGACGGCGCACCCGATTCAACCCTCATCGTTGATGCCAACGAAGCTTGGACACCTGAACTTTACCCTGAAAACATCGCCGCCTGCGTCCATGCCGGTGTGGTGTTGGTTGAGCAACCCTTTCCAGCGGGCGCGGACGCCGCACTGGAACATTTGCCCCGCCCGATTCCCGTCTGCGCTGATGAATCCGTGCATGACAGGCATGGCCTCGCCGCTCTGCGCAGCCGCTATGACGCCATTAACATTAAACTGGACAAGACCGGCGGCCTGACCGAGGCGTTGCTTTTAGCGGCAGAGGGCAAACGCCTCGGCTTTCAGTTGTTCATCGGTTGTATGGTCGGCTCGTCTCTGGCCATGGCCCCCGCCATGCTGCTCACCGCAGGAGCGCAATTTGTCGATCTTGACGGTCCGCTTTTGCTCAAAGAGGATCGCCCCGAAGGCTTGAGATACGAGGGTTCGCTGGTGTATCCGCCCGCAAGCAGGCTATGGGGCTAGGCCCCGACGCCAATGCACATAAACATAGGTGATCATCACCAGCCCCATCACCGCCGGTATCACCATCACCAACAGGCCCTGCGCGCCCAAATGCTGAAAAATCGGGCCGGATAGTGCCGTCATCGCCGCCATGAACAGCGAATTTGTTCCAGCGTAAATCCCCTGCATCTGCGCCAATCGTCCCGCCGGCACCATCCGCGCCAGCAAATACATCGTACCCAAATGCGTCGCGCAAAATGTCAGGCCGTGGCTGGCTTGGGTCGCAATAATTCCGGCGGCACCAAAGTCCATACTGGAGACCACCCACCGCACAACACAAGATATGCAACCGACCACGAAAAACCTGAAGGCATTGTTGGCCCCGCCCAAGTAGCGCCCAGCCACCATAAACATCAGGATTTCGGTAAAAACCCCGCCTGCCCAAGCCCAGCCGATGAAGAAATCCGAATAGCCGCGCGAATGATACAATATGGAGCTGAAGCCGCTGATCATCGCATGGCTGCTCTGCACCAGCGCCGCCGCAACAATCACAACCAACACCAGATCGAGCCGCTTCATATCGCGCGGCGGCGCTTTGCTCGCCAAATGCTTGGTGTGTCCGCTGGCCTTGGACAGCAAAGCCGTGCAAATCAGCGCCTGCGCAATTGCCGACAAAACCAGCATCCAGATGATCGCTTCGCTTGGCAATACTCCCGCCAAGGCTCCGGCAATCAACATACCGGCCAGCACCGCAACGGAGCCCCAGGACCGGATGGAGCCATAGTGCAGACTGGCGTTTTTCGCGACCTGATTGAGGATCATCACGTCGCTCAATGGCATCATCGAGCCCTGAAATACAAAAGTCAGGCCGGTCACAATCAGCAGCGGCCAGAACGAGTGGCAAAACACCAAGCCGACAAAACCCGCAAGCGACGCAATCGCGCACCATAACATCGCTTCATCGACCGCCTGCCGCTGGCTGGCAAAGGATAAAATCAGCGGGTTTGCCGCCACGCGCACCACAATGGGCGCTGCTAGCACCAGCCCGACTTCTCCCGGACTAAGCCCGCGTGCGGTTAGCCATAGCGGAAAAAACGGCGCGAAAATGCCGATGTAAAAATAGATGCTGCCAAGCAAGATCGCGAGCTGCGTTGAGGGAGCAAAGGAATGGATTTTGGCGAGCATGACAGCATCGGACGAAAAAGTGTGAACTGTTTTTCGCAAAAGCGATGCGGCAAACATGCGGTAAGCAACCCCGATTCGGCAAGGCAGCCTGCCCGCATAGCGTTAGCTAATAAATCTGCATATGTGTATTGCGCATTTCACATATCTGACATGCTAGTACATTCACTCCATCACCGCCGCCTTCAAAATGCACACCATAGTGGCGTGGGCAGGCTGGCTTGAAACATTGCGGATGGTGTGACGGCGGTCACACCGGTAGCGCAATGTGTCGCCTGCCCCGGCGCGCTCGATAACATCGGCAACTTCAACTTCCAATTCGCCGGAAAGCACGGAGAGCGACTCAATCGAGCCGCGCTGATGCGGGTCGGATTCCAGCACACCGCCCGGCTCGGCCTGAAAATCATACCATTGCAGCCAATCAACCGTCTTGATCCATCCGGTGATGGATAAACGGCACTTGCCATCGTCGGAAATCAGCAACGGCATATCGCCCTTCACCGTTTTTTCCACAAACGGGTCGTCGTCTCCTGTTTGCAGGATTTTTTCGATGGTCACATCCAATGCCTGCGCCAGCCGCCAGATGGTGGCCAATGTCGGATTGGTCTCGTTGCGCTCGATTTGGCTGATGATACTTTTCGCAACGCCGGATTGCTCGGACAGCTCGGAAAGCGACAGGTTGAGCGCTTTGCGATAGCGCAACACGCTTTTGCCAAGCTGCCCGCTCAGCACCATCGCGCCTGCTTCCAACACCTTTACCCGGTCTCTGCCTTCTACACCCATGTTACGCGCCCCGAATGAGCACGCATTTTAGCAAACATCGTTCGATATTACGAACGAAATCGGCTTTGATAACGCCTCCGTCAACACCCCCGCGCAGACCTGAAGCCTTTGACAAAAGCGCTAGCCGCCTCATGAATGCCTTGCAGCGAATAGCCACCCTCCTGCACGATAACGGTCGGCAGTTTCTGATGGCCGTAAAGCTCGCCAATTAGGGCATAAGCGTCCGTCGTTACCGCGAGCTTCGAAAACGGGTCAAGATGATGGGCGTCCCACCCCGCCGAAAGCACCAAGGCCTCAGCCCCGCGCTGCCTCGCCGCCTCCATCAGTTGCACATTCGCCGCAACAAAAGCCGCGTCGTCCGAGCCATAAGCCAGCGGCAAATTGAGATTATAGCCCGTCCCCTTGCCCGCACCGCGCTCATCAGCATATCCGGCAAAATGCGGATAATAGGCACTCGGGTCGGTATGGGTTGAGCCAAAAAACACGTCGTCGCGTTGATAAAAGATCGCCTGAGACCCGTCACCGTGATGCGTGTCAAAATCCAGCAACGCAACGTGCGCAAAAGTCTTTCGCAGGACTTCGACAGCAATCGCAGCATTATTCAAAAAGCAAAACCCCGACGCCCGGTCAACATAAGCGTGATGTCCCGGCGGACGGCACAGCGCAAAGCTTGCGGCTCCGCCTTGCAAAATCTCTTCCGCCGCACCGATTGCGCTTTGAGCCGAGGCGATCACCGCCGGATAAGTCCCCTCCATGATCGCGGCTGAGAGATCCCCGACATACCAGCCGGAGCGTCCTAAAATGCCGGTCGTGCGCGGTTTCGGCCTTTGCTCATAACTCGCCGAGGCACCGATGTAGGCATGAACATTCGGCAACACCTCCGGCCCATGGTTTGGCAATGCCATAAAATCTGTGTAGGCCTCGCGCAAATAGTCGAGGTAATGCCCCGCATGAACCGCAAGAATCTGTTCCATCTGCGTCCCGTTGGCAGCCGCCCGCACCACACCCGCATCCGCCAAAGCGCCCTGCAACACGCTCGCGCGCTCGCCGTTTTCAAACGGATTGACGATACGGCCATGCACCACATATTGCGTCGGCCTATGCAACAATTGGTGTTCGGAGAAATGATACTTCATCACAAAAGCCCCCCATAAAGCCCGTTATGTTGTCGCGTTCGGCCCGCGCAACAAGCCAAGGCGGTGCTCGCGCCAAATCACAAATACCCCGGACAAAATAACGATGCCCGCACCAATCACGATATAGCGCGATGGCAAATCGCCAAACGCCACATAGCCAATGGTTACCGCCCAAATCATCGATGTATAGTCAAATGCCGCCACAACCGATGCATCGGCGCGCCGATAAGACTCGGTCATGGCAATTTGCGCCACGCCACCCAAAATCCCCATCATGCCCAACCGCAACACATCAAACAGCGGCGGCCACAACCACACCTGCCCGCTAGCAATTTTCGGCAAGATCACTGGTAAAAACCAGCTTAGCGCCCCCAAAACCGTCGTAAGCAGCGAAAAATAAAACACAATCGCGCCTGTTTGCTCGGTTTGAGTCAGCCTGCGCGTTTGGGTCATTGCCCCGGCAGAACAAACAGCGCCGATCAGCGCCAGTGTTGAACCTATCGCCCGCGCCGACCCCTCCACCGGGTCAGCCCCCAGATGTTCATACAACATCACCACAACGCCAATAAAGCCGACACCAACCGCGCTCCAACGATAGGCCCGAACCCGCTCTTTCAAAATCCAGGCCGCCAAAGCCACACCGATCAGCGGCGTTGCAAAACCAATTGCCACGGCGTCGGCCAGCGGCAAAAAAGCCAGCGTCGCAAAGCCAAAAAACATGCCGCCTGAGCCGATAAACCCGCGCAGCAAATGCCCAAATGGCCGCCGTGTGGCAATTCCGCCGGGAAACTCGCCGCGCCAATGCAACCACGCAATCAACACCAGCAAAGCCGGCCAGGAGCGAAAAAACACAATTTCCCCTGTCGGAAATGTCGCCGATTCGGCACGGCCCAGCGCATTCATCAAGGTGAACAGCAGGGTGGAGAGTATTTTCAGGCCAATTCCGCCAAGCAAAGCGCGTTTTCTCCCGCTAATTCTACCGCAAAAGGCTTCATCGCCCGCCTGTCACATCAACGCAACATGAAACTGCTTTTTGAAATCTGATTAGTACGCCCTGCCGCAGGAAATCTAAAAATGGCCGCAGAAAAAACCACCCAATACCGGACGCTATTTCTGTCAGACTTCCACCTTGGCTCCAAAGGCGCGCAGGCGGATTTGATTTTGGATTTCCTCAAATGGAACGACGCCGACACTATCTTTCTGGTGGGTGACATCATCGACGGCTGGCGGTTAAAATCCGGCTGGTATTGGCCGCAGAGTCATAATGACGTGGTACAAAAACTGCTGCGCAAAGCCCGCAAAGGCACCAAAATGGTGTTCATCCCCGGCAATCATGATGAGTTCGCCCGCCAATTTGTCGAACATAGCTTCGGCGGCATCGAAATCCTGCGCCGCACCATGCACAAGTCTGCCGATGGCAAAACCTTCCTGATTATGCATGGCGATGAGTTTGATCTTGTGGTCCGCAATGCGCGCTGGCTCGCCTATCTTGGCGATTGGGCCTATGATTTCGCCATTTTCCTCAACACCCACTACAACTTTTTCCGCCGCAAGCTCGGCTTCCCCTATTGGTCGTTTTCGGCATGGGCGAAGCTCAAAGTAAAAAAGGCGGTGAATTTCATCGGGTCGTTCGAAGTGGCATTGGCCGATGAAGCCCGCAAATATGGCGCAGACGGCATCATTTGCGGTCACATTCACCACGCCGCCATCCGCGATATTGATGGCATAACCTATATGAACACCGGCGATTTTGTTGAATCCTGCACCGCAATAGCCGAGCACGCTGATGGCCGCATGGAAATTCTGCATTGGTTGGCTACCAAACCGGATGAAGTTTTAGCAAGCGAGCCTGCCGCGAAACCCTCACCCAAATCACAGGTGCAAGCTGCCTGATCGAGAGCCTTCAATGCAGGTTTTGGTCGCAACCGACGCATGGCTGCCGCAGGTCAATGGCGTGGTGCAAAGCCTGCTCAATATGTCGCGGGCCGCTCAGGCTCAGGGCGCGACCTTCACATTTATCACGCCGCAACTGTTCAAGACGCTGCCAATGCCCACCTATCCGGACATTCGCCTCAGCTTGGTAACATCCGGCATGATCGGCAAGCTCATTGAAAAATCCGGTGCGCAACATATCCACATCGCCACGGAAGGGCCGATTGGCCTGGCAACGCGGCGCTATTGCCTGAAGTCCAAGCGCCCCTACACCACCAGCTATCACACCCGCTTTCCCGAATATATCGCCGCGCGGGTACCGTTCCCGTTGAGCTGGACTTATGCCCTGCTGCGGCGCTTTCATAATGGCGGAATTGGCACCTTTGTCTCCACCCAAAGCGTCGAAAATGAGTTGCGGGCGCGTGGCTTCACCCAAATCATGCGCTGGTCGCGCGGCGTGGACCAAACGCTGTTTCATCCACGCCCGTCGATCTTGCCCTTCAAAACTCCGCTGTTTCTCTATGTGGGCAGAGTGGCCGTTGAAAAAAACATCGAGGCGTTTCTGGAGCTTGATCTGCCGGGCACCAAAGTGGTGGTCGGCGATGGCCCCGCCCGCAAAACACTCGAGGCGCGCTATGCCAACGCACGGTTCCTCGGCGTCAAATCCGGTGAGGAGCTGGCCCAAATTTATGCAAGCGCCGATGTGTTCTGCTTCCCCAGCCGCACCGATACCTTCGGCATCGTGCTATTAGAGGCTTTGGCCAGCGGCCTGCCAGTGGCGGCCTTTCCGGTTCCCGGCCCGCTGGATGTCATCGGCGGCACCAATGCCGGTTATTTGAGCGAGAATTTGCAGGAAGCCTGCCTCAAAGCGCTCAAAATTCCACGACAGTTCGCGCTGGATGTGGCCAATACCTACACATGGGACAACAGCGCCCGGCAGTTTCTTGAAAATATCCGTCAGGCACGGCGCGGAGACAAAGTGCCTCTCGCCGCTCTTGCGCCGAAGCAACAAAGCTAAACGCAGCCTTTCGCAGTGCTGCCTCAGCGATACCCGCCCGCATCCCGAATGGCTTCAAACACCTTGTGCGGCGTTGCAGGCATATCAATATGCGTGATGCCATAGCCCCGATGCAGCGCATCGATCACCGCGTTCATCACTGCCGGGCTGGAGCCGATAGAGCCAGCCTCGCCGGCACCCTTCAGGCCCATAGGATTGGTGGTGGAAGGGATGTTGCGCGTTTCAAAACCATAGCTTGGCAGATGATCCGCGCGCGGCAACGCGTAATCCATCAGGCTGGCCGAAATCAGCTGCCCCTCGGCATCAAAAATCGTATTCTCCATCAGCGCTTGGCCAATGCCTTGGGCAATACCGCCATGCACCTGCCCCGCCAGCAACATCGGGTTAAGCGTCATGCCAAAATCATCAACAAGGTGGTATCCAACAATTTCGGTCACGCCGGTTTGCGGGTCAATCTCCACCTCGCACACATGCGTGCCGTTCGGGTAGGTTGCCTCGGGCGGCACAAATTCCGCCACGGCCTTCAGCTTGGCCTTGCTCGCCTTGGGTGAAGCCGCCAGCGCGCCATAGGTGACAAAACGATCTGTCCCCGCCACGCGAATGGTGCCGTCCTCAATCTCCAAGTCTCCCGCCGCCGTTTCCAGCATATCTGCCGCCAAATCTTTAAGCTGCCGCACCAGCGTAACACTGGCGCGCGTCAACATCGCGGCGCCAACAGGAATAGACCGCGAGCCGCCGGTGCCATTGCCGGTGGGCACCTGCTCCGAGTCGCCCTGAATCAGCGAAATCCGTTCCAACGGCACATCCAGATATTGCGCCACAACCTGCGCATAGGCAGTTTCATGCCCCTGCCCGTTCGATTGGGTGCCGACACGCATCAAAAACGTGCCATCAGCGCGCAATTCCACCGAGCCTTCTTCGCCATCGCCCCAGGCTGTACATTCGATATAAGAGGCCATGCCGATCCCGCGCAGCTTACCCGCTTTGGCAGCAGCTTTGGCCCGCTTGCCAAATCCGGCATAGTCGGCCTTGGTCAGCGCCGCGTCGAGCGCTCCGGCAAAATCGCCCACATCGTAGGTGCGGTCTGTCAAAGTGCGAAACGGCATTTGCTTGGGAGTAACGAAATTCATCGCCCGGATTTTTTCGGGGCGCATGTTCATTTCCCGCGCGCAGGCGTCCACCAGCCGCTCCAGCACATAGGCCGCCTCCGGCCTGCCCGCCCCGCGATAGGCATCCACCGGAACCGTATGCGAATACACCACGCGGGTGCGGCCAAAATAGCTGCCAATGTCGTAGCAGCCCGTGGCCATGCTCATACCCAGCCATGGCACATAGGGCGCAAACGCCGAGAGATAGGCCCCCACCCCGCCCAGAATATCGACCTTCATTCCCAAAAACCGCCCGCGCGCGTCCAGCGCCATCTGCGCTTTGGTAATATTATCCCGCCCTTGCGCGTCAGATACGAAATGCTCCGAGCGGTCCGCAACCCATTTCACCGGGCGGCCGAGGCGCTTGGCTGCCTCTAAAACCAGCGGATATTCGCGATAGACAAAACCTTTGGTGCCAAAACCGCCGCCCACATCCGGCGTTTTTACATGCAGCTTTTTCACATCAATTTTCAGAATGTCCTTTGCCACAACGCCGCGCACGCCATGCACGCCCTGGGTGCCTGTGGTCAAAGCATAAGCGTCGTGCTTGGTGTCATATTCGCCGATGGCAGCGCGGGTTTCCATATAGTTGGCAACCACACGGTTATTGACGATCTCAATCGAAACAACTTTGGCGGCCTTGGCAAAAGCAGCCTCGG
>JAYVYB010000237.1:0-4672 GCA_043784625.1 Methylovirgula sp.
GTCTTGGCCGACCTTGTATTTATTGAGCCCGGTTCTTTGATTTTTTGAATTTCGTCGAAGACGACCACTGAGTACGGAACTCGTGCAAAAGCTTGATGATTGTCGGCAAGAGTTTCGTAAGTTGTCAAAATCCAATCGGCATTTTTAATTTGGTCCAAGTCCAAAGCATCTTCGGGGGACCAATTATCATTCTTTTTCCTTTTTAGCCGCTTTAACCCGCTTCCAAAGGCTTCAATGATCTCACCCAATCCCTGATCACTCAAATGAAGTTCGGCCTCATCGCGCCAATTTCTGAGCAATGCCGTGGGTGCAACCACTAGAAAAGGTCCCGTAGACATGACTTTTGGGTACTGGCGTCGCTTTGCTTCCACATTTAGGCGAGTCCAGGCTAAGAAAGCGAGTGCCTGATATGTTTTACCAAGACCCATATCGTCGGCAAGCAAAACACCGGGCCATCCCTTAATCCAAGCATTAACAAGCCAATTAAATCCATCTATTTGATGCGCTTTTGGACTATTTGAACTCATGCTGGCATGAGGAAATTGCGTTGGAATAAGCGGGAATCGCGGGCGTCGTGGAATTTCATATTCGACACCGTCAATGTTGTTTTTGATTGTTAAGCCGACACGTTCGACTATTTCGCTTTCCGTCCTGCCCAAGTTCGCATCAACTTCTATGTCGCCCTCGGCTGCCTGTATTGTTTCACGTACTTTTTCTATTTCCGTGGCTAACTCGGCTATCGAAGTCAGTTTGCCATCTATTTCAATTTCGGTCAGACCTCGCGATTTGGCTTGGTCTATTTTTTCACTTATCTCCGCAATATTATCGGCGTTGATCCTCAGTTTGTCGGTGGCTGATTCCGCCAAATATTCGGGCAACCATCCACCAGAGCGGTTTGTGGGGGGCAGCGATATCTCTGTCCATACACCCAATCCCTCGACTCTATCGGAATACTGTCTTGTTTCAACAAATACCGATGTCGTTTCTCGCCCAGCAGATTGCAAAGCCTGAGAAATTGCGACGCGAGGATTCTTTAAAAATGTACGCCGGTCCGAAAGTGGTACGTTTCGTTTAGATTTGACGACGTCGATTGCAATCTGCAATTCAGGCGTAAGAACAGCATAGACGTTGCGGGCAAGTACATAGGCCTCTCGAGTTGGCCCTGCCCCAGAAAAACATTTCTCGTCAAACTGTCGTTGCAAATCAGGGGGTAATAATGCATCGATGATTTGATCGTGCAATTCGCTGCCCTGCAAGTCCGGCTCGATGGTTCCTGCTACGTCCGTTGTTGGTGCGTTATCTTCGAGGCTAGGTGCTTTGACCAGACTCATTAAGACAGGCGTGAATATTGGCCCTTTCGCAGTTTCTTTGATGTCCAATGAGAACGCACCGGCCTGGTAAAATGTTAGGCTCTTTGCATAATCGTCCGTTGAGACCTCACGCCCACTTGCAGATGCTAAGAGCGATTGGATGGGGATCCAAGTAGCAACTCTTTCGTCATACGGGCGTGTTTTGGTTGCATTAAACTGGTCGATGGCTTCGCTCAACGAATAGAGCAAGTTGGAAATTCGACCATTTTTTCCTGCAACCTTGAGGATAGCACCAACTCTCGCTGCATGAGTCTGCCGATGGCTTAGATCCGACCACCTGACATTGATTTCTCCAAAGGTTGAGTCCAAGCGGCCTTTGAATTCCAAAGACATGGACATCGGCACAAGGTCAGGGAGTAGCAATTTTTCCGCGAGATGTGCTGAAATGTCGGCAAGTGTTCTGTGAGGAATTTTGAGTTGAGTTTGCAACAGTGTCGCTTTGTTATCCGAAATCAGGGCTCGCAGAAGTCTATCAGTCGCTCTTCCTATATATTTTCCCCAATCTGCTGTAGCAATGATGCGGTCGGGTCGAAGCAGCCGTATTTCGGAAAGGACCAAATATATTCCATCTTCTTCGACGGTGTGGCTAAATCTAATACTCAACTGCGAACCTCATATTCAGATTGTTTGATCAAAATTTGTCGCTTTGAGCGCAGATGGTTTGCGATTTCTTTCTGCCAAAAGTAGGTAGTCGAAGACCTATGATAAAAAACACCTTGTCTCGTCATATTTTCTGTGGCTTGGCCGCCGTAAAAGCTCTTTTTTAGATCATTGGGATCATACTTTTGCGAATATAACTTGGGACCATTGGGACCCTGAAGCTCATCCCAAATACTGCAAGGGCTACTGTGGCTCCATTCTGTCACGATCAAGCTTCCAAGTTTTAAGATAAGGACAGAATGACCCTTTTGAACACCTTGTGTTTGACTAAATCGCCCGAACGTAAGGTCTTTACCAAACAGTCTTCTGGCCATGGCGGCACCATCAGCTTCAAAGACAACCCAAGCTTCATCAACGTAGCCTCTTTGATGTAAGGCCCACCAGAACCTGCTGCGGTAATCCCAATGCTCAGGCGGAGCAACTCTGCCCACAACGTCAAAGAATTGACGAAGGGATTGTTCGGTAAGCCAAATTCTGACAATTTGTTCGGCGCTTTGGCAACGGCTCCAATTTCCACCTGCAATCCGAGGATCGTTGAGCAACGGCAGGACAAAGCTCAAAAAAACGTCACGCAGATCCTTGGAAGGCTTTTGTCCGCGAAATGGCAATATTGCCGCGTTAACTGCGGCAATCTTCAAACTGTCCATCCGGACTTTGTCGCCATCATAGATCCAAAGTTTTATCATTTCCAATCGAGCAAGCGGCGACTCGGCACCACTTTGAGCCAGTTGAAGAAATCCCGCCTCAAAGGCTGCCTCTCGAAAACCAATGAACCAATTGGTATCAACCAATCCAAAGTCGACAAGAATATCATCCGGCGTTTTTTTGTTTTCCAGGGCAAGACGGGCGACGATATTGGGACTCTGCTCTACCGAAAAGAGCTGCAGCGAATTATTTGCCTTGAGCCAAGGCTCCCCCAGCTTGTTGATATTCTTTTTCAGAAAACTTGCGACGAATTTAATCAGAGACCTATCAACCTCGAACCCATACAAGAACACTGTGGCGAGCGCCCGGTAGACTCGGCGATCATTCGCTTTAGTCATTTGCTCTAAAAGGAGTTCCAGCTTTCCTTGGCTTGCACAAAGCGGCTCGTTGCCAGTCCATATTCCCCAAGGAGATTGCCGAAGGTCGCTAATTGATAAGTCTGTTCCGTCAAGCAATTGAACATTGATCCGCCGAAGGACAGCTTCAATATCTTCAGCAGGCGCAAAATGAGTTGCCGGGCGTTGCAAAATGACTGAAAGTTGCTTTGATTTTTGGCCCGTTGCAGACTCCGCCGGAATTTTGATTGGCAACGCTGACGACCTCAAATAATTTTGACATGCTTGTTTCAAGCTCACGGTGCGACTCCACTGACGGTACGCAATCGATCTATTTCACCTCTCATGTCATTGGTGACCTTGAGGATTTGTTCCAAGCCCTTCCTATCGTCCGTTTCCATGACAAAACGTAAATCAATACGTCGATTTTTATCCCAAGCTTCCGCCAGGTTCCGAGTGTCTATAGGACGGGTGGCTGCATAACCAGATACCGATATAATTTCCTCCTGCTTTCTATTTCGCAAAGTCCGTAAAGCGGGTGAAACGCTGATTATCTCACGAAAAGTATTGACGGCTCTAGCCGTAGATAACTGCCAATTATCTGCGTCTTTGCCAGTGCTATCGGTATGACCTTCAATAAAAAGAGTCTCTATCGCGGCACTCTCCGTTGCTGGACAAACAGCCTGATCGCCAAGCGCTTGACAGGGCACATATTTGGGCAACACCCGGCCCAATACTCTCGATATTTTGTCGACGTTTTCCTTGTTGCGATCGACAAGATCAAATCGGCTGGGAGCGAACCTCACCGCATCTTCGGTCAGACGAAGAACACCATTGGTTTCGTCGATTTGAACGCTTAACCCCTCATTTGCCAGTTGCTTTTGAATGTCTTCAAGCAACCGACGACGATCCTCTGAAGACTTTTCCATCCGTTCAATTTGGGCTTTCACGTCGGCCTGCAAATTATCAAGTTTAATCGCAACTTGCTGTGCAACTTTTAACGCGTCCTCTTGCACATCTGTCGTTCGACGAAAATCCAAAGCAAATGTCATCAACATTATGATAAATATGAAAAGGACGCCGATCATCATATCGGTCATGGACACGAAGTAGTTCTCGCCCTCTTCCGACCCTGATGAAGCGTCGTCTTCTGCAATCATTTGACGGCCTCAGTAAGTTTTAAGTCCCTTCCGGCGCTCTGCAATGTCGTTTTTAAGTCCTGCACAGCCTTTCCGATTTCTTCAGCGCCATAGCCCATTTCTTTGACGGCAGGAGTGAGAAGATCAATTGCTTTGGCCAATCCTTGGTCGATTTTTGAGGTTTGGTCGGCCAACAACTGGGATTGCTTGTGCGTTTCGCTGGCTAGTTTTTCGAAAGCCCTGCCGAGGTCTTCGTCTACTTTTCCAAAGCGCCGTTCATAATCGGTCCAAGTCGCTGTAATCCGGGCAATTTGGGCATTAAGTGTTTCGGAGAGTGCGATTGCTGCAATTTGACTGTCGCCAAGCGATTTTACTGAGCGGTCTATGCTCTCGCCAATTGATTTGGTTACATCGGCCAAGCGTTCGTTCGACTTGGTTACCGGACCGATAGCGTTTCGCATAG
>JAYVYB010000238.1:0-5816 GCA_043784625.1 Methylovirgula sp.
ACGAGGCGCTTCGGACCTTCAGCACCCATCTTGATCGCAATGTCCTTAACGTTCAGAACGATGTCTGTGACATCTTCGCGAACGCCCGGAATGGAAGAGAATTCATGCAACACGCCATCAATCTGCAATGCAGTGACAGCGGCGCCTTGCAAAGATGACAGCAAAATGCGGCGCAGGCTGTTGCCCAGCGTTTGGCCATAGCCACGCTCAAGCGGCTCTGCAATCACGGTTGCGAAACGTTTTGGATCATCACCAACCTGAATTTCCAGCTTGGTTGGTTTAATCAGTTCTTGCCAATTCTTCTGAATCACGACGGCACCTTTCTAATGTGCGCGAGAGGCATATCGGTTCGTCAACCCTGGCCTCAAGCTGTCGGAAAATAAAATGCAGTCCTCCCCCGTCGGTAAGGACTGTTTTATGCCGGAAGCCACAGTGCGGCTTCCGGAATATGATGGATTAAACGCGCCGACGCTTGCGCGGGCGGCAGCCGTTGTGCGGGATCGAGGTCACATCACGGATGGATGTCACAGCGAAGCCTGCGGCCTGCAAAGCGCGCAGTGCCGATTCACGGCCCGAACCCGGACCGCAAACTTCCACTTCGATGGTGCGAACGCCATGTTCCGCAGCCTTTTTGGCCGCATCTTCTGCAGCCATCTGGGCAGCGAAAGGTGTCGATTTACGCGAACCTTTGAAGCCCATGGTGCCAGCGGAAGACCACGAAATCGTGTTGCCCTGCGCATCGGTAATGGTGATCATTGTATTGTTGAATGTCGAATTCACATGGGCGACGCCCGATGCAATATTCTTTCGTTCGCGGCGGCGAACGCGTGCTGCTTCTTTTGCCATAGGTCTTAGTTCCGTCCTTCAAGCGCGCCCGTGATGCCAGGCGCTGGGGATTATTATTTCTTCTTACCGGCGATCGGCTTGGATTTACCCTTGCGGGTGCGGGCATTGGTCGAGGTACGCTGACCACGGGTCGGCAAGCCACGACGATGGCGCAAACCACGGTAGCAACCAAGATCCATCAAACGCTTGATGTTCATAGAAACTTCGCGGCGCAAGTCGCCTTCAACCATATAATCACGGTCAATGGTTTCGCGGATTTGCAGCACTTCCGCATCGGTGAGCTGCATAACGCGGCGCTCAGCAGGAATGCTTACTTTTTGGCAGATCTCTTCAGCCTTTTTGGGGCCGATGCCGTGAATATATTGTAACGCGATGATAACGCGCTTGTTCGTCGGTATGTTGACGCCAGCTATACGTGCCACTTCACTTCTCCATGTCAGCCAAACTCACGTTTGGCGATTACCAAAAACCCTTCTCCGGTGGAGGCCGGCCTGAAAGGTCAATGAATAGTCAAAACAAAAAAGCGCTGAAAAACCTTCAGCGCTTAAGCTTGATGACGGGTGATTAGACGTAAATCAGTCACACGTCAACGTTTACTTCAGAATTTTATCAATAGCTGCCGACACTTGGTCGATTGGTGCCATACCATCAACAAGCTTGAGCTCGCCACGCTTGGCATAATGCGCAGATACAGGTGCGGTCTGTTCACGATAGGCTTCAAGCCGGATTTGAAAACTTGCCGGATTGTCGTCTGCCCGCACTGTGCCGCCGGCCTTCACGGTTTCATCAGCCCGCTGCCGGATGCGCGCCATCAGCGCGCTTTCGTCAACCTTGAGCTCGATAACCGCGTCGAGCTTCATTTTCTTATGAGCCAACATAGCATCAAGCGCTTCAGCTTGAGCCACCGTGCGCGGAAAACCGTCAAGGATGAAGCCATTCTTGGCGTCGGCTTCTTCGATACGGTCCGCGACAATCCCAACCACAATGTCATCAGAGACCAGTGCGCCAGAATCCATGACGGCTTTCGCCTTAACGCCGATTGGTGTTCCAGCCTTTACTGCAGCTCGTAACATGTCTCCGGTGGAAAGCTGCGGAATTTTGTATTCTGTCATCAGCCGCGTCGATTGGGTACCTTTGCCTGCCCCGGGCGGACCCAACAGAATCAGTCTCATTTTTTCTTCCCTCTGAGTTTGGCCTTCTTTACGAGGCCCTCATATTGATGCGCCTGCAAATGCCCATGCACCTGCGCTATTGTATCCATAACCACGCTGACCATGATCAGCAAGGATGTACCGCCAAAATAGAACGGCAGCGACGCCTGCGATATGAGCAATTCGGGTAAGAGACAGATCAAAGCGAGATAGAGCGCGCCAATAACTGTGATGCGGGTCAACACCTTATCAATAAACTGAGCAGTTTTTTCGCCCGGACGAATACCCGGAATAAAACCACCATGCTTTTTCAAATTGTCAGCGGTATCCACCGGGTTAAACACACTCGCGGTGTAGAAAAACGCGAAAAACATGATCAGGCCGACATAGGCCACCATATACAGCGGGCGGCCGTGGCCGAGATATGTCGAGATAGTTGCCAAAATCCCTGTACCTCCGCTTTGCGCAAAATTGGCAATGGTGGTTGGCAGCAACAACAACGAAGACGCAAAGATTGGCGGGATAACACCGGCCGTATTCAGTTTGAGTGGCAGAAACGATGTTTGCCCGTCAAACACTTTATTGCCAACCTGCCGCTTGGGATAGGTCACCAACAAACGCCGCTGCGCCCTCTCCATGAACACAATAAATGCGATCACGCCCACGGCCATTACCAGAGCGCCCAGAATCAACGGCGTCGAAATAGCGCCTTGGCGACCCAGCTCCAGCGTGTTGACCACGGCAGCCGGCAACCCGGCGACAATACCGGCAAAGATGATCAGCGATGAGCCATTACCCACGCCGCGCGCGGTAATCTGCTCACCCAACCACATCAGAAACATGGTGCCGCCGGTCAGCGTGATAACAGTCGAAATCCGAAAGAATATGCCCGGATCGGCCACAATACTGCCCTGCCCCTCCAGCCCGACCGATATGCCGTAGGCCTGAAACGCTGCAAGGATAACCGCGAGATAACGCGTATATTGGTTGAGAACCTTACGGCCCGCTTCGCCATCCTTCTTGATGGCTTCCAGAGAAGGAACCACGCTGGACAACAGCTGCACGATAATCGAGGCCGAGATATACGGCATGATATTCAGCGCAAAAATCGCCATGCGTTGCACCGCACCGCCCGAAAACATGTTGAAAAGTCCGGCGATTCCCTGCGATTGGGTTTTGAACGAAGCCGCAAATGCGGCCGGGTCAATCCCCGGAAGCGGGATATAGGTGCCAAGACGGTAGACGATCAACGCTCCCAGCGTAAACCATATCCGCTTTTTCAATTCATCGGCTTTAGAAAACGCTGACAAATTCAAGTTTGATGCTAGCTGTTCGGCGGCCGATGCCATTGTCCCGCTCCAATTTCAAAAATCAAATGCGCAGACCATGCGCTATAGAACACTGTACATGCGAACGGGGCGGAAAGGCTTCAACCCCCACGCCCCGTTTGAATGAAAATAAGATTTGCGTCAACCGCAAAGCCGATTTCGTTTGGCTTAAGCCTTGGCTTTTGCCTTTTTGGCATCCGCTTTCTGCTCATTTGCAGTGCGTTGCGCGGCATCAGCCTTGTTTTCCAGGATCTTTACCGAACCGCCGAGCTTTTCGATAGCAGCCACAGCGGTCTTAGACGCTCCGACAACTTCAAAATGCACAACCGCCTTCAATTCACCCGAACCAAGAATGCGAACACCGTCACGTGCGCGGGCGCAAACGCCAGCTGCAACAAGTGCATCAACAGTCACCGGCTTTTTAACATCCAGGAAACCCGCATCAACTGCGGTCTGAATGCGGCCAATGTTGACTTCATTGAAGTCAAGACGGAACAAATTGTGGAAGCCGCGCTTCGGCAAACGACGATGCAATGGCATCTGGCCGCCTTCGAAGCCCTTGATTGCCACACCGGTACGGGCCTTCTGACCCTTTACGCCGCGACCACCGGTCTTGCCCTTGCCGGAACCGATACCGCGTCCAACACGCATGCGCTTCTTGGAAGAACCTGCGTTGTCTGTAAGTCCATTGAGTCTCATGTTCTTCTCCTCACTGGCCTTCGACGATGCGAACGAGATGCGCAACCTTGGCAATCAACCCGCGCAATGAAGGCGTATCGATCAAGGTAGAACGGCGACCGATACGGTTAAGCTTAAGCGCAATCAGCGTCTGACGCTGATCAGCCGGGCGACCGATCGGGCTGCGGGTTTGTTCAACCACTACAGATTTATGTGCTGTGTTTGTCATGGTCGCCTCACGAATCGACAGAATCAGCGTCCACGCCAACGCGGCGGGACTGCAAGGTCGAAACCTTCAAGCTACGGCGAGCCGCAACCGAACGTGGCGAATCTTCATGCTTCAGAGCATCGAACGTGGCGCGAACCATGTTGTACGGGTTTGAAGACCCTTGGCTCTTGGCAACAACGTCATGCATTCCGAGTGTTTCAAACACGGCGCGCATCGGGCCGCCGGCGATGATGCCGGTACCTGCCGGCGCGGAGCGCAAGATAACACGTCCGGCGCCATGGCGGCCGAGAACGTCGTGATGCAATGTACGGCCTTCACGCAGCGGAACGCGGATCAAACCACGCTTTGCAGCTTCAGTTGCCTTGCGGATTGCCTCTGGAACTTCACGGGCCTTACCGTGACCAAAGCCAACGCGGCCCTTTTGATCACCAACAACCACAAGCGCGGCAAATCCGAAACGGCGGCCACCCTTAACAACTTTGGCGACGCGATTGATGTGTACCAAACGGTCCACAAATTCGCTGTCTACCTTTTCGCGGTCCCGATCGCGTCCGCGACCTCCGCTTTCACCTTCACGTGCCATTTTAAAATCCGTCACTTAAACGCGGAGAAACCCTCCGCTCGCTTCGAAACGACAAGAGGGCCAAATTGGCCCTTTGCCTCAATGATGAGTAAACCCATCGTAAAATGTAAGGGGCGCGAACGCCCCGAACATTAAAACTCCAACCCGCCTTCGCGCGCTCCATCAGCCAAAGCCTTAACCCGGCCGTGGAACATGTAGCTGCCGCGATCAAAAATCACGGCTGTTACGCCTGCCTTTTTGGCGCGTTCGGCAATTAGTTTGCCAACGGTCTTTGCAGCTTCAACATCAGCACCCGTCTTGAGAGCTGTGCGGTTATCTTTTTCCAAAGATGATGCAGCAACCAAAGTCACGCCGTTTTCATCATCGATGATCTGGGCATAAATCTGCTTAGACGAACGGAACACCGACAAACGCGGGCGACCAAAGGCCCGGGCGCGGAGCGTGCGGCGAACGCGCGCTTTGCGGCGGTCTCCTGCTTGTAGATCCTTAGCCATCGTGGCCTCTCCTTACTTCTTCTTGCCTTCCTTACGGAAGATGAATTCGCCAGCGTATTTAACACCCTTGCCCTTGTAAGGCTCAGGTCCACGATAAGCGCGGATTTCGGCAGCAACCTGCCCAACTTCACGCTTGTCGATCCCCGAAATAATAATTTCAGTCGGCTTGGGCGTAACAACGGTGATCCCCTTGGGAATCGGATAGTTCACATCGTGGCTGTAGCCAAGCGACAGGCTGACGTGCTGACCAACAACTGCGGCTTTGTAACCAACACCATTGATTTCAAGCTTCTTTTCGAAGCCGGCAGTCACACCAACAACGAGGTTGTTGATCTGTGCGCGGGACATACCCCACATTGCGCGAGCGCGCTTTGAGTCCGAACGCGGGTCAACCTTGACCCCGCCGTCCTCAAGAGCCACTGACACGTCTTCCGGAACAATGAAGGACAATTCGCCCTTTGCACCCTTGACGATAACCTTTTGGCCATCCAGACGGGCGCTTGCGCC
>JAYVYB010000239.1:0-2613 GCA_043784625.1 Methylovirgula sp.
CAAAAACCCCTCGATCACATCATATTCCCAGACATTGCCAAGCAGCTCATAATGCTGCAAATTAGCCCCGCTCTTGTAATTCAGGACGATGTTCTGGCCCGTTATCAGAGAATTCCAGCACAAATCATGAGCTCGATACAGCGCTCCAACACCAAGCGTTCGATAGGCACGATACTGCTGCGCGAAGGGTCAAGGGTCGTGCAGCATCTCCGTGTCGCGCTCTACCGCGCTAGAAGGGGAATTTATACAATAAGCACTGCAGCCAAGGTTAACTTCAAATAGCCGCGCTGTTGGCACAGGAGCGCGCCGCAAAACAGCCCTCCGCTTTCAAATTTCACGAAAATAAAATAACGGAATTTGTCGTTTTCAGCGGCAAATTAACCAAGCGCGGCCGCTTTTATGATTAACGGCGCCCATAATAAAGATTAATCAAATCGCCGCCTGCCCTAGGGTCATTTAAATTTCAGTGTTTGAATACAGTGCCTTACGGAAATTTAGCTCAAATTTGAATCTTAATCTGAAATCCGCAGTAGTCTTGACGCTGCGGTCATAAAGATAAACCGCAATCACTCAAAAGCGCTGCTTTTATTTGAAAAGAGCGCAAAACATCTCTGACACATTCACCCCAACGAACATTACGGGGTTTGCAATGTTAGGTCAGTTGGTCAAGGTGGTTGTGTTTTCTCTGGGCGTCGCGGCGCTCACGGCGTCTCCGGCGATGGCCCGCACTTTTAAAGCCACCACTGTCACCGCCGGGACTGCCACATCGGTGCCCTACGGCTGGGTGGATTTTTGCGGACGCCATGCGGAAGAATGCAATGTCGATGAGCTACCCGCCGCCGAAATTCAGCTCAACAGCAAAGCAAACCACGATCTCAGCCGCATAAATCAGCAGGTAAATGCGTTCATTCAGCCTGTCACCAATCTGGAACATTGGGGCACCATGCTCGACCATTGGGACTACCCGACCGACGGCAAAGGAGATTGCAAGATTTATGCGCTCTACAAGCGCAAGCTGCTGATGGATATGGGCTATCCGCGCCAGGCGCTGTTGATGACCGTCGTGCGGGATTTGCAGGGCAACGGCCATGCCATTCTCACCGTCAAGACCTCCAAAGGCGATCTAATTTTGGACAATCTAAATGAAGATATCCGCGTCTGGAGTGAAACCGGCTACACTTTTGTCAAACGCCAGTCACAAGAGAACCCTAACCTGTGGCTGTCATTGGGAGAAGCCAACGGCGCTCAGGTAAGCGCCCGTTAGTCTCCCGCCAGTTTCGAGGTTCATCCCCCCGTTTTGCGAACCTCGCTCCTTGCCAGCCTCAGCCAGAAAATGGCGGGCTGGCTTTTTTTTAATGTGATGCTGCGCCGATGCCATTGAGCGCGCGCAATGCCTCATCATCCAGCACCAAGTCTGCCGCGCTGAGATTTTCATGAAGATGCGCCACGGACGAAGTTCCCGGTATCAGTAGAATATTGGGCGAGCGCCGCAACAGCCACGCCAAAGCCACCTGCATCGGCGTGGCACCAAGCCGCAACGCAACGGCGCTCAACTCCGAAGATTGCAACGGAGTAAACCCGCCAAGCGGGAAAAACGGCACATAGGCGATGCCCTCCTGCGCCAGATCGTCAATCAAACTGTCATCAGCGCGGTGGGCGAGATTATACTGGTTTTGCACACAAACGATGTCACAAATCCGGGCTCCATCAGCAACCTGCTTTGCGGTGACATTGCTGAGGCCAATGTGGCGCACCAAGCCTTGCCTTTGCAAATCTGCCAGAACAGTGAGCGGCGCTTCCAGCGGCCCCTCGACCGGGTGATGCGGATTGAGCATGCTGCGCAAATTCACCACATCCAGCACATCCACACCGAGATTGCGCAAATTGTCATGCACAGCTTGGGTCAACTCCTCGCGTGAGAGTGCCGGAATCCACTCGCCTTTTTCGCCGCGCCGCGCACTGATTTTGGTGACAATGGTCAAATCTTTCGAATAAGGGTGCAAGGCTTCTTTGATGATTTGATTGGTGATGTGCGGGCCATAAAAGTCACTGGTATCAATATGATCAACGCCCGCTTCGATTGCCGCGCGCAACACCGCCAGCGCGCCAGCGTGGTCTTTCGGCGGGCCAAAAACACCCGGCCCCGCCAATTGCATAGCGCCATAGCCAAGACGTTTTACGCGGCGGCCTCCAAGAGAAAATGTGCCGGATTGTTCTATATTGGTCATGTTGTGCTCCTGTGATGCGGCGGCGCAATACACAGCCCGCGTCATAAACCGAGGCGCGCCGCCATTGACGTTATTAGACTTCCCGCAAATCGGCTTTAAACCGCCGCGAATTCTGCACATAATGCGCCGCAGCGCCCTTCAGCCGCGCCACTCCGGCGGCATCCAGCGTTTTGGCGGAGCGCGCTGGCGAGCCGACAATCAGCGAATTTGGCGCGAAAACCTTGCCCTCGGTCACCAGAGCATGAGCCCCCACCAGGCAGCCATCAGGGATATGCGCCCCGTTTAAAACCACAGCGCCCATACCGATCAACACGCCATTGCCCAACGTGCAGCCATGCAAAATCGCGCCGTGACCAATGGTGCAATCTTCTCCGATCGTCAGCGG
>JAYVYB010000240.1:0-4256 GCA_043784625.1 Methylovirgula sp.
CGCTTCGGCGGTCTATTTACTGTGGCGCTACGGCGAAGACGCCTTGCGTTTTGCGGTTTTCGGCTTTTTGGCCGCCTCGGCGCGGGTGGCGCTCTCCAGTGCAAGCTCGCACCAGTGCTTGAATTCGTCATCGTCATCAAAGGCGGATTCAGGCAGGGTGCAATAAGGCATCTTGATTTGCTTGCCGCCGCTGGCGTGTTCGTATTTCCAAGGCTGACCACCCGCCTCCAAGAAGGCGCTTTCGGTTTCGCTATCTGTTTTCAAAAACAGCTGGTCGCGGATGTAACAAGCGATGATCATGCCGCGAAAATAAATGCCTTGCGCCCCGAACATCTTTTTGATTTCGACAGGGCCAAGAGGCATGAAAAGATCTTGCAGTGCGGCGGGGGTCATATCTCAACCTTTGAAAACCAAGACTTAACGTCGCATCCGGCCTCAAGTCTGGTTCGGTATTGAGACTAGCCTACTGCATCGCGCTTTCCGCGAGCGGCGTAATCGCCACGCTTTCCCCACAGCCGCAGGCAGCCGTCTGGTTCGGATTGTTAAAAACAAAACCGCTGGAGAGTTTGCTCTGCTGAAAGTCCATTTGCGTGCCAAACAGAAACAGCACCGCTTTAGGATCAATGAGCAGGCGAACGCCCTTCTCTTCAACCACATCATCGTGCGGGCCTTGAGTCTCGGCCCAATCCATCGTGTAGGACATGCCTGCGCAGCCGCCGTTTTTGACGCCGATACGCAATCCTGCCAAGGGCTTTTCAGAGTTGGCCATGATTTCCTGAACGCGCTCTGCTGCCGCGTCTGTCAGGCTGATAACTTTAAAACGTGATGCCATTTTGTGTTCCTATCTCGCGGGTTAAAGGCCTGCGGATCAGCTTCATATAAGCACGATTAGTCTAAATTTCAAAGGTTTGAGCTTGCTGTTGCGCAGGAAACCGCGAATTTATGGATAAGAGCGCTTGCCTCCGCAGCGTGGGTTTCCAGCAGCATATGGGGCGCCGCCATTTCATGCAGGGTGCAATGCGGCGCATTGGCAGCAATCCGGCGCGCATGACGCAACCCTACCAAACGGTCAAAGCGCCCGGCGAGGCACAAAACCGGGACTTTCACCCGTCGTAACATATTGATTTTATTTACTTTTAAGACAAATCTCAGACGCTTTTGCAAAATACGCGCTGGAACCGAGGCAATCGTTTGTTGCAACGCGTTCTGCTCGGCCACGGAGCCCTGCCCGCTCATAAGCACGAGGGACGTGAAATATTTGAGCGGAAGCTTTGGATGAAAAAGCCGGGTGAACGGCAGCAAGAAACGCGGTGCCGGAGCTTTCGCAAAGGTGGAGACCAACACGAGTCCCTGACAATTGGCTTGCGACACAGCAATGTCGATGGCTATCGGGCCGGAAAAACTCTCACCCAAAATTATGAACGGTGTTTGCGGCAACCGCGCCGTGACATAGGCGGTGAGTTCGGCATAGTCCATAACGCGGTCTGTGGGATAGGATATCGGCAAGACCCGGCAGGTTTTGCCGATTTCGCTATGGAAATTGTCGAGCAATTTGCATGTGCCATCCATGCCTGGCAGCACCACCAAGAAAGGTAACTGACGAACAGTGCTTAGATCGCTGATTTCGCTGTAAAAATGGCTGTCCAAGAGGCTGTATCCGCTGTGATTTTACAAGGCGGATACGCTATTATCCTGTCATATTGAAGCGGCTGATGCGCCGCCCTACCACATATCCAGCGCGACTCTGGCTTCATCCGACATGCGGCTCTGGTCCCACGGCGGATCAAACACCATTTTGACCTTGGCACCGGCCACACCCGGCACAGCCGCCACTGCGGTTTCTACCCAGCCGGGCATTTCGCCCGCAACCGGGCAAGCTGGCGCTGTAAGTGTCATGTCGATATTGACGAACCGGCTGTCCTCAATCTCGATGCGATAGATCAAGCCAAGCTCATAAATGTCTGAAGGAATTTCCGGATCATATACGGTTTTGAGCGCGACGATGATTTCATCGGTCAGCCGATCAATTTCCTCCGGCGGCAGATCTGCCGCAGGGGCAACGTCCGGTTTGTTAGGCTGAAATACGGGTTCTACAGGATGGGTCATAGTGGCCTCAAGAAAACAGATTTTGCGCTTTTAGAAGGCTCTCTGCAAGCACATCCACCTCGGCGCGGGTGTTGTAGAGCGCAAAAGAGGCGCGGCATGTGGACGTAACGCCGTAACGCTGCATCAGCGGCATACAACAATGTGTGCCGGCGCGCACCGCAACACCATAGCGATCTATGATGGTGGCGACGTCATGGGCGTGAGCGCCCTTCATCTCAAAAGAGACAATCGCGCCTTTGTCTTTGGTGTGACCAAAAATGCGCAGCGAATTTATCTGGCTGAGCCGCTCTGTGGCGTATTTTGCGAGATCAGCTTCATGGGCGCGGATATTTTCGCGGCCAAGGCTCATCATGTATTCGAGCGCCGCCCCAAGGCCGATGGCCTGCACGATTGGCGGCGTTCCCGCCTCAAAACGGTGCGGCGGCTGGTTGTAGGTGACAGCGTCTTGGGTCACCGTAATGATCATCTCGCCGCCGCCGCCATAGGGCGGCAGGTTTTCGAGCAGCTTTTTCTTGCCGTAAAGCACACCGATGCCGGTCGGGCCATAGACCTTGTGGCCGGTGAGAACGTAAAAGTCCGCATCGAGATCGCGGACATCAACATCGAGATGCACAGCGCCCTGAGAGCCATCCACCAAAACCGGGATGCCATGAGCGTGCGCGATTTTGATGACATCCTTGACCGGAACGATCGTACCCAAAACGTTTGACATATGGGTGATCGCGACGATTTTGGTGCGCGAAGTCAGAGTCTTTTCAAAGGCTTCGAGCGAGAAGTTCCCATCTTCGTCGACATCGACCCACTTGATGACAGCGCCCTTGCGCTCGCGCAAAAAGTGCCACGGAACAATGTTGGAATGATGCTCCATGATGGAGAGCACAATTTCATCGCCCTCTTGAATGTTCTGCAAACCAAACGATGACGCTACAAGGTTGATCGCCTCGGTGGCACCTTTGGTAAATACAATCTCATCCGTGCTGCCAGCATTGAGGAACTTGCGGGCAGACTCGCGCGCAAGCTCAAATGCTTCGGTGGCGGCATTGGCAAGATAATGCAATCCACGATGCACATTGGCATATTCGTGGGTGTAAGCATGCGTAAGCCGATCAAGCACAGCCTTGGGTTTTTGCGCTGACGCCGCATTGTCAAGGTAAACCAGCGGCTTGCCATAAACCTGAGTGCTCAGGATCGGGAAATCCTTGCGAACGGCTTCGATGTCATAAGGTGTGTGCATGTCAACCTTGGTTTCTGTCCAACAGCCACGCGTGAATTTTCGAGTTAAACTTATCACGCAGGTTTTCGTCGGTAATGTAATCCAGCACGTCTACGGCAAAAGCCTCAATCAAAAGACTTTCAGCCTCCGGCTTGGGCAGACCGCGCGCCTGTAAATAAAACAGCTCGTTATCATCCAGCTGTTTTACGGTTGCGCCGTGGCCGCAGACCACATCATCAGCAAATATCTCAAGCTCGGGCTTGTTGCTCATGCTGGCGTGGTCCGAAAGCGCCAACGTGTTGCTTTTCATGACGCCGTCGGTTTTTTGCGCCTGCGCCTCGACCACAATGCGGCCCTGAAACACGCCCTTGGAGTGACCATCCAGAATATGCCGATACAGCTCGCGGCTTTCGCAGTGCGGTGCGACGTGGGTCACTTCCAAGGTTGTGTCGGCATGTTGTTGACCCTTCAGCAGGACAACGCCGCGAAAACCGGCCTTGGAATTTTCGCCGTTAAACCTGGCGAACGTCTGACGCCGGTTAAGACCGCCCGAGGCCACCAATGCGAACGTGTTGAACGATACATCAGCGCCAATATTAGCCGTTAGCGTACTGATTTGCTGACTGGCATTGGCTACCAGCGCCACATGCTCAACCTCGGCACCATCGCCGATGTCGAAATGCAGCAGGTTATTGTGTTGGCCGGACTCTGCGCGGCACTCTTCAAAAAATGAAACCTTGGCCCCTGCCCCGACCCGAATGATTATGCGGGTGGAAACGGCGGCCTTGCGCGGACTTTTGAGCAGAAGGTGGATGGGGTCCGCGATTTGCGCACCTGCCGCCACGTGTATTTCAACACTCTGAGCGGCAAAGGCACCATTGAGGGACACCATGACGTCCGAATTTGCGAGCGGCGCTTCCGAAAGCGGCGCGGCGGA
>JAYVYB010000241.1:0-7741 GCA_043784625.1 Methylovirgula sp.
GCCCCGCCCTCACCGCGCTCCCGCCGCCCGCGCTGCATCCACCCGAGGGCGCTTTGGCATCATCGGCGCCTGAATTTTCTCCGGCACAAAGTTTTCCGAGAACAATTCCGCCAGCTTTTCAGTCATCGCGCCGCCCAGCTCCTCGGCGTCAACAATCGTCACCGCGCGCTTATAGTAGCGTGTAACGTCGTGCCCGATACCGATGGCAATCAGCTCCACCGGCGAACGGGTCTCGATCTCGTCGATAATGTAACGCAGGTGCTTTTCGAGATAGTTGCCCGAATTGACCGACAAAGTTGAGTCATCCACCGGCGCGCCGTCGGAGATCATCATCAAAATCTTGCGCTGCTCAGTGCGGTGCAACAGCCGGTGATGCGCCCAGTCCAGCGCTTCGCCGTCGATGTTTTCCTTCAACAACCCTTCGCGCATCATCAATCCAAGATTTTTGCGCGCCCGCCGCCACGGTGCATCAGCGGATTTGTAGATAATATGGCGCAAATCATTCAGCCGCCCCGGCATCGGCGGCTTCCCCGCTGCCAGCCATTGTTCCCGCGATTGTCCGCCCTTCCACTGTTTGGTGGTAAAGCCCAAAATCTCGACCTTGACGCCGCAGCGCTCCAGCGTCCGCGCCAGAATATCGGCGCATGTCGCTGCAACAGTAATCGGCCTGCCGCGCATCGAGCCGGAATTGTCCAGCAGCAAAGTCACCACCGTATCGCGGAAATTTGTATCCTTCTCGCGTTTGAAGCTCAACGGTTGCTGCGCATCCACAATCACGCGGCTGAGGCGCGCCGGGTCCAGAATGCCCTCTTCAAGATCAAATTCCCATGAGCGGTTTTGCTGCGCCATAAGCCGGCGTTGCAGCCGGTTGGCCAGCCGCGAGACCACGGAGGAAAGATTTGACAATTGCTTATCAAGATAGGCGCGCAATCGGTCGAGCTCTTCGGGCTCGCACAGGTCTTCTGCCGAAATCACTTCGTCATTCTTGGTGGAAAACGCCTTGTAATCGGTGTGGCGTTGATGCGCTGTCTCGCTGCCCGGCGGCTTCCAGTTTTCGGCGGCTTCATCAGCCTCGCCGGAGTCCGCCTCTTCAGGAAATTCGCCCGAAGGCGCGTCGTCCGCCTCCATGGTGCCGTCTTCAAGCTCGTCCGAGCTTTCTTCAGACTCCTGCAACTGCGAAGATTCGCCGCTCTGATCTTCAGAGGATTCGCCCTCGTTCTCCGCCTCGTTATTATCGCTTTGGTCGTTTTCGTCGGTGTCTTCCGAATCCTCGCGCTCAAGCGACGCCTCATCGCCCATATCAAGGTCATGCAACAGCTTGTGCACCAGCTTGCCAAACCCGCGCTGATCTTCGATGCGGGAAGACAACAAATCGAGGTCAGCTCCCGCCTTGGACTCAATCCAGTCGCGCCACAGCCCCACCAGCTTTTCTGCTGCAGGCGGCGGTGCCAGTCCGGTCAAGCGCTCGCGCACCATCAGCGCCACAGCCTCCTCCAGAGGGGCCTCTGCCTGTTCGGTTATGGCGGCAAAATTACCGCGAAAAAACTTGTCATCCAGCATTGTGGTCAGATTATGCGCCACGCCGGTCATGCGCTGCGCCCCGATGCTCTCCACGCGGGCTTGCTCAACCGCATCAAACACCGCGCGCGCTGCCTGGCCTTGCGGCGCAATCTTGCGATGCACCGCATCATTGTGGCAGGCCAGCCGCAGCGCCATCGAGTCCGAGTGTCCGCGCAGAATCGCCGCATCTCGCACGGAGAGCTTGCGGGGCGGCTCCGGCAGCCGCGCTTTTGGCACTTCTCCCGCAATCAGCGAAGGCTTTTCGCTCGAAAATCCCACCTCCAATTCGGGGTGCTTGGAAATGGCCCGCATACACGAGGCGATAGCCTTACGGAACGGCTCCTGCGGAGACTCATTTTTGCCTGCAGGCTTGCGATTGCTTGGATTGCTCATTTTTTTACCATAAACACGAAATGCCACGCCGAAAAGGCAAGAAAAGCCGGAATGCGGTGAAATAGGCACGCCTGCGACGCTTTGTTCAAAACAGACTTTAACCTTGGTGCTGTAGCGTGCCAGAAATTTAAACAATCAAGGTCGCAGCAATGGCAGAAAATCCAGCTCAAATGTCCAAGACCAAGGCCATTTTTTTGACTGTGTTTTTGGTTTTTATTACCGCAGCTCCGTTCTTGATGGCCGGGAAGCAGCTTGTCTCCGATTTCGTGAATGGCCCGAAATGGGAAATGGCGCTGGATTTGACAATCACCGAGGCCAAGTGCACCCGCTACGCCTTTGTCATCGCCAGGTGCACCACCCGGTTTGCCAGCGTTTCGCAACCGGCTTTGGTTCAACCGATTCTCGAATATTTCTCATTCGGCTCCTGGGGCGGTGAGGTCGCCATCCTCACGCGTTCGGCCAAAAGCCCGCAAGCCATCACCACCCAGCTTGCCATCCGCGATTTAAACCTGCGCTTGGTCAGTATGTGCGTGTGGGCTCTGGCCGGATTGGCGCTGACTCTGGCATTTGTCATCAAAGTGTTTTCTCCCGGTCGCAGCGCTCGCGTAGAAACCGCGCCTAGCCGTTTGTCGCGCGATTTACCTTCGTCGCGGGCTGCATTCGGAGGCTTTGCACCCCCGCCTCACCCTGACGTTTCATTCCGAAATCCGGAAATGTTCGCGCCCGCCGCCCAACCGCCTTACCAGCCTCAGGTCATGGCAAAACCGGCAACCTCTGGCGCAGAGGGCGTCTCCAGTTTCCTCAGCGCGGCAATGAACCGGCTGTTCAAAACCATCGGCATGTATGTGGTGTTTATCGTCGCGCTGATCATCGGCAGCTTTACCCTGGGCCCCGATTACATCGGCTATCCGGTTTTCGCTCTGGTGATGTTTGTCGGTTTGCGCAAATATTATCGCACCGGCAAGGTCCTGCTTTCCGTGTTTGAACCTGCCAAACTAGCGGCCAGCGAAGCGCCCGCAAGCCAACCACCGCCGACCGCAAAACAACCCGCTTACGTCCCGCCAGCCCGTGCCGCCACGGCCTACACACCAGCGCCACGCGCCGCGCCCATGGTCGCGCCCTCAACACCTAACGCACCACGGAGCGCGGAATTTCCCGCCAGCCGCAGCGCCGGGCGCAACAGCTTCGGCCTGAAGCGCTGAACTCAGCTCAGCGCCACATTCAACGCGCTTTCAGGCAATTCCACACCAAAACAACGCTGATAGAATTCCGCCACCAATGGCCGCTCAAGCTCATCGCATTTGTTCAGGAAAGTCAGCCGGAACGCAAAGCCGATATCCTTGAAAATATCGGCATTTTCCGCCCAGGTGATCACCGTGCGCGGGCTCATCACTGTCGAGAGGTCTCCCGCCATGAAGGCGTTGCGGGTCAGGTCGGCAATGCGCACCATTTTATTGACAATGTCGCGGCCTTCTTTGCCCTTATAATGCTTGGCCTTGGCCAGCACGATGTCCACTTCCTTGTCATGTGGCAGGTAGTTCAGCGAGGTCACAATCGACCAGCGGTCCATCTGGCCCTGATTGATTTGCTGCGTGCCGTGATACAGACCCGATGTATCGCCGAGGCCCACCGTATTGGCAGTGGCAAACAGCCGGAAACACGGATGTGGCCGGATAACGCGGTTTTGGTCGAGCAAGGTCAACCGACCCGCCACTTCCAGCACGCGTTGAATCACAAACATCACGTCAGGACGCCCGGCGTCATATTCGTCGAACACCAGCGCGATGTTGTTTTGCAGCGCCCATGGCAAAATCCCGTCGCGGAATTCGGTAATCTGCTTGCCGTCCTTCAGCACGATGGCGTCTTTACCCACCAGATCAACGCGCGAAATATGGCTGTCGAGGTTGATGCGCACGCAAGGCCAGTTCAGCCGCGCCGCCACCTGCTCGATGTGGGTGCTTTTGCCGGTGCCGTGATAGCCGGTCACCATCACACGGCGGTTGCGCGCAAAGCCCGCCAAAATCGAAAGTGTTGTCTCGCGGTCAAACAAATAGTCAGGATCGAGGTCCGGCACATGTTCGCTTGTCTGCGAATAGCCCATAACTTCCATGTTGGTATCGAAACCAAACTTCTCGCGGACCGAGATTTTAACGTCCGGCATTCTGTCTCCGGCGGCGGCTTTCACATTTTCAACTGCGACTTGCATTCTATCTCCGTTAGCAAACTTGCCCGCGCCACCAACCCCTAAAATGTCAGCTAAGGCTATTGTTGAGGGCGGCTAGGCCAGCCCGGCCGTTTTCAATTCCTTGTAAGCGCGGATTATTTCCCGCAACCGCTCTTCATGCGCGCGGTCGCCACCGTTGGCGTCCGGGTGAAATTGTTTCACCAATTCTTTATAGCGCGACCGTATCGTAGACTTATCTGCGCGCTCGTCCAGACCCAAGGTTTTCAATCCGCGCTGCGCCGCGTAAGACCGCCGCGGCTTTTCCGGCTCTTTGGCCGGAGCCCGCCCGCCAAACATCCCCATCGGGTCAACAAAGGCCGCGCCAGCCTGTTTTTTCACGCCCATAGCCCACGTGGGCCGGTGTCCGACAATCGCCTCTTTCTGGTATTTTGCCACTTCCGCGTCAGACATACCGTCAAAATAATTATAGGAGGCGTTATATTCCTTCACATGCTCGGCACAAAAGCAGAAGAACATGCCTTCATGATTGCGGCCCATCGGCGCGCGAAAATCACCCGGCTTGGCGCAAGCCGCATGGGCGCAGGGCGGCGACTGCGGCGGCGCAACTTCCGGCGTCTTGGATTTGACGCGAATGGAATCAAACAGGCTCGATTTCAGATTCATGAATACAGAATAGGGTTTCTAGGGGTAAATGGGCAAGAAGAAGCTTAAGAAGGCTCTGCGGCATCAAGCCACGATAAAACAACTTTTGTTAGATAGAGCGAGCACCACAAGATGCGCAAGGACATAATGACAAAAAAGCTGCAAACTGCTTTTGCGCCGCAGCTCCTCGAGGTGATCGACGAGTCGCACTTTCATGCCGGCCACTCCGGCGCGCGCCCGGGCGGCGAAACCCACTATCGGGTCAAAATCACCGCCGCAGCCTTCAGCGGCAAAACCCGCGTAGCTATTCACCGCATGATCAATGAGGCCTTGGCGGATGATTTAAGCAGCGGCGTTCATGCGCTGGCCATCGAGGCCAAAGGCGCGTGAGCTTCAGAGCCCTCCCGCGGCCCGCCACAAATTGGCCCGTCATTGCCACGCTGTTCATAGCCGGTCTCGCAGCGGCGATGCAATTTTCTAAAATCGCGCCGGTGATGGATGCTGTCGCCGCCACGTTCAATCTCAGTTTGGTCGAAGCCGGGTTAAGCGTCTCCATTTTGGGCATCGTCGGCATCGTCTTTGCCATTTCTGCCGGGGCCATTGTCGGGGCCATCGGCCTGAAGCGCGGAATTTTTATTGCGCTGTTTGGCGGCGCGGCCATCGCCGCATTAGGTGCCGCCGCACCAAACGCCGCCCTGTTCCTCATCAGCCGCGTTGCGGAAGGCTTCGCCCACCTTTTGATTGTTGTCTGCGCACCCGCGCTCATGGCTGCCCATGCCGCGCCCCAAGACCGCCCCGTCGTGCTCTCGCTTTGGGGCTGTTTTTTCGGCCTCGGCTTTGCCATCACCAGTGCCGTCGCGCCGCTTATAACCGCGCATTTTGACTGGCGCGGCCTGATGGCGGCCCATGCCGCACTGCTGTTTCTCACCGGACTGGCAAACCTTTATACTCTGGGCCGCTCTGGTTTTCACGAAAGCCGCAAGCCCCTGCCCCGCGCCGCCGCGCTGATACAGGCGCATAAAGATGTTTACAGCAGCGGCGCGCCTCTGCTCACCGCGCTGACCTTTTGCGCTTACACGCTGCTGTTTCTCGCGGTGCTCACTTTTCTTGGCCGCTTTCTCATCGAGGTGCACAATTGGAGCTTTGAGAGCGCCGGATCGTTCATGAGTTTTGTCGCGCTCGTCACCCTCACCTTCACGCTGGGGGCCGGTGTTTTAGTGCGCTATGGTGTGCCGCTTTTGGGCGGACTCTGCGTCGCTTTCACCGCGATTGGCGTTGGCGGCTTTGGCATCTTTGCCATCCAGCCTCAAGGCTCAACTATGGTCGGTCTCGTCATCCTGATGATGGCGGGTTTCGGGCTGGTGCCGGGCTTCATATTCGCCAATATGCCGAATGTCGCGCCAAACGCACAACGCGCCGCCCTCACCTATGGTGCCATTGCCCAATTCGGCAATGTTGGCACTTTCGCCGGAACCCCCGCCTTCGCCTTTCTCTACAGCCATTTTGGCTGGACCGGTGGCGGCCTGTTTGTTGCCGGCGTCGCGCTGATTGGAATTGCCCTCGCGGTTATGTTGCGCCGCGCTTTGGGTGGTTAGAGCCATTTAAAAGTTTAGCCCAACTCATCACTCCCGTCATCCTGAGGCGCGAAGCGTCTCGAAGGATGCGGATTACGTAATGTAGCGCTGTTTTGGCCACCTTTGGCCGACTTTTGGCCGAACTCCGCAATAAATCGGCCAAAACATGGCCAAGCCAAGCCTTTGAAATAACACGCTAAAAATATTATTGGCCTAAAAGTCCGGCCAGCTTGGCCAGATTTTTGGGCTCTATAATACCACATGTCGGCCACATCAAATATTACCAACTTGCATTTCTGCAAATTGGTAAATGTTTCAGGCGGCGTTGACCATCGATGTGTAACCTTCAATCAGCGCGCGGGAGAGATTGCCCGGCGTGAATTTATGAGGGCCGATTTCGGATACCGGCGTCACTTCTGCGCCGGTGCCGCAAATGAAACATTCGTTAAATGTGCTCAGCTCTTCCGGCATAATCCGGCGCTCATGCACTTCGATCCCCTGCGACCGCGCCAGCGCGATCACAGTTTGGCGGGTAATTCCGTTCAGGAAACAATCGGCGATCGGCGTATGGATTGCCCCGTCCTTGGTAAAAAAGATGTTCGCGCCGGTGCACTCGGCCACGCGCCCCTGCCAATCCAGCATCATCGCATCGGCGTAGCCTTTGCGCTCGGCGCGATGTTTCGAAATGGTGCAGATCATATAAAGGCCCGCCGCTTTTGAATCGCACGGCGCAGTCATTGGATCGGGGCGGCGATAATCGGCAATATCGAGGCGAATTCCCTTCATTTTGGTGGCCACATCAAACATGCTCGGCCAGTCCCAGGTGCAGATCGCCACATGAATGGTGGCATTTTGCGCCGAAACCGCCATCATCTCCGAGCCGCGCCACGCCACAGGGCGCACATAGCAGCTATCGAAGCCATTTTGCTGCACAACCATCGCCTTTGCGGCATCAAGCTGCTCAACGCTATACGGAATTTCAAAATCCAGCAGCTCGGCACTTTTGCGAAACCGAACCGAATGTTCGGTTGATTTGAAGATTTTGCCGCCATAAGCCCGCTCACCTTCGAAAACACAGGAGCCATAGTGCAAACCATGGCTCAACACATGCAATTTCGCGTCCGCCCATGGCACCAATTTGCCGTCCATCCAAATCACGCCTTCGCGTTGGTCAAAAGATAGGCCGGCCATTGAAACTCTCCACTTAGGTTGACGATGAGGTTTTTGCGCGGATAATTGCGCAAATTGAACGAGGCGCAAAGATTATCCCTTGCGCAAACAATGTCAATAGTGCTGACTTACTTCCAACAGCGACACACCCCTTTGAAAAGGAGCTTCGGAACAACGTGACGGCAGACACCTCGCCCAAAAGTCGCGCGCCTCAAGC
>JAYVYB010000242.1:0-4887 GCA_043784625.1 Methylovirgula sp.
GCCGCAGGATCCTTAGGCACCTTCATGCTCGTTGGCTGCGCGAGGTTGCACCTGCCAAAAATTTCAAAACCCTCTGCCGGTTGTATGAATCGGGCAAAAGGTCAAAGCCATTGCGCAGATTGAGTTCATTTCGGCACGCCTCACAATCGCACTTTTGTGTAGGGCAACACAAATTCCGTCGGACTGTGCCGTTATTTCTTTCGCAAGTCATAGAGATTCCGTTTTACGCTCAGAGGTGACAACCCCGCAGGTGACGGAACCTTCAGCGAAAAGTACGTTGGGTATTTGGTAACAAAGGCCGTTTCTGAGCTCCTCGGGTTGAACCTTGAGAAGGGACAATTACATGAAAAGCGTTTTTGGCACGACAGTTACTACAATTGCAATTGCGGCAACATTCGTCGGCGTGCCGGCTTTTGCCGATATTATGAATTTCAATGCGACACTTTCCGCAGCCGAAGAGGTGGTATTCGCAACTGGGTCTAAAAGCAAGGAAGTGATCAAAGTGAGCTTTGACAGCGTAAGTAAAAAAATGATTTGGAAAGGTTCAATTGCGGATCGATTAGATAATCCAACCGCAGCAGAGTGCCGCGATTCGGCTGCTGTCGGGAAAATCGCTTCAATTGAAGTTAAGGCACAGACTTACATAAGCCCGTTTGAAGGCTCGGCTAGCCTGAACGACGCTCAGGATTCGGATGTCCTTACCGGCAAGATGTATTTAAGGTCAATACCGCCGCCAATTCCAATGGCGAATTTAGCGGACAGCTCGCCAAGGCCAAATAACCCCCGCGGACGCATGGCCATCTTCTAAACCAGCCATGCGTTTGCAATTTGGCTTTGGCGGAAACCGGGGCGCGTCAACCGGACACGGTGGCAAAGGGAACAAAATGGTTTTTCCGGTCTCCCATTTTGACCAACGAATTGGTAGCCGAGCCCTTATCCCGCCCGCCCCGTTTTTCAAAAGGGAGTACCATGCAACAGGTTAGTCTGATTCCCCTACGCTCTAGCAAGACATATGGCGACTTCGTGACGGGTCAAAAGCACACTGTTACCGGCAGACGGGACTTTCCCATCGTTTGTGTTGGGGGCTCCGCAGGTGGTCTTGACGCCTACATTCGCCTATTAAAACACATGCCGGGAGACATGGATGCCGCCATCGTCGTCGTTAATCATTTACGGCACGTGGCGACCTATTTGCACGAGATTCTTCCCAAATACACTAAAATGCCAGTTGAACTGGTCACAGAAGGCCTGAAAATTGAACCAAATCATGTTTTTATCATTCCTGAAAAGCGTGACTTGCATGTCAACGACGGGAAATTCGTGCTCAAACCAATATCAAAACCTCACGGATGGCCAGATGTTATTACCATATTTCTTCAATCGATTACAAAATGCTGGGATGGCAAAGTAATTGCAGTGATCGTCTCAGGATACGACGGGGACGGGGCAGATGCTTTGTGCGGCATCAAGGATGTAGGAGGAATTACCATTGCTCAGAAACTCGACACCGAAGAACATCCCGACATGCCGGAAAGTGCTATTGCCAGTGGGTGTATCGATTTTGTCCTGTCTCCAGAGGAGATTGCACGAAAAATCGTGGAAATCACAACCCTACCAAACTGCATTTAATGTCATTGGTCGTGAGTAGATTCCGATGCTGACACTCAAGCGCTTGTGAAGCTAAGTTACGAGCTCATCATGGTGGGACTGCTGTTAAAGCGGTTAGTGAGGCTCACCGTCATCACAGTTAGGCTTGATTAACCCATTCCAATGAAGTGAGCAAATCGAGAGGCAATTCTGATGAAGACATCCCCGAAGATTCCGGCATCGACACGAAAGTCGCTTGCCGAAGATGCGAAAGTCAGCCCGAAAACCACATTCGATGATCCAAGCAAAGTGGTTTCAGCTGATGCTCTGTCAGAGGAGGAAAAAGCCGGGATTTTGACCCAATGGGAAGCTGATGAAATTGCTTTGCAAACAGCATCCGACGAAGGCATGTCCGGAGGACGTCGTCCAAGGCTGGATGAAGTCAAAAGTGCACAAACTATGCTTGGGGCGGAAAAGGCCACAATCTCCGCCGCAGCAACCAACGTCACCTGCATTGAGACATTTAGAGTTGAACCTCAAAACGTGCACAGGCTGACTAGGGTTTTGGAGAACATTGCTAAACACGCGAAACAACAAAGCCCGGGGTATATTTCGACAAGTATCCACGAAAGCGAGGATCAAAGTCACGTCGTCAACTATTCGCAATGGGCCAGTAAGAGCGATTTTGAGACTATGCTTGAAACGCCAACTGCCAAAAGCCTGATTAAGAAAGCCGCTGACATTGTCGAAAAATCCAAAAAGGTGATCTACGACGTTGTTTTTACGGGATGATAAACACGAGCCCAGGAGCACACACATTTCAGCGAGATATTTCAAGCTGGACTTCGCCCTTCAATATCGAAGAGACGCCCAATTATATAGAAATACAAAGTTTCCGCTTGCTGAAGAGGGTGGATGCTCGGTTTGTTGATTTCCACGCAAACATGAGCCAAGATTTGTATTGAGCCGTAAACAATTTGCTGCCACTTGCTCGGCCATATTCTGATCTGACGGCTGCAAAATCCTTTGACCGGACATGATCTGGAACCTCCAGCACTTCCAACTCATCAAATTTTTCCCGGTATAACCACCTCATTGGCTTTATTCTCAAGAAAATCCCCAGATCCCAGTAAACCAAATAGGCCCGTTTGTGGTGGCACGAATACCCGTTCAGATTACACAAGTACAAAAATGACAAATTATTACCCCGAATTTCGGCGATTATGCACTTGACTTAGCAACATGAATTTGAGATATTCTAGTCAGCGGAGAAGCCCCGATGACTGACCTTACAAACTCAATCTACCACAATGAAGACGACGCTCGCGCTCACATTGAAGCCTCGCGATGGGCTGCTGGAGTCATATGCCCTCACTGCAATGCCACAAACGTTCGCCGCATGGCTGGTAAGACGCAAGCCGGAATGTTCTTGTGCAACGATTGCCGGGACAAATTCACGTGCCGCACCGGCACTGTGATGGAGCGCTCCCACGTTCCGTTACATAAGTGGCTCTTGGCTATTCACATCATGGCTTCCAGCAAGAAGGGAATTTCTGCCCATCAAATGATGCGCAACCTTGGCTTTGGCTCCTACCGAACGGCATGGTTCCTTTGCCATCGCATTCGTGAAGCTATGACCGACACTAGCCACACAATAACAGGTGGCCTTGGTGGCTTGAACAAGGTTGTTGAGATTGACGAAACCTATGTTGGCGGTAAGGCTAAGAACCGTGCTTTCAAAGAGGTTGCGCCTATGAAGCCTGTTTTAACTCTGGTAGAGCGTGACGGTCGTGCGGTTTCGTTTCACGTTGCAAACGTGACCTCTAAGACCCTGCGCCCGATCATTGCGAAGAACGTCAACATTGCCAGCGCAATCATGACTGACGAAAGCCCTGTCTATCCTAAGATCGTCAGGGATTTTGCCAACCACCATACCACGAACCACAGCGCTAAAGAATATGTCCGGCTCGGCGCTTACGTTCACAGCAATACCGCCGAGAATTTCTTTTCAATCCTTAAGCGCGGCATTACCGGCGTTTATCATTCCGTGAGCGAATCGCACTTACACCGTTATCTGGCAGAATTCGATTTTCGTTATAATAACCGATCCGGCCTTGGAGTTGAAGATACTGCCCGTGCTGCTAAAGCTCTAAAGGGTACAGAAGGTAAGCGCCTGACCTATCGACAGCCTCAATACGCCTAAAACCGTCAAGGCGGTTTTGACCCGGCTACTGCACAAAGAAGGCGTGAGGATCATAAGGCCAAAGAGGATGCGCTAAGACTTTGACTTGGCGGGGCGGCCCTTCTTTTTTGGAACTGCCTTGTCGTTTGTTTTTGGCTTTGGTTGCGGTGGAGTGGAAAGCAGACGCACAAGCACGTCGCGGCTGCGACGTGCGATCACGTCTTCCGGAAAATGGTCGTTATCCATTAGGCAGCATCCTGCATTTCGAAAGCCAGTCGTTCAATTACACTTGCCGCTTGTCTATATGGGATGATTGTCGCCCCAACTTTCAAAAGATTCAAATCCTCTGCGCTCCAAGCTTCTTCATCATCATAAATGATCCGCTGCTCAATGCGATCATCTTTCAGCGACTTCACATCTAAGTTGGCAACAACACGTGCATTCACTGAAGACGGATCTTTAGCCACTGGGTCAACCAATAGGCGACGACCGTTTGCGAACGAAATGATATTAGGGAAATTATGAAATTTGTTACTGGAGCCAACTACCTTACCGTGCGCAAGATGATTTCTAAAGCGATCAGACAAATAGGCCGTCAGTAATTCACGAAAATCATGACGCCGTTTAATGCCGCCGTGATCGTAAAGCCAATTTGCTGCATCTTTTGCAGCGTTGGCGACTTGGAGTATAGCAACCGGAGATTCATTAAATGGGACCGTAGGTGCTAGGATTACACCTTGGCGAATTATGACACCACGCCGTTTCATGAAATCGCGCAACAGCTTATCAGCGTCCCTCAATTCAATTCCAGCCGCTAAAGCTTCTCCAACGGCCTCTCCATCATCTGCTACAGCTACGGCGTTCATCCCACCCCGCACAATTACGCGCACTAACCCGTTAGATGGATAAAGACAATTTGTCGTGATGCGAAGCCCACCGCCCACCTCCTCAATCGGACACAGGCTATTCATTAGCCCGCCAATAGCCCCCGCGAAGCTGGTAGGGTCTTTGCCACTTGTTTGAAAACCGATAATCATAATAGCAAATCTCTTGGCGGAAGCGAAATGAAATGCCCACCCTGTGGCTGGCTGATATTCAAATCATGACAGAACCAGCGC
>JAYVYB010000243.1:0-4757 GCA_043784625.1 Methylovirgula sp.
TACAAAACCCGGCTCGCAACATATTCAGGCGCTCGAACATCAGCTTCATGCGCTATCGAGCCGCATCGATATGGCGTTGGCGCAAGAACCAGCGGTGGCTCCCGCTGCTCCGGTGTCAAAGCTGGATATGTCGGCGCTGGAATCCATGCTCAATGCGCTGGCGGCAAAAATTGATGATGCTCGCCAGCCAAGTGCTGACACCCAAGCTTTTGCCGCTCTCGAAGCGCAGATGAACCGGATTTCAGCGCAATTTGACAGTGCCGAAACCAGTTCAATGCATTTCCGCTCCCTGCAAAATTCCATTACCGATCTGTTCGCGCACCTTGAGCAAACCCGTGAGGTTGCCTTGCGCGCGGCGGAAACTGCCGTTGCACACACCGACGCCAAAACCTCGCAGGTTGAAGAAAAAACTCTGCCGCATGTGAATGCCTTGTCGCAGGATATCAACAGTCTGTTGAAGGCGCAGGAAGCAGCGGATCGCCGCGCCACTCAAACCATGACGGCTGTTCACGCCACGCTTGAACGCATTGTCGGTCGCCTTGCATCGCTTGAAGATGAGGTCACCGACACACGGCGGCGGCCCGAGCCTTCGACCTTTGCGCCAGTATCGACCCCGATTTCCGCGCCGGTTTCAGCTCCGATTTTTGCAAAGGTTCCGCAAAACGCCGCAGCTTCGCAGCATAAATCAGCACCCGATTCGACGCTTCAAAGCGCAATTGCCACAGCCATGGCGGAGGCGTCCGCCCCGCAAGATGTGGAACTGATCGAGCCTTCGTCATCCCGCGTGACGACGCCGATGCTTCACGATTCCGCCCCGGACTTTGCGGCAAACCGTGAAGATTGGGGTGCGGAAGACGCCGCGCCTGAAAACTTCCTGCTGGAGCCGGGCAGGGGCTTTTCGCCCGTGCGCAAAGGCCAGCGCCAAGAGCCAGGCTTCCGGCCCGACCACGATGACATCAAAGCACCTTCCATCGCGGTGGAAGATGGCCCGACCACGAAATCCGACTTTATTGCCGCCGCGCGCCGCGCCGCGCAGGCCGCCGCAGTAGCCTCGCAAAATCAGATCGAGGATGCCAAGCTAAAGCCGGGCAAAATCAGTGCGAAAATGTCAGACATTGGCACCCCCGCCTCTTTGATCGAAAAGGCGCGCCGTTACGCCGAAGACCGCAAACGGCCATTGTTGCTCGGCTTGGCCGGCGTCATGGTCGCCTTCCTTGGCGTGCAGGTTTACGGGGCATTTGGCGGCGATGCAGAACCGCTGGCGCAAAAAGCGCCTCAAGTGGCTCCGGCCAAACCGCAGGCAAGTGTGGCCGCTCCGGCTCCGGCACCGGTCGTCGCGCCTGTTGAGATCAAGCCTGTTCAACCGCCTGTCGCAGTTGCGCCTATCGCGCCGCCGCCACCGCAAATTGCTCCACCCCCGATGCAGGGCGCATCTGGAACGCGTCCGGCACCGGCTCTGCCGTCTGCTGTGCCGCCATCGGTGAGGCAAGGCAATCCCCTTGGTTTACCGCCGGGGCCGAAGGCCGCGATTCAGGCGCAAAAATCCTTGTTCAGTTTGAACCTGAATCAGCCCATCGCAACCAGCGGCTTCGGTCAACCGGGCCCCGCGCCAGCAACGCATGGGTTTAGCACTGTGAAAGCGCCCGCCATTACGGCGGCAGCGAAGAAAATCGATATGACGCCGCTGGGTGCGACCGCGCCGCAGCCTGAGGCTGTTTTGCCTGCGGACACTGTGCCGCCGCCCAGCGCGGCAGTGCCGCCCGCGCCCAAGCTGGACGCGCCTGCTCAACAGGTAAACCAACCGGCGCAAGATCCAAACCAGCCGAAGGGTGTTGAACAATCTCCGTCTGGAGCTCGGGCTGCAACAGCCGCTGTTGCCGCTCCGGCTAAGTTGCCGAACCCTCCTGTGACAGTTCCGGCGCTAACCGGCCAAACGCCACCCGTCGACGCTGCGTTTCAGCCTGCATCCAGCGGATTGAAAGCTGCTGCAAATGCCGGAAATCCGGCGGCACAGTTCGAACTTGCGTCCAAACTTGCTGATGGCCGCGGTGAAACCCGCGATTTCAAGGCTGCGTCGGCATTGTTTGAAAAAGCTGCCGCGCAAAACCTGGCCCCGGCGCAATATCGCCTCGGTGCTCTCTACGAAAAAGGTCTTGGCGTTCCGCGTGATTTGAGCATGGCCAAGGCGCTGTACCAAAAGGCCGCTGATCAAGGCAACCCGCGCGCCATGCATAATTTGGCCGTGCTCACCGCAGAAGGCTCAGACGGACATCCGGACTATGCTGGAGCGCTGACTTGGTTCAAAAAAGCTGCCGAATATGGCGTGCGTGACAGCCAGTTCAATTTGGGCATTTTATGCGCAAGAGGCTTGGGCCAAGCGGCGGATTTGCCGCAAGCCTACCTCTGGTTTGCCGTTGCAGCATCGCAGGGCGACGAAGATGCCGCCAAAAAACGCGATGAAGTTGCTCTGCGCCTCGATGCTTTGGCATTAGAAACAGCAAAGTCCAACTTTGCAGCGTTCAAAGCAAAAACCGCCGATTTGTCTGCGGTTGAAGTCCAAATTCCGCAAGGCGGATGGGACGCAACCGCACCAAAGGTGGAAAACCGCAAATTGCCTGCACCGGTCAGCAAAGCCAAAATATCTTAAACCGGTCACATTCCAAACATCAGTCACATGGCGAATATCAGTCACATGGCAAACATCACAAGGCCGGGCACGTCCCGGCCTCTATCTTGCCGGGATGATATGGTCTGCAACGATTGTATTTCAAAATTATGCTTAGCGGCCAGCCGCCGCAAATAGGCTGCCGAGTGGGCAAAGCGTAAGTCCTCGCCCAAGGCATAGCTTTCGCTTTCGGCCGTTTCGGGTTCCGCGCCGGGGAGTAACTGGACGCTGAATCCGAACAATCCATCACCGTGCAAAACCCGGCGAACCTGCGCAAAAATAGCATCCAATGCACCGATATAGACGAACACATCGGCGGCTAAAATCAAATCGGCACTGTCCGGTTTCTGGCGCTGCAAATAGGTCAGCAAGTCGCCCGCTTCGAGGTGAGCATAGAGGTCGCAACTTTGGGCCTGTTTGATCATCAATGGCGAGAGATCAACGCCGCTGGCGCGCTCAAACCGGTTTTGCAGCGCTTTCGCCATCAGACCCGTGCCGCAGCCCAAATCGATAAAATGTGAAAACACACGCGGCGGCGGTGCCAGCGCGACAAGGCCCGCTGTTATAATTTGCGGGCCGCGATAGTGCAGGGCACCGACCAGATGCGTTTCGAAGCGCGCGGCATATTGGTCAAACAACGAGGCGATATAGGCGTTGTGCGTGTCGTCATTGATTTCCGCCGAGGCTTGGCCCAGACGCATAAGGTGCAAACCGGCACCAAATGGATCGGACGGGGCCAGGCTGAGTGCTCGCTTAAACGCAGCACCGGCCCGGATAGCTTCGCCACACTGCGCGAGAGCCTCTGCGTAAGCGAACCAGCCTGCCGCCCAATCCGGCACGAGTTCCAAAACTTGCGCATGCAAGTCAGCCGCCTCAGTGAAGGCACCCTCTTGGAACAAAGCGTTAGCGTAGTCATAGCGGCGGTCTGCCGTGATGTTCCCGGATGCGTAGATGTAGCTCTCGACCATGTGACGGTGTGGGGCCGGAATGGCAGTGCGTCAAGGGGTGTTTGCCGCATGTGCGCCGCCGCACATCCATAGCCTGCTAGCTATCCTAAGGTGTTTTCATGGTTGGAACACACCAGCCAAACACATAAAGGATACGGACATGAATACTTTCACAAAAAAGATCGCTTCTCTTGCCCTCGCAACCTTGGTTGTTGGCGGCGCTGCATCGGCCTCAATTTCTCCTGCCGCCGCTGGCGGTTGGGATCACCACTGGAATGCGCCTCTGGCAGGCGGTCTCTTAGGTGGCTTGGTGCTGGGCTCTGTCATCTCAGGCGCCAATGCACAGGGAAGCTACTATGATGATGCACCGGTTTATGAGTGCCATCGTGAACGCCGTGCGGTTCTCAATGAATATGGTGATTTTGTTGGCTATCGCCGCGTGCGGGTTTGCAATTGATGCTTTGAAACACTCCCGGTGATGGGCTTAACCTAAAAACCGGATGTAAGGTGATCGTGCCGGAGTTAGCCCTTCGCGGCACGGTCACTTTTCCAGACAAGCATGACGCTGACGGTTGTCGCCGCCAATGCGGCAACGCAAAACAGTCCAATCCCCCATCGCGGTGACGCAAAACCTCGATCCAATATCCAATAAATACCGGTTGCGGCGAACGCAGCGAGGTAAGACCCCGCCAAGGCAAATGATGCTCGGCCACTCAGTGCGCTGGCAATAAGCATCGCCGGAGCCAAGCAAACCGCAGCTACACCCAGCGCCCATTGCAGCAAAAGCCCTGCATCAAATTCGTATCTCACCAGAATCGTGCCCGCCACGGCGACGGCAACAACCACACATAGCCGCATCCGCGCCAACCGCGTGCCGCTAAGGGGTTGAAACTCCGGTTTGTTTCGCGGCGTTCCCTCTGTCAGGTTTGCAGCCAAAACATGCAGCGCCACCATCGTCAGCCCTATCGGCAGCAACAGCGATGCCGCAACGGCCAGACTTTCAGACACGGGGTGCAAAGCGGAAATCGGCCCCAGGAAGCCGCCAAACAAACGCAATCCCGTCAACACGTCAGCCTGTCCGGAAGTTGCCGGAGCGTCCAGCGACATTGCAATGATAATACTCAATGCAATAAGGCTCATAAGCA
>JAYVYB010000244.1:0-2154 GCA_043784625.1 Methylovirgula sp.
CCCCAACATGGGCATCGGCGGCATGACACCCGCACAGAAACTGAAATTGGCCGCATAAATTCTACGAGCGAACCCCGTTAAAAACGGGGGGATTACCAGCTGTCTCAACCTGACCGCGCCGTATTGCCTTCTGCAAGGCGCTCATTGCCACCCAGCGATCACAGGGAAGGGCCTGGATGCCTCCCAAGAGCAAAGCCGGGCGTGTTGCTGCAGCGCCCTCTTGGCTCGCCGACGCCGACCCCGCCAGCCTCGCCGCTTCCCGTTGTTTCTCCAGCAGAGCCTGCTGTTTGCGCAACCGCCGTTCTAACGCAACTTTTTGACTACCGTTACTCATTGAACCATATCCTTATTGTTAAATAGTACAATAAAAACAATAGCTTATGAGCGAAAAGGGGCAAGTGAAAAGTCAGAAGTAATGCTAAGTTCTTGTATGATCGGAAGTGACCGTCCGGCTATCGCCTCTTTAAGGCCTTGGCCGCGCGGCGAAGGCCTTTGACCTCATGGGTCTCGCTGTTATCATCAAAAGGTGATGCGGTGGACGGCCCTTGCTGCGAGTTTTATTGTAAGATGTGATCGTTGTTTTCTCGATCACATTGGATGGAGGTGTCCATGGAACAATCAGCGACAATTGGGTTGGATCTCGCAAAGAATGTTTTCTAAATTCAGGGTGTAGTCAAGACAGGGAATGTCTCGTTGCGCTGTCAGCTCCCTGGAAGCGAATTGCCGCGGTTTTTCGCAAAGCTGCAGCCATATCTTTTTGGGATGGAGGCTTGCAGTACAGTCGACCATTGGGGGCGAGAACTCGTCAAACTTGGGCATACAGTGAAACTAATACCGCCGGCTTACGTGAAACCCTATGTGAAACGTGGAAAAACTGATGCAGCCCATGCAGAGGCAATCGCGGAAGCCGTGACACGCCCGATCATGAGATTTGTTGCGATCAAATCCGTTGATTAACGGGCGGTTCTCATGTTGCATAAGGTGCGCGATCTTTTGGTCCGCCAGTGTACGATGTTGATCAATGCCTTGCGTGCCAATCTTGCCGAATTCGGCATCATTGCTGCACGGGGTGCCGTCGGCGTGACGGCAATAATTTCTGCATTGGATGACATGCTAGACAGCTTACCAGAAGCAGCCAGAAAAGCCCTGCATGGCTTGACGGATAAGCATCGTATGATCAAAGGCAAAATCGACAAAATGGAAGTAGAGATCGTTGATTGGCATCGTGGAACGACGCCAGTCAACGTTTGGTGACAATACCTAGTATTGGGCCTATAACAGCTAACGCCATTGCAGCGAAAGTTCCCGACGCGGCAAAGTTCAAGTCATCGCGTCAGGTCGCTGCGCGGCTCGGCTGACGCCAAGGTCGCATAGCAGCGGCGAAAAAGACCGGCAGGTCGGAATCAGCAAGCAAGGCGACGGGTTTATCCGACGCCTGCTCGTCATTGGTGCGACCGCCGACACCCGCTTCGCTCGACGGAGCAATGCAGTGAAAATCTGGGCGGTAAAGCTTTTGGACTGAAAGCCGGTGAGAGTTGTGACGGTGACACTAGCCAACAAGATGGCACGCATCGTCTGGGCGATACTAGCCCGAAATTAACCTCACTTGGCAACTGCCGCGTAGATATCAATCGTCTGCCGGACGTGGATGTTTGACAGTGGTTTGTAGGAGGACTGAGAATGATGACAGACCGATCGAACCGGGGATTGGGAGAACCCATCTGAGCCAAGCGCGTTATGCGCGTGGAGGTGATTTGAGATCTGATCTGCGGACTTCATCTTGGGCCGCGGCCATGTGCGCCGCATTCAGAGGCCGAACACATGGCCGCTCCCGACCGCGCAGAAATGCTATTTTTTCTTGAAATGCAGGGGCCGTCCACACACGATTCGGTTTATCTAAACAGTTTACTGGGCTGAGATAGGTGGATTTCTGCCCACGTTATGCTGCTGCCCAGATTGGCAACAACGCGTTTAAGTAGTCCGGATCCGACGTTTGTCGGCCAAGCGAAGAATGTGGCCGTTTCTTATTGTAGAAGTTCAGGTAGCGACCGAGCGAAGTGCGGGCTTCTTGCACCCTAGCATAAGCCCGCAGATATACCTCTGCATACTTGTCCGATTTCCAAACCCGCTCGACGACGACATTATCCCGCCAAG
>JAYVYB010000245.1:0-2340 GCA_043784625.1 Methylovirgula sp.
TTTGAGCACGATTTTTGCCATGTCAATTGCACCCTGATGATGCGGCATCATGCCTTTCATAAAATCTATATCCGCATTGCCGGTGTAGGTGATGGACATGTCCTTATGCATTTTTGCCATGGCGACTTCGGCTTCCATGGTTGCCGGAGTCATCGCGCCGGACATTTTCATTTTATGGTGCTGTTGCGCCATGCCAGGCGCGCAAAGCAGCCCCAATATAGCGACAGCACCGAGAATTTTACGAGTGAACATGCAGAGTCTCCTGAACAATAATGCTGAAAACAGTTGCCGACAAATGCAGCTAAATTACGTCATCCCGCAAGGCCGTTTTTGTAAATAAAGCTGTTGACGGCGCAGATTTTGTTCTTTATTCGTTCTTTTCACAGTATTCACTTTTTGTTCTCTTTTGAGTATGGCGGAGTGGTTAAAATGAACGCATTTGCCAATTTGCACTATGAGACCCCGCTGCCAAGCATCGATCAGGCGCGGCCAATTCAACGCGAAAGCGTTAGTGCGGAGTTGCGGCGCGGGCGCGGCGCTGTTTCCAACGCGGGCGGGCGCTTTGAGCCGTTGCAACGCGAGGTCAGCGATGACGGCTGGGGCAGTCTTGAGACGTTGCCCGCGTTCAAAACGGAAACCATTATTGAAAAACCCAAGAGCATCATCACCCGCAATGATTCGCCGGATTTGAATTTTGATCGCTCGATTAACCCTTACAGGGGCTGCGAGCATGGCTGTGTTTATTGTTTTGCGCGGCCGACTCACGCCTATATGGGGCTCTCGCCGGGGCTGGATTTCGAGTCGCGACTATTTGTGAAAGAGGGCGCGGCCGGTTTGCTGGAGCGCGAATTGGCGCGTGATACCTACAGCGCCAAGACCGTCGCAATTGGCACCAACACAGACCCCTATCAGCCTATTGAGCGTAAGCACCGCCTGATGCGTGGAATTCTTGAGGTTTTAGCCAAGGCTCAGCATCCAGTGGCTATTGTGACCAAATCAGCACTGGTGGTGCGAGATATTGATATTCTGGCACCTATGGCCAAGCTTGGTCTGGCCAAAGTGGCGATTTCCATCACCACGCTCGACCCTATTCTAGCCCGTAAGCTGGAGCCGCGCGCGCCAACGCCGCAGAAACGTCTGGATACGATCAAGGAACTTGCAAAGGCCGGAATTCCGATTTCAGTGATGGTAGCACCCATTATTCCGGGCGTGAACGATGCCGAGATAGAGACTATTTTGACTCGGGCGCAGGCCTATGGCGCGTGCGAGGCCGGATATGTGATGTTGCGGCTGCCGCTGGAAGTGAAGGATTTGTTCCGGCAGTGGTTGCTGGAGCATTATCCGGACAAGCTGCGGCATGTTATGGCGCTGGTGCAGTCCACCCATGAAGGCAAGGATTATGACGCGACATTTGGCACCCGCATGAAGGGCACCGGTCCCTACGCTTGGATGCTGGGGCGCCGGTTTGAGATTGCTGCACAGAAGCTCGGGCTAAACGCGCGTAAGACACGGTTGCGGACAGATTTGTTTGCGCCACCCACCAAGGTGAACAAACAATTGAGTTTGCTGGAGCTGCTTTAAATTCTATGTTCGCTGCCTGTAAAGCGGGAGCAAGCTGAAGTGAGTGGACCGGACTATCGTTTTGAGCAGAGTTTGCTGGACAGCGGCTCAATCTGGATTGCCGGTGTTGACGAGGTGGGGCGCGGCTGCCTTGCCGGCCCGGTGGTTGCAGCGGCGGTGGTTTTGCGGGCGGATGATATTCCGGCTGGACTGGCGGATTCGAAAAAGCTTTCAAAGGCGCGGCGGGAGGCCTTGTTTGAAGTGATTTTGGACAAGGCTGCGGCAATTTCTCTGGCCAGCTGCTCGCCTGCGCAAATTGATTCGCTCAACATCCGGCAGGCAAGCTTGCTGGCGATGCGGCGGGCGGTTTCGGCGCTAAGCGTGACTGCGGATCATGCTTTGATTGACGGGCGCGACATTCCGGAGCGCCTGCCTTGCCCGGCAACAGCGCTGATCAAGGGCGATGACCGCAGTGTTTCGATTTCCGCCGCATCAATTATTGCGAAAGTTATGCGCGATCGTATGATGACGAAGCTGGACGAAAGTTTCCCGCAGTACGGATTTGTCCGCCACGTTGGCTATGGCACGCAACAACATCTTGCGGCTTTGCTGCAATTCGGCCCTTCAAAACACCATAGATTGAGCTTTGCTCCGTGCAAAGCCGCGTTGGAGCGAGGCCTTAAGCTTTAACGGTTTGTTGGCAAAGTCGTTCGGAAACGAGACAAGTTTTACAGAGCCAGTAAACCTCGCCTTTACCTTAGCGCACGCATATTCGCAGCG
>JAYVYB010000246.1:0-13001 GCA_043784625.1 Methylovirgula sp.
CAATTTGATCAGCAATAGTTAGATTGCTTTTTTCACGATGACGTTGTGAAATATGTTCCTCAATATCGTCATCGTCACTTTGACCTAGACTTGCAAGAACTTTATCTGCAATTTTTAGGTCATCAAGTTCCTTTGCCAAAGCGGACATGTCCGTATTGCATGTTTTAAACAAAACGATCTGTTTGTATAACAGAACATTAACTAACTTGCGTCAAGGGGATAATCCCCTAAAATTAAATCAATGCGCCCCGTGCCACGTTGGAGCAGATGCACTATCGTGGATAGACGACCCACCATTCGCACTCGATTGTGATGCAAACAGCTTTCCGAGGATTTGACCGTAATGGCATCCTTGAGCTTGTAATCGTGGTGGGCGGCAAGATAATCATTTTCGACGCAGGCGTTACGTGGCGGCTGCACCGGCCTCACGGAATGCGGAAGCGCTTGCTAAGTCCTATTTATCGCAGCTTCAATCTACACCATGCTTGCCCGCGTTGTGCGTAAGGGGGGGGGTGATTTAGGATATAAGTCCTAGATCAAAACCCAATCAAGAGCTTAGTGCAGGTTGTCAAAACCGATCAATTCTCGTTATTGGTTGCATTCGCCGCCCCGCAACCAAACCCGAATTGTTGACTTATATGTCAACTCGAAAGAATGTTTCGAGTACTCGAAAAACACAATAACGTGCGAAATTGGGGCGATTTTCGTCAACATATTGAAATGGTTGATCTTATTTTCCCTTCACACGGGAGAGGTCACAGGTTCAATCCCTGTCGCGCCCACCAGTTTACTGGATTTCTTCAACCAGCGCTTTGCGAATAGCACCCAGAGCCAGCTCCTCTTCCGGATCCAATTTCGGATAGGTCATATTGAGGGCTTCGAGGGTTTCCAGAATAATGTGAGATACGATCAGCCGCGCGTTTTTCTTGTCATCGGCCGGAATGATATACCAAGGCGTCAGCGTTTTGCTGGTCGCGCTTAAAGCGGCCTCATAGGCGAGCATATAGTCGTCCCAATATTTGCGTTCTTCCATGTCCGCGATGTTAAATTTCCAGTTTTTCTTGCGCTTGTCGATGCGGCTTAGAAACCGCTTTTTCTGCTCGTCTTTGGACAAATGCAGAAAAAACTTGATCGCCCGCGTGCCATTTCGCAACAAATGCCGCTCTTTGCCGTTGATGGAGCGAAAGCGCTCTTTCCAGATTTTTTGCGGATCCGCAGGCAAATCCGGGATGTTTTCGCCTTTTAAAATCGCCGGATGAACCCGCGCAATGAGAACTTCTTCATAATACGAGCGATTGAAAATGCCAAAATTACCGCGCTCCGGCAGATTGCGGGAGGTGCGCCACAAAAAATCGTGCTGCAACTCTTCGGCGCTGGGATGTTTGAAGCTAAACACCTGACACCCCTGCGGATTTATGCCGGACATCACATGCTTGATCATGCCATCCTTTCCGGCGGCGTCCATCGCCTGAAAAATCAGCAAAACGGCATATTTATCAGAGGCATAGAGCAGCTCTTGTATCGTGTTTAGCCGTTGCACATGGCCCGCCAGAATATCGTCATAGTCTTTTGTGGAGGCGTAAACCGGAGGCACTACGGTTGGCCATTGCGCCAGCTTTACACTGCTGCCTTGCTTAACCCGGAAGTTTTTTGAATCAATCGGCATATAGCCTCCATGTGAGAGTGTAACTTGCAAACCGGCGCGCGCTAATCCGTGTTGGCAGCGCTGCGCCGGGCAAATGGAACACACACCAACGCTGCAAGTGTTAGCAGTGCAATCATGCCCCAAGCTTCATTGATCGCCAAGGTCAGAGCGCCTTTTTCAACAAACGGCTGAACCAGCCCGGCGGCCGCACTTGGCGCAGCGGTTAAAGCATGCGCCGGAAGGCCAAGAAACCGCACGGTTTCAACATCGCCTTGTTGCAATTTGGCGATAAGCGCCGCGCTATGCACGCCAGCGCGGCTGTAAATCACCGTATCAATCAGCGCCAGACCGATAGCCCCGCCAAGATTGCGCATCAGATTAAATAAGCCGCTGGCATCGGCAACTTGCGCTTTATCAATCCACCCGAGCGCCATACGTGTGGGCGGCAACAGGCAAAACATGATCGCCAAACCGCGGATGACTTGCGGCCAAAACAATGCGTCATAATCGCTTTGCGGCGTCTGGAACGCGCTCAATCCGAGCCCGATAGCAAACAGCCCAAAGCCAATTGCGGTCAAAATCCGCGCTTCAACGCGTTGCTCCAGTGCCACGGCAACAGGCGCGGTAATCAGCTGGACAACACCTGTCACCAGCATAATCGTGCCAATTTCCAGCGCGTTATGTCCGCGCACAAATGCCAGAAACACCGGCATCAGGTAAACTGACCCGAACAAACCTATGCCCAAGACAAAGCTGAGGATGCAGCCAATGGTAAAGCTCCGATTGTTGAAATGCGCGAGACTTACCACCGGCACCACCGCGCCAAGTGTGCGTCGCACGAATCCGGCTGTGCTTGCCAGACTTAAACTCAACAAACCGATGACCAAACCGGACGTCCAGCCACGATGCGGCGCTTCTTTCAGCGCGATGATTAACGCCGTAAGACCAATGGCCATCAGCACCAGCGAGTTGAAATCCAGCGCCCGCATCTGGCGGATTTGCAGGGCAATTTTTGGCAAAAACGCCATGGCAATAGCTGCTGAGAGCAGCCCCGGTGCGATGTTAATCAGAAAAAGCCAGTTCCAGGAATAGGTCTGGGTAATCCATCCGCCCACGATTGGCCCGACAGTCGGGGCCAACACTGCAATGACCCCGGCCAGAGTCGTGGCTATTGCGTGACGTTGAACCGGAAACAGTAAAAAGATTGCCGAGAACACCGCAGGAATCAAAGTTCCGCCAGAAAATCCCTGCAAGACGCGCCATGCGATCAGGCTTTCAAAGCTGCCGCTCAGGGCGCAGCCCAACGAGGCGAGTATAAAAATGCTCACGGCGCTAACAAACAGCCACCGCATGGACAGCGCCCGGGTGAGAACCCCCGCCAGCGGAATGGCGATAACTTCCGCAATCAAATAGGCCGTTTGCACCCAGCTCATCTGGTCTGGTGCAATAGTGAGTGCATTTTGAATGGTGGGGAGCGATGTCGCCACCACCTGCACATCCAATATCGCCATGAACATGCCGACGCACATGGCGGCAAAGCCCAGCCAGGCGCTGGTTTCCGACACAGTGGCAACGGGCTGGCTAAGGCTTGAGGCTGGCATGGCGCAAGTCCGACAGGGCGGCGCTTTCCTCACGGATGCGCAAGGTTAACAGCGCGGCATTGGCAACAGAAAAAATCAGCGCATAAACTGGCAATCCAAGCGCAAGGGGCAAGACCGCAATTTCGCCGATGACCACCGCATAGTTCGGGTGGTTGAGATACCGGTAAGGGCCGCCGGTGACGAGCTTGGCGTTGGGTAAAATAATGATGCGGGTGGTCCAGCGTTCGCCCAATGTGGCCAACACCCAAATCCGCAACGCTTGCAACACCAGAAACAGCGCCAGCCAGCCCAAATTGAGTGGTTTGTTCCAGCCGAACCACCACAGCCCGACAATCCACAGGCCGTGCAAAACAACGATCAACACATAATGACGCGGCGCAACTTCGAATGCGCCCTTTGCCATCAACGCCGCGGTGTTGCGCCGCGCCAGCCAAAGCTCAGCCAAGCGCTCCAGAGTTACAAAGGCTAGAATAATCAGGGTAAGTGTCATGCTGCATTCAACAACGAAACTGAGCTGGCCGTGAAACCCGGCCCCATGGCCGTGAGCAAAGTGCGCTTTGGAAGACCAGCTGCAATGATGCGCTCCAGAACAAACAGCGCGGTGGGTGCGGACATATTGCCATAGTCGGCCAAGACTGTGCGTTCTTCCACCAATGTGCCCTGATCAAGCGAGAAGGCCCGCTCAAGCGCGGTGACAACTTTGGTGCCGCCGGGGTGAAATGCCAATCTGTCAACGTCGTTCAGATGCAGTCCGTTGCGCGCCAAAATGCCGGTGATAGCGGGCAGCATGTGCTCTTCGGCGAACGGCGGAATCGCCCGGTCAAAAATCACGCCCAATCCCTGCGGATCCACCGACCATCCCATAATATTCAGAGTTTGCGGCCACATGTGTTGGCCGCTCATCTCGATTGCGGCGATGCCAGCCTCATGCGTGGTTAAAATGCAGGCAGACGCACCATCGGCGAACAACGATGTTGCGACAATATTAGCCGATGTCATCTCGTCCATTCGGAACGAAAGTGTGCAAGTTTCCACCGCGACCAGCAGCACAACGCTGCCGGGCCGCGATTGTGCCAGCCGCGAGGCAATTGACAGGCCGGAAACGCCGCCAGCACAGCCTAAGCCAAACACTGGAACGCGCTCGACATCCGCCCGAAACCCGATTGTATCGGCAACGCGCGCCTCAAGGCTTGGCGTGACAATGCCGGTGGAAGAAACCGTCACGATTGTATCGATCTGCGTTGGTTTCAGGCCCGCCGCGTCGAGCGCCCGCCGTGTCGCGTCAACAAACAGTTTTCCCGCGCCATCAATATAGGCGGCGCTGCGTTCGGGCCAGCCGAGCGGTTCAAGATACCATTCCATCGGGCGCACCGCATAACGGCGCACGATGCCCGGACTTTCAAAAACGCGGGCGAGCCGCTCAAAATCTCCGAAGCGTCCGGAAAAATTCTTGTGGGCTGCGAGGGCCACATCGCGTTGTTCTAAAACATAAGGCGGCACGGCTGTGGCCACGGCCATTAACTTTACAGGGTCTGTCATCAACCGTCCTTGAATAAATTGATAGGGCTATAGCGATATACGCGGCGCAGGTGATTTAGTTCCAAAGTAATTTATCGGAGGTTGGCCGGGCTGTAGGTCTTCACCTGTTGCCGCATTGCCACGCTGCAACAGCAAAATAGGCGGGGTTGGCTTGGCCGAGTGAAATCATATTGATTTTCCCGAAAATTTGCAGTCCTATCGGGAACGAATATGTGTCGTCAGCGTTTGAATGTCAGACGCTTTTTTTCGTTTCTTACATCATAAGGTACATCCATGCGCCGTAATTACGTGGCCTTTATTGGAGCTTTGGCAGCTCTGTCGGCTTTCGCCGGTTCTGCTTCAGCTGAAACCACTCCGCCTCCTGCCGCGCCTTGCTTCTTCTGCCAGCCGCTGGTGACCTACAGTGCCAGCACACTGCCACAGTCCACTGCCATTCCACGCGAAACCATTTCCTATGAGAGCAAGTTTGCTCCAGGAACTGTGGTAATTTCCACCTCCGAGCGCCGCATGTACTACATTTTGTCTGGCAATCAGGCTGTGCGCTACGGCGTCGGCGTTGGCCGTCCCGGTTTCGAATGGTCGGGTCAAAAGACCGTCAGCGCCAAAAAAGAATGGCCGGATTGGACTCCTCCAGCACAAATGTTGAAGCGCCGTCCCGATTTGCCACGCCACATGGCTGGCGGCATTGAAAACCCGCTGGGCGCACGCGCTATGTACCTCGGCTCGTCTTTGTATCGTATTCATGGTTCAAACGAGCCTGACACCATCGGTCAGGCCGTATCTTCGGGCTGCATCCGCATGACCAATGAAGACGTTACCGATCTTTACGATCGCGTGAAGGTTGGAACCAAGGTTGTGGTTCAGCGCTAAGTTTGCCCTGAGGCTGGTCTTTGCCCCTTTCACCTTGGTGAGAGGGGCTTTTTTATGCCTATCGCTCTAATCCTGCTGCTCTAGGCCCGCCGCGCAATTTCGAACATCAAGACACCCTCGCTGAACTCCTGCCGCACCAGAAGCGCACCTGCCCGCGAAATTGCGTGCGGGATATCGATTTGCGCCATCGGGTCGGTACAAAACACCACCAGACATTCGGGGCCGGGCTGCGACAGCCACTTCGAGGTTTTGAGCGCGGGTAGGGGGCATTTTAGCCCGCGTAAATCCAGAACTTGCGGTGTACCGTTGAGGCGCAGCATCGCTCCGGCCAGAAACAAGTCCAGCTGCGTGTTAACATTAAAAAACGGATCCAGCGGTTCGGCTTCCCAGTCTACGATTCGTGTTTCACACATGTCGATGAGGCGCTTTAATGCGCGTTGGCCCGTGGCGATATGGGCCAAAACCTCCGGTAACAGCGCCACGCTCCACAAGCAGGACGCAACATGCACTTCGCCGTTGCTCCTTGCCACACAAACCGATGCGCTGCCGATGGCGGCGCTTAACCGTTGAACGAGATTTTCAGGTAAAAACGGCGCATCGCAGGGCGCTGTCAAAACATGAGACAGGTTGCGGGCTTTTGCCCAGCGCAAAGCCGTGGCCAGCCCTGCCATCGGGCCGAGTTTTTCCGGCGAGTCGTCTGCAAGCACCTCAAATCCGAGGCCCTCTAAACTGCGAGGCTCACCGCTCAGCGCCAAAATCTGCGCCTGCGGCAGCAAGCGCGCCAATGTGGTTTCAAGCAACGATTTTCCGCCGAAAGGCTTAGCGGATTTACCGCCGCCCATTCGCGTGCCCGCGCCGCCCGCTAGCACCACAATGCCAATGGAATGGCTGGGCTCAGACACTAAACTGCCTCTTTTTCATGCTAGCCAAACCTATTACGTATGAGGAATCATTCGTCCACAGAAAAGAATAGCGGGGATAAGCCGCGCTCAAATCTGTGCGCAGGCGTGTTGCCGCAACCGTTTTAAAACGACCATCCGCGCCCCGCGCGCCCCACACTACGGGCGAACGCCAGCCTTGTCTTTGTAATGCTTGTCATTTTTTTGTCACCGTGTCCGCGCCACCAAAATATGACCCAAGTGTTAACTAATTCCGCCGCGTCAACATGGCGGTTTTTTGATCTTGCTCATGGCGCTGATCTGGCCGAATGTTTCAAACATGTGCTTGTTCCCAATTCTGATTCCATGTACTTGAGACTACATATTGTGTTAAGAGTTTTGTGAGACACTAATTCTTGATAGAAATGAAGGGCGATATCGTTCGTCCTCAAAAACCTCCGGGTTAGGCGTATTTGTAGGGGCGTGAACAACGGGGCCATGGCGCGTGAGCGTGCCAACCTCAATTAGTTAACAATGGCTCTGAAAAGGAGCCAACATTCGTGCGGCTGCACACGGGACGACAGAACATGAAAATCGATCGGCTTTATACCAAGGCGGGGCAATCGCCTTACGCCAGCATTGCTTTCCGTAAAACCAAGAGCGAAATCCGTAATCCCGATGGGTCTGTGGTGTTCAGCCTTGATGGCATTGATGTGCCGGAGGTGTGGAGCCAGGTTGCCGCCGACGTTCTGGCGCAGAAATATTTCCGCAAAGCCGGTGTGCCAGCCAAGCTGAAGCGCGTTGAAGAAAACAACGTGCCATCCTTCCTCTGGCGTTCGGTTCCTGATGAGGCGGCGCTGGCGCTGCTGCCGGAAAAAGAGCGTTTCATTTCTGAAATGTCGTCCACGCAGGTGTTTGACCGCCTCGCCGGGACATGGACCTATTGGGGCTGGAAGGGCGGCTATTTCAAGCACGAAGACCATGCTCAGGCCTTCTTTGACGAGCTGCGCTATATGCTGGCCAAGCAGATGGTTGCGCCAAATTCGCCGCAATGGTTCAACACCGGTCTGCATTGGGCCTATGGCATTGATGGGCCGGGGCAGGGCCATTATTATGTCGACTACAAAACCGGCAAGCTGACCAAGTCGGCCTCATCTTACGAGCATCCGCAGCCGCACGCCTGCTTCATTCAAGGTGTACAGGACGATCTCGTCAACGAAGGCGGCATCATGGACCTGTGGGTGCGTGAAGCGCGGCTGTTCAAATACGGCTCCGGTACCGGCTCAAACTTCTCGATGTTGCGCGGCGAATCAGAAAAACTATCGGGCGGCGGCAAGTCCTCCGGCCTGATGAGCTTCCTCAAGATCGGCGATCGCGCCGCCGGTGCGATCAAGTCCGGCGGTACAACCCGCCGCGCCGCCAAAATGGTGGTGGTGGATGCCGACCATCCGGATATTGAAGCCTATATTGATTGGAAGGTGCGCGAGGAGCAGAAGGTTGCGGCGCTGGTTACCGGCTCCAAAATCATCAAGCGCCACATGAAGGCAATCCTGAAAGCCTGCATCAATTGCGAAGGGGCTGGAGACGATTGCTTCAATCCGGAAAAGAATCCGGCCTTGAAGAAAGAAATCAAGCTCGCCCGCCGCTCCGATGTGCCGGACAATTATATCAAGCGCGTGATGCAGTTTGCCCGCCAAGGCTACACTGATATTGATTTTGACACCTATGATCTTGATTGGGATTCAGAGGCCTATCTCACCGTTTCTGGCCAGAATTCCAACAACTCGGTTTCGTTGAAAGATGACTTCCTGCGTGCCGTCGAGACCAATGGTGATTGGAACCTCATTCGCCGCACGGATGGTAAAGTGGCCAAAACTTTAAAGGCCAAAGACCTGTGGGAACAGATCGGCTACGCGGCTTGGGCCTCTGCCGATCCGGGCTTGCACTTTAACACCACCATGAACGACTGGCACACTTGCCCGGCGGCGGGCCCGATTCGCGCGTCCAATCCGTGCTCGGAATATATGTTCCTTGACGATACCGCCTGCAATCTGGCCTCGCTTAATCTTCTGCAATTCAAGGCGGCAGATGGCAATGTCGACATCGCGTCTTACGAGCATGCGGTGCGCCTGTGGACCTTGGTGCTGGAAATTTCCGTCACCATGGCGCAGTTTCCCTCCAAGGAAATCGCCAAGCTGTCCTATGAATATCGCACGCTTGGCCTCGGCTTCGCCAATATCGGCGGCTTGCTGATGTCCACCGGCATTGGTTACGATTCAGCCGAGGGCCGCGCCATCGGCGGCGCGCTCACCGCAATCATGACCGGCGTTTGCTATGCGACATCCGCCGAAATTGCCTCCGAGCTTGGCGCGTTTGCCGGATACAAGGCCAATGCGGCAAACATGCTCCGCGTTATCCGCAACCATCGCCGCGCCGCCTTTGGTGAGGCGCATGGCTATGAGGGTCTTTCGGTGGCCCCTGTGCCGCTTGACCACGCTTCCATCAAAGACACCCGCCTGATTGCTCATGCGCAAGCCGCTTGGGACAACGCGCTGGAACTTGGCGAAAAGCACGGCTATCGCAATGCGCAAGTCTCGGTCATTGCCCCGACAGGCACCATCGGTCTGGTGATGGATTGTGACACCACCGGCATCGAGCCGGACTTTGCGCTGGTTAAGTTCAAGAAGCTTGCAGGCGGCGGTTATTTCAAGATCATCAACCGCGCTGTGCCGGACGCCCTGCGCGCGCTCGGCTATCGGGAAAATGACCTCGCCGAAATCGAGGCCTATGCGGTTGGTCACGCCTCGCTGCGGCAGGCGCCTTACATCAACCACACATCTTTGCGCGCCAAGGGCTTCACTCAGGATAAGCTTGATGCGCTCGAAAAAACCCTTGCGGGCGCTTTCGATATCAAATTTGCCCTGAACAAATGGGCGCTTGGCCCGGAGTTCATGGTCAATGAGCTGAAAGTGCCGCCAGCCAGCCTTGACGATCCGGGCTTTGAGCTGCTGCCGTTCCTCGGGTTTTCCAAGTCAGAAATTGACGCCGCCAACATCCATGTTTGTGGAGCCATGACCTTGGAGGGCGCGCCGCATTTGAATGTTGACCACTATCACGTGTTCGATTGTGCCAATCCGTGCGGCCGCACCGGCAAGCGTTATCTCTCGGTGGAAAGCCACATCCGCATGATGGCGGCGGCGCAGCCGTTCATTTCGGGGGCCATTTCCAAGACCATCAACATGCCGAACGAAGCCACTGTCGAAGACTGTAAGAGCGCCTATATGCTGTCATGGAAGCTGGCATTGAAGGCTAACGCGCTCTATCGCGATGGCTCAAAGCTCTCTCAGCCGCTCAACAGCCAGTTGATTGAAGACGATGAGGAAGACCAAGACGCGGAAACCACAGGTGTAGAACGGCTGATTGCGTCGTCGCAGCCCGCCCGCGTGGCGCAGGTGGCTGAAAAAATCGTCGAGCGCATCGTCGAAAAAGTTGAGCGCATGCGCGAGCGCGAAAAGCTCCCCGATCGCCGCAAGGGCTATATCCAGAAGGCCACCGTCGGCGGCCATAAGGTTTATTTGCACACCGGCGAATATGTCGATGGCCGCATCGGCGAAATCTTCATCGATATGCACAAAGAAGGCGCTGCCTTCCGCTCGTTGATGAACAATTTCGCCATTGCCATCTCGCTCGGCCTGCAATATGGCGTGCCTTTGGAAGAATATGTTGAAGCCTTCACCTTCACAAGGTTTGAACCGGCGGGCTTTGTGCAGGGCAATGACGCCATCAAGAATGCAACGTCCATTCTCGATTACGTCTTCCGCGAACTGGCAATTTCCTATCTCGGCCGCATGGATCTCGCCCATGTTGACGCGTCCGAAATCGGCCATGATGTGTTGGGCAAGGGCGAAGAGCAGGGCAAAACCCCGCCTCCCGGCAGCGCCATGGCACAGGCCAATACTCAGGCGCAGCGCGTGGTCTCCAAAGGTCTGTTGCGCGGCCGCACCTCAAACCTGATGGCCGTCACCAAAGAAGACGACTTCAAGGGCACCATTCTGGCCTTCGCCGGAGCTACCGCGCTGAAAGCCGAGCCTATGCAGGTGGAAGAGGCGGGCGAGGAGTTCACCATGGACACGCTGGCGTGGTCGGCACCCGCCGGAGCGGCCAAAGAGCGGCCGGTGGCCGAAAAACGCGCCGAAGCGCGCATGAAGGGCTATGTCGGCGAGGCCTGCCCCGAGTGCAACAACTTTACCATGGTGCGCAACGGAACCTGCCTCAAATGTGACACCTGCGGCAGCACGACGGGGTGTAGCTGAGGCGAGTCTTCGTGGATGGCCGGATCAAGTCCGGCCATGACGCCATGTTTTGCAAAGGTGTGGCTCTACACAGGTGGCATCGACCTGCGCCCGACATGCCATCTCCAGCCAGTACATGGCATTGAACGCCTGAGGAATATCGGCCCCCACGCTCAGCAGTCCATGGTTGCGCAATATCATCACCTCGCTGTCGCCGAGATCACGCACAAGCCGTTCCCGCTCTTCGATATCGACCGCAACACCCTCGTAGTCGTGATAGGCGACGCGTCCGAAGCGCATGGCGGTTTGCGTCAATGGCAGCAGGCCGCACTTCAGGGCCGACACCGCCATTCCCGCGCGCGAATGGGTATGGATCACGCACTGCACGTCCTCACGCGCTGCATGGACGGCGCTGTGGATCACATACCCGGCCTGGTTGATTCCGTAATCGCGATGCGGATTGAACAGGACATTGCCGGCCAAATTGATCGTCACCAGGCTGGAAGCGGTTATTTCCTCGTACATGAAACCGTAGGGGTTAATCAGCAAACGCTCGTCCCGACCCCGAACGCGCGCCGTGATGTGGTTGTAGACCAAGTCGCTCATTCCGAATAGCGGCATGAGGCGGTAACAGGCGGCGAGGTCGACGCGGGTTTGCCACTCCGGCCCGGAAACAGAAGCTTTCACATTCAAATGCGTCGTTGTGTTGTTATCCCTGTCGGTCTTTGAAGTGACCATGCGCTTCATTCCACTTTTGCGCCCGACTGGCGCACCCGATTGCCCCATTTCTCGTGCTCGCTCTTGATATACGCGGCGAACTCATCAGGCGTGCTTTTCAGGATTTCAGCGCCGAGAGCCAGCAGCCGCTTCTGCGTCTCCGGTTCATCGAGAATCGCATTCAATTCACGATTGAGCTTTTCAACAATCGGCTTCGGCGTTCCGGCGGGGGCGAGCAGTCCAAGCCACGCACCGGCGTCAAAACCGGTAACGCCCAGTTCATTCAAGGTCGGAATTTCGGGTGCGAACTTGGAGCGGGACAGCGTGCTCACCGCCAGGGCCTTCAGCGTGCCTGCCTTGACGTGCGGCATGACGGACACCATCGTGTCAAAGGTCATGTCAACATGACCCCCGATCAGGTCTGTCTGCGCCTGAGCGCTGCCCTTGTACGGGATATGGCTCATTTTGGTTCCGGTGAGTTCCATCAGCATACTCATCAGCAAATGGCTGGTGGTGCCGTTACCGATCGAGGCGTAGCTTAGCTTGCCAGGCTCGGCCTTGGCGCGCTCGACCAGTTCCGCGAAGGTGTTGATCTTGGCATTGGAATTAACCACCAGCGCATAAGGTAGCCACGAGTGCAAACCAATCGGCGCAAAGTCACGCGAGCTGTCGTAGGACAGCTTTGAATACAGGTGGGGATTGGTCGCTAAAGGAGCTGTTGCACTCACCAACAGCGTATACCCGTCGGGCGGCGCTTTCGCGGCCGCCGCTGCGCCGATGCTGCCGCCCTGCCCCGGCTTGTTGTCAACGATGAACGGCTTGCCCAGCCGTGCCCCGAGGCGTTCACCGAGGATGCGTCCGACGCTGTCAGTGGCTGTCCCCGGCGGGAAGCCGACGATCATCGTCACCGGTTTGCCGGGATAGTCGGTGGTGGTCTGCGCCATGACCGCCGGTGCAGTCCACGCGGCCAGCAAAACCATCATTCCGGAAATCGCTCTGTTCCAGTTGTTCATATTGTCTCCTGTGATTATTTATTTCATCGGGTTGAATACTTACTTCGCTTTCAGGCCCCGAAACCGTCAGCGACGATCACTTCAATCAGGTTCGGCGCGCCGCTCACAATCGCGTCCCGCAGCGCGCCGTCGAGGTCGCTTGGGTCAGTGACACAGTGCGCCTTCAAGCCCAGTCCCCGTGCCAGGGACACGAAGTCGATAGGCGGGTCTTTCATGTCCATTGCAATGAAGCAGTCGGTCTTGCGAGTTGACAGCAGTCGCTCCTTGATGATCCTGTAGCTGCGGTTGTTAATGACCACATAGGTAATCGGCAGCCGCAGGTGCGCGGCAGTCCAAAGCCCCTGTATGCCGTACATCGCACTGCCGTCGCCGATCGCGGCAACCACCGGGCGTCCCGGTTGTGCCAGGCTGATACCGACCGCGCCCGGCAAGCCAAAGCCCAAGCC
>JAYVYB010000247.1:0-2377 GCA_043784625.1 Methylovirgula sp.
TATTTCTCCCGTTCTTGTTGATGATTTGGCCGCAAACGCCCACCGCCACACGGCGCTGGGCTATGTATCCGACGCTTTTGCCGAAGCTTTGCTGGACGGCGTGGACGGGGCGAATTTTGCCTATGCGGCGCTTTACACCGCCTTTCGGGAGTTGGTTGGCGCGTTTGGGGAAGAAGCCGTGGCAAAGTTTGCCGAAGGCCTGCCGGAACGCATCCGCACCGGACAATTCAGCATCATGAAAAAGCATTAAGCGACTGTTTTTAGACACTTTTTGTGGGTATAGAGGTTGAATGATTAAACCTCTGCCAAAACCGCAATTTTCCGCGCCGCAAACAGATTTGAAGCTGCTGCCGCCTCAGGTGGGGCGGATTCGATCCAAGATTCTGGACGTAGCGCGCGAGGGCAATATCGACAAATTGCGCTCACCTATTGAGTGGAACGAGTTGCAGCCGATGTTTGACCTTTCCAAGTCTGGCGCGGAGCATTTAACACCCGGCCTTGACCCGATTAAGTTTCTGAAATCATTAAGCTTTGACAAGAATGGTGCGGAAATTTTGCGGATTTTGGTTGCGGTTTTCGAAAGCCCGTTTTGCCAAATGCAACAGGGAAAATACCTCTCTTATGTGTGGCCGGCGTTTGCATTTTTGCCGCCAACCGCTGCCACAGATGATGAAAAAATAAATCAATACAAATGCTTACGGTTTATCGATTTGGGCAAAACCGGAGAGGATGGCCGCCCGCCGTTTTACCGTGCCAATATTGGAGCAGACGGCACCTGGCATTGGTTTTGGACGCGGGGCGCATAGCCCCCGCTTCGGGTTTTGGACGCGGGGCGCATAGCCCCCGCTTCGGGTTTTGGACGCGGGGTGCATAGCCCCCGCTTTCGGGTTTTGGACGCGGGGCGTGAGGCCAAAACAAGCGCCAAAAAAGCTGTGCATTTGATGGCGCAATCTGGCCAAATGTCGGTCAAACCCGGCCAAGGTGGCCAGAGCCTACCTTTGGTATCGATTCAGGATGTTGTGCACGTATTGCATGTATCGTACAAGGCTCACTCACGCTTTGATCCTTTACTTCCAAGGTTGAACATCACTCCCGCCAAACACCGCGTGCTTGCGCATGCCAGCGCCAAAAAGTGAGTACAACATGCGCGCATGATCCCCTGTGGCTGTGTCGAGCAAGGCAAGATGGTGTGCACTCAATTTTGTCTCAAGGGCCGAGATGTTGCTGGTAAGCTGGGACAAGTTGCTGACCCCGATCAACGTTGAAGAGACGCCGCTTCGGTTGACCACCCAAGCCAAGGCGACGTTCGCAGGTGTTGCGCCCGCCTCGCTGGCAACCTGTTTAACTATTTCGACAATTTTCCAATTTCGTTCTGTGAAAAGGGAATCGCCAAAAGGGTTTGATCCATCGAGACGTTTGTCATCGCTGGGACGAGCTTCGTTTGGCGCGGCGGCGCCAGTTGGCAGACCTCCAGACAATTTCCCGCGCGCCGCAACGGCTGCACTGTTATATTTACCGGTGAGCAACCCAAACGCCAACGGGCTCCATGGAACGATGCCTATTCCGCTATCGCGCCCAAGCGGCACATGTTCATCCTCAATGTCCCGATTCACCAGAGAATCAAAATATTGCATCGCAATCGGACCTGAAAGACCGTGGGACAATGCCAGGGCCGATATTTTTGCGACATACCAAGCCGGGGCATTGGAAAGGCCCCAATAGCGGATTTTGCCTGACCGGACCAGATTAAACATGGTTGCTAACAATTCCTCCGGCGGAGTAACAGAATCCCAAACGTGCGCCCAATACAGGTCAATGTAATCTGTTTTGAGACGGCGCATTGAAGCTTCCAGAGCAGACATAAGATGCTTCGACCCGTTGCCTCCACCATGAAGATGCGCCCCTGCCGAAAAACCTGACTTGGTCGCGACAACCACTTGGTCACGCAAGCGGCGCGCGGCAATCATTTCACCCAGCATCTCCTCACTGACGCCGCCTGAATAGACATCTGCCGTGTCGACAAAGTTGCCCCCGGCTTCGATGTAGCCATTGAACACTTCACTGGCCTGCGATTTGTCCATTCCCCATCGTGCCATTCCAAACGTCATGGTTCCAAGGGCTAACGGACTGACAACGAGACCTGAGCGGCCCAAGGTGCGGTATTCTTGCAAAGACATAATTTAACTTTCATAGTGATCGTTATAAAACCTAACAAGCCTTGTCTAATCAAGTCAAGCGTTTTATAGTGATCACTATGGAAATAAACATATCACAAGACCACAGCAAAGCTTTGCAACGGATCGGGCGGCCGCTGAACTTTGACCCTGATGCAGCGCTGGAACAGGCCATGCTTCTATTCTGGCGTCACGGCTATGAA
>JAYVYB010000248.1:0-9566 GCA_043784625.1 Methylovirgula sp.
ATTGCTCCGGGCGGGCATTTCTTCGGTTCCCCGCACACAGTTGCCCGCTATGAAAATGCATTTTACCGGCCAATTTTGTCGGATTGGAGTAATTTCGAAAGCTGGAGCGAAGCGGGTGCGCGGGATGCCACCACGCGGGCGCAAGACGTTTGGAAAAAGGCGTTGGCAGGTTTTCAACCGCCACCTCTGGATTTGTCCAAGCGTGAGGAGCTCGAAGACTATGTTGCCCGCCGGTCGCGCGATTTGAGTGTTTGATATAAAAAAAGCCCACTTAAAGCGGGCTTTTGAAATTGGCTGCTTAGAAAAGGCCTACTTGGCTAGAACGTTGCGCAGCTCTTGCATCTGAGCGATTTTCGAATCCGCAGCGTCGCGCAAAGTATTGTCAGTTAGAGTCTCGCGCATGGTCTGGGCGTGGAGAATTTCCTGATCCAGTTGCGCGGTGGTGACGTCTTCCATGGCCGAGGCGCGTTCTGCCAATATGGTCAGGCCTTTGGCACTGACATCAGCGAAACCACCCAGAACCAACATCCGGCGGCCTTGGCCGACCTTTTCCTGGAAGAAAACCACGCCAGCTTTCAAGCTGGACATAAAGGGCGCATGACCGGCGAGAACGGTGAATTCACCCTCCGCGCCCGGCACGACAACCTCTTCAACTTCGCCCGAATAGAGCAGCTTTTCAGGGGATACCAGTTCAAAGTGAAAAGTGGTCATGTGTTATATCCGATCCAACCTGACCAATTACTTGACTGCAGCAGCCATTTTAGCGGCCTTTTCAACGGCCTGTTCAATAGCGCCAACCATGTAAAAAGCAGCTTCCGGCAGGTGATCATACCTGCCTTCGACCAGACCCTTAAAGCCCTTAATGGTGTCTTCGATCGGAACCTGAACACCGGGCGAACCGGTGAACACCGCAGCCACGTCGAAAGGCTGGCTCAAGAAGCGCTCAATCTTGCGTGCGCGCGCCACTGCCAACTTATCTTCTTCAGACAATTCGTCCATACCGAGAATGGCGATGATATCCTGCAGAGCCTTGTAGCGCTGCAAAACCTGCTGCACCTGACGCGCAACCTGGTAATGCTCTTCACCCACAACGAGCGGGGTGAGCATGCGAGAGGTTGAGTCGAGCGGATCCACTGCAGGGTAAATGCCTTTTTCAGCAATCGAGCGCGACAACACGGTGGTCGCGTCCAAATGGGCGAAAGAGGTTGCAGGAGCCGGATCGGTCAAATCGTCGGCTGGCACGTAAATGGCCTGCACCGAGGTGATTGAACCCTTTTGGGTGGTGGTGATGCGTTCCTGCAACAAACCCATGTCTGTTGCCAAGGTTGGCTGATAACCCACAGCGGATGGAATACGACCCAAAAGTGCGGACACTTCGGAACCAGCCTGCGTGAAGCGGAAAATATTATCAACGAAGAACAAAACGTCCTGGCCCTGATCGCGGAAATGTTCCGCAACGGTCAAGCCCGAAAGCGCAACGCGCATGCGTGCGCCTGGCGGCTCATTCATCTGGCCGAACACGAGCGCGCATTTCGACTTTACCGCTGGATCTGGATTGTGCGGATCGGCGTTGACCTTTGATTCGATGAATTCGTGATAAAGATCGTTGCCTTCGCGGGTGCGCTCACCCACACCGGCAAACACCGAATAACCACCGTGGGTTTTTGCAACGTTGTTGATCAATTCTTGAATGAGAACGGTTTTGCCAACGCCAGCGCCGCCAAACAGACCGATCTTGCCGCCCTTTGCGTATGGCGCGAGCAGGTCAACCACCTTAATGCCGGTAACCAGGATCTGGCCTTCGGAAGACTGCTCGGCGTAGGTTGGCGCCGGGGCGTGGATTGGACGCATGCCTTCATTAATAATCGGGCCGGCTTCGTCGATCGGCTGACCAATGACGTTCATAATACGGCCGAGAGTGCCTGCGCCGACCGGAACCTGAATTGGGCCGCCGGTGTCGGTAACAAGTTGGCCGCGAACGAGGCCTTCTGATGTGTCCATCGCAATGCAGCGCACCGATGATTCGCCCAAATGCTGAGCAACTTCAAGAATGAGGCGGTTGCCACCATTCATGGTTTCAAGCGCATTGAGAATTTCCGGCAATTCGCCATCAAATTTCACGTCGACGACAGCGCCGATGACTTGTGAAATATGACCGACATTTGCGCCGGAAACTTTTGGTGTTGCGGTTTTAGCGGCGGCTTTTGCCATGGGATATCCTCACTTTTAAACGGGTCAGAGCGCTTCGGCGCCCGAGATAATTTCGATCAGTTCCTTTGTGATCATGGCCTGACGCGAACGGTTGTATTTCTGCGTCTGCTTCTTGATCATTTCACCGGCATTGCGGGTGGCGCTGTCCATTGCGCTCATCTGCGAGCCGTAGAACGAGGCGGTATTTTCCAGCAATGCGCGCAAAATTTGCACCGAAATGTTGCGCAGAAGCAGCGTGGACAGAATTTCGTCCTGCTCAGGCTCATATTCGTAGGTTGCGGCCGGGCCAACTGCTGCTGTTGACACAGGCACTTCAGCCGGAATGAGTTTCAACGCTGTTGGAATTTGCTGAATGACCGAACGGAAGCGCGAATAGAACAGTGTGCAGACGTCAAATTCGCCATTTTCGAAGCGAGCGATGATGTTCTTGCCGATTGTGTCAGCGTTTTCATACCCGAGCTGCTTAAAAGCGCGCAGGTCAATGAACTCGATAATATTTTTTTCGTAAAGGCGACGTAGGATGTCGTTGCCTTTTTTGCCGACGCAAATAATTTTGACTGTCTTGCCTTGCGCCAGAAGTTCAGCGATTTTTTCACGGGCCAAACGGGCGATGGACGAGTTAAAAGCCCCGCACAAGCCGCGTTCAGCAGTGCATACCACCAGAAGATGCGTCTGATTTGCACCGGTTCCCGTTAGGAGACGCGGGCCGTTTCCAGCCACGCCGCCAGCCACATTGGCCAAAACAGTGTCCATCCGCTCCGCGTAGGGGCGGGCAGCTTCTGCAGCGCTTTGGGCACGACGCAGTTTGGCCGCCGCCACCATTTGCATGGCCTTGGTGATCTTCTGCGTCGCTTTTACAGAAGCGATACGGTTTCGTAAGTCCTTTAACGAAGGCATATTTTAATCCAAGCGTATCAGGCGAGTGCCTGTTAGGAAAAAGACTTGAGGAAGGCTTCAACAATGCCCTTCAACGATGCGGCGCTGGCATCCGTGAAATCCTTGGACGATGCAATCGTGCCAAGAAGGTCTGCATGCTTGGTGCGCAACAGGCTGAGCAAGCCATCTTCAAACGCCTTAATACGGTTCAAAGGCAGCTTGTCGAGATAGCCGTTAACACCGCAATAGATCGAGCAAACCTGCTCTTCCATTTTGAGCGGAGCAAACTGCGCCTGCTTCAACAATTCGGTCAGGCGGGAGCCGCGAGCCAGCAACTGCTGAGTGGAAGCGTCAAGATCGGAGCCGAACTGCGCGAAGGCAGCCATTTCACGATATTGGGCCAACTCGCCCTTGATTTTGCCGGCAACCTTTTTCATTGCCTTGGTCTGTGCGGCAGACCCGACGCGCGACACGGAAAGACCAACGTTCACCGCAGGACGAATGCCCTGATAGAACAAGTCTGTTTCCAAGAATATCTGACCGTCAGTGATAGAAATCACGTTGGTCGGGATATAGGCAGACACGTCGTTTGCCTGAGTTTCAATGACAGGCAACGCTGTAAGCGAACCCAAACCATTGGCTTCATTCAACTTTGCGGCGCGCTCAAGCAGGCGGCTGTGCAAGTAGAACACGTCGCCCGGATAAGCTTCGCGGCCCGGCGGGCGGCGCAACAGCAGCGACATCTGGCGGTAAGCAACAGCCTGCTTCGACAAATCGTCATAAACGATCAAAGCGTGCATCTTGTTATCGCGGAAATATTCGCCCATGGCGCAGCCGGAGAACGGTGCAAGAAACTGCATTGGAGCAGGATCGGAGGCCGTCGCGGCAACGATGATCGAATATTCAAGCGCGCCGTTTTCTTCCAGCACCTTAACGAACTGGGCAACGGTTGAACGCTTCTGGCCAACCGCTACATAAACGCAGTAGAGCTTCGCGGATTCGTCGGAACCGGCGTTGATTGCCTTCTGGTTCAACATCGCATCGAGAGCGACGGCAGTTTTGCCGGTTTGGCGGTCACCAATGATCAATTCGCGCTGGCCGCGGCCAACAGGAATGAGCGCATCAATGGCCTTGAGGCCCGTTGCCATCGGCTCGTTTACTGATTTGCGCGGGATAATGCCTGGGGCTTTCACGTCAACGCGTGAACGAAGCTTGGCCTTCAAAGGGCCCTTGCCATCGATCGGATTGCCGAGAGCATCAACGACGCGGCCAAGAAGCTCTTTGCCGACAGGAACGTCGACGATGTCGCCGGTGCGCTTGACGGTCTGGCCTTCTTTGATGTCGCGGTCAGAACCGAAAATAACGACGCCGACGTTGTCGGTTTCGAGGTTCAGCGCCATGCCACGAATGCCATTGGCAAACTCGACCATTTCACCGGCCTGAACATTGTCAAGGCCGTGAACGCGGGCGATACCGTCACCGACGGACAGAACCTGTCCAACTTCGGAAACCTGAGCTTCTGAACCAAAATTTGCGATTTGGTTCTTGAGAATTGCGGAAATTTCTGCGGCGCGGATGTCCATCAGCCGACCTCTTTCATAAGGGAGCGAATTGAGTTGAGTTTGGTCTTCAGTGAGGCGTCCAACATACGCGAGCCGAGCTTTACAACAAGGCCGCCAATGATGGACGAATCAACTTTGCTATTCACGTCGACAGTTTTGCCGCCGGAAACTTGGGAAAGTGCCGCAGCCAGCGCTTTGGCCTGCGCCGCATCTAGCGGTTGCGCAGTGGTCACTTCGGCGTGAACCACGCCATTATCTGTATCAAGAAGCTTTTGGAAGCCCGCGATCATGTTGCTAACGGCAAAGAGCCGGCGCTTTGCTGTAACCAGCTGGATGAAATTGGCCGCAACGCCTTTAATGCCAGCCTTATCGAGCAGGGCTGCCAGCGCGCGCGATTGATCTTCTACCGAGATAATCGGGCTGCGTACTAGGGCGGCGAGTTCGCCGCTTGACGAAATCATTGCATCGAAGCTTTTCAGGTCTGTTGAAACCTTGGCTGCCACGCCCTGTTCTTTTGCCAGCGCAAACAAGGCCGTTGCATAGCGCCCGGCCATTCCAGATATGATCGTTTCCGCAGTCACGAAACGCCTTCCAAAGGTTTTAGCTCACAATTCCTACCCACATTGGAGTTAAGGAATTTTCAAGCGCGCTACAGTGAAATTTTAAGAATTCGTCCGCCGGGGCGGCCTGTTTCCCGTTGTTGGCGTTGCCTAACACAAGGCCATTGGCGAAGCAACCCTTCAGCCGTGATTTTGCCATGATTCACTTTTGTGTCGGAAAAGCTCAGTTTAAGAGCAGAATTGCGATGTTCAAAGCCATGGCAAAACTCACCCAAAGCAGGTAGGGCACAAGCAGATAAGCTGCTACCTTATCGAATGGCCGGAACATTTTAATGGTGAGCGCGATCAAAGCCCAGAGCACCGTAATGACGAGCAACGCTAAAGCGGGGCTGTGCAGTCCAAAAAAAGCGATAGACCAGACGGAATTGAGCGCAAGTTGTGCCAAAAACACCAGTACTGCAGCCATTTTGCGTGGGCTGTCTGGTTGACGCAGCATTCTGTAAAGTGAAGCCGCCATCATAAGATATAAAATTGTCCAGACGGGGCCAAAAACCCAGTTCGGCGGGTTAAAGGCGGGTTTCACCAGTCCGGCATACCAGGTTGGTATGTTTGGCAGAGTCGCAAGATTGCCGATGCCGCCGGCAAGGATGACACTGAATAGACTCAGCGCCGCATGAAGCAGGCGCGACCGAGTTTCGCTGAAAACTTTCATCATAAACCGACACTCCTTCGAGCTTCGACATTGGTACGTTGCTGCCGTGCCTACAGATGTTCAATACCCAACATCCATAGCCAGAAAAGCGTCGAGAATAGCGACAGGACCGTTGTCACCGCAATCGCACTGGAGGCCATTGCTTCCCCGGTTTTGTAGCGCGCTGCGAACAGATAGCAATTAATGCCCGTCGGGGCTGCTGCGAACAGAACTGCCACTCCGGCCCATACTTCCGGGAGATGCAGAATTTTGAACCCCAGAATAAAAACGATTGCCGGGTGGAGAATCAGTTTTAAAGCGCCAATAACGGCAGTCAGCCGCAAATTGGCTTCCATGCCATAGCGGCGCAGCGCCATCCCCATCGCCACCAATGCGCAGGGTAAAGCGGAAGCTGCCAAATTTTCGACAATGGTTTTAAAAGGGCCACCCAGTGGCAGGCCGGAAAACCGGTAGGCAAGCCCTGCCAATAATCCCAACAAAATCGGATGGAAGACCAATCTGGGCAATAGCCGCCACAGGCTTTTAAGATTCATGCCCTCAAAAAGCAGCGTCGCCGTTGTCATCGTCACCGGTAAATGCACTGCTACCAGCAGGAACAGCGGCACGGCGCCCGGTTCACCATAGGCTTTGAGCAGAAGCGGGATGCCTACAAGCACCGTGTTGGATTGTCCTGCGCTGAAACCGGCGACGACACTTTGTCGATGGTTAAGTGCGAAATATTTCCGGCCAATCCACATGGCCAAAATCCACACGACGGCCACGCCGCCAAAATAGGCCGCCCAGTAACCCCAGGGCTGCGCATCGGGAAGCTTGGCATTGACCATGGTTTTGAAAATGAGGACGGGTATGCCGAGCGTGAAAACATAGTCTGAGAGCCCGTCACCAGCCCTGTCAGGAAGCAGGCGGGTCCAACCGGCAATAAAGCCAATCGCAATAAGTCCAAAAACCGGAAAAACCACCGCAATCAAATCGCTCATGGGCGCGATGTCCGACGGTGGGTGCTCATGCTATTTCTGACTTATGGTTTGCGTGGCGTTTGGCGCTTTGCTTAGGATATCATTGATACGGTTTTGCTCGTTTTTGAACGTCGCCAATGTTTTGCCATCCAGCTCGCGGGTGCGTGGGAGTTTGATAGCGATAGGGTCAACAAAGCGACCATTTATGATCACTTCATAGTGTAGATGTGCGCCAGTCACATTGCCGGTGGTGCCGACATAGCCAACAATTTGCCCCTGTTTTATGCGTTGACCCTCTTCGACACCGCGCCCAAAACCCGACATGTGATTATAGGTGCTGACGTAGCCGCCATGATGCTGAATTTCGACGCGGCGGCCATAACCGGACGAGAACCCGGCCTTGAGAATAACACCATTGCCCGCTGCGAAAATGGCTGTTCCGGTGGGCGCTGCCCAATCGACGCCGGTGTGCATTTTCATATAGCCGAAAATGGGATGGCGGCGCATGCCGAAACCGGACTTCTGCTCGCCGGACGCGATCGGCTTGCGGATCAGGAATTTGCGGCCCGATTGACCTTTTTCATCATAATAGTCGACGGAATTATCGTCGGGGGTTTGGTAGCGATAGAATTTGAAAGTTTCATTGCGTGCTGTAATCGAAGCATAGAGCAACTCGCCTTTGGCTTCGGCGTCGTCATTGTTGGTGTACAATGCTTCAAACGAATCTCCGCCCGATACGCTATGTTGAAAGTCCACAGAGTTCGCAAAAATAACCGTCAAATCATCGACGATGGTTTTGGGTAGTTCCTGTTTCAAAGCCGTTTCGTAAAGCGCATTGTATAGCCGCATACCGCCAGTGTCGGCTTCCTCGTCGTCAGTTGTGTCATCGGCTGTTGCCACCACAGCGGGTTTTTTCGTTGGTGGCGCAATTTTAACCGGGACAAAATCGCCGGTGTCACTGATTGCCAAAGTGGATTCGAGGGTTTCATCCGAATAGACTGAAACGCGGGCCAAAGTGTTGGCCTGATTGTCACTGGTCATATCGACAAACAACAATTTGACTTTTTGCCCCTCTCGAACCAGTTCCTGCCCCTTTTTGTTGGCAACATTGAGAACCGAGCGGATTTGAGCCTTGGACACCTGATTGGCTTTTAGGATGTCCTCAAGCGATTCGCCTTTCCGCATCACCACCAGCTTTTCCTGTCCAGACGCGGGGGTCGTCGTCTGGTCAGAGCGTGGAATACTCGAGACGTTTTCCGGCACCATGCGCACGGCAATAGATGTAAAGGCTGTGTCCGATATTTTGCCACGCCCGGGATCACCGAAGGGCGTGGTTCCAAACGCAGCGCCGGGGCCCATCGAGAGATTGGCGCGGCTGGTGCGCATCAAAAGCAACTGGGGCGGTATCGGAAGCGGTGCCTTTACGCCGGAGCCCACCTGTTTTGCTTGTTCGGCCACTTCGGCCAAAGCCTCCTCATCAGACAACAGGACGCTGGCCGAGATTGTGTCCGAGTCAGCAAAGTCGCGGTTGGCGAGTGAGACCTCCGCTGCGTCGATGATCGGAGTTTGATCCTGTTGACTTTCGGTGTTCTCTTTCGACCCCGTCAATAATTTGAGCGGGTCAAATGCCGGAACGTCTTCGGCAAACAGCGTCGGGGTTGTTGTGAGCGGCGTGGCAACATGGGTGAAAGAGCGCGGTGCCAAAACCTCTTTATCGCCGACCCGTACCGGAATGGTTATTTTGTAAACCTGTTTGGCAGCAACAATATCGATGGGACGAACAAGCCGGTCGCTTTTTCGCAGGGCGCTGCCGGCGGCGTCATCCTTATGAGTGAGCGCGGCAATCGTCGGCGCTTCCGCAAATGTCGTCTGGCGATCAAGCGCTGCATATACGGCTGAGCCTATCAACGCGGCGCCAGCCAAGCCCGCCAAAATTGTACCAGCGAGCCACTTCAATGAAATGCGATGCCAGTCGGCGGGGGTGTGGTGTTCGGTGCCGGTCTCGATAGGGGGTTCGATGCCTATGACGCCATAGTCCTGGCCATGATTGCTGGTCGCGCCCTGTGCTATCAAAGCGAGCGGTGCGGTTGTGCTGGCGTTAACGCTTAGATTGGCGGGCATGTTCAGACTGGCCGACGTCAGGCGATGAATTGGTAAATGCTATTGGTCTGAGACCGGTCGAGCATCATGTGAGTTACCTTGCAAAGTTAAAACTTTAACCGTGGTGTGCGTCCCGCGGGCACGGGAACGCAATGGATATAAACATCTCTTATCAGCTTTAGTACAATATGAGCCACCGAAAACCTTAACCCAACGGACGCAACGATAAAACAAACGGACGGCCTCTATCTTAAGTGTGGGGAATGTTTCATTCAAACAGCACCCACATGAGCAAATCTTCGAGCCGCAGGACGTTTTTCTCAGGCAAAACGATTCATTTTTGTTGGAATTGCCGAATTCCCAGCATCTGCCTAAACGCAAGTGATCAAAATAAGGGAAGTTGGGGCGATTTTATGACCCATAATCCTGTCACATGGCCGTCTCACGTCAACGAGATGAAAAAACTTATTGAGATGTTACAGTGGGTTACCCTTCTTTGTGGATTTTCTTTGATTTTTTAATTGACAGTTTAGGGATGTGTGGGTAGAAGAAGCCCATGAACGGCGGCGCTGCTGAAGACATTCAGCGG
>JAYVYB010000249.1:0-25465 GCA_043784625.1 Methylovirgula sp.
TCACGCCCAGCCACAATCAAGGCCATTCACGAGGTTGACATTCCGCGCCCGAGGGTAATTTCAGAAATTCGCTACGAAAAGAAGTTTATCGATCTTTCGCGCACCATTTGGGAAGATTTGAAGCAGGAAGTTCAGGCCGGTTATTCGACTGTCGAGGGGAATTGAGATGAGCGGAATTTCAATTAAAAACGGCTCGATCATCTATGCGCCCGGCACTTCGGATGCGGAGATCGAGGCTGCGGCGCGGGCTGCGGCGCGCTCCCGCAAACTACAAGTGATTTTTTGGCGGCTGGTGGTTTTGGTGGTGGCGCTTGGCGCTTGGGAGATTGGCGCGCGGCTCGGGTGGATTGATGCGTTTTTCTATTCCTATCCCACCGAGATTTTCAAACGGCTATGGGAATTTATCGTTGAGGGAACCGACGAAGGCTCGATCTGGCTGCATTTGTACTACACGCTGACAGCCGCGTTGATCGGGTTTTTTCTGGGGTCATTTGTTGGCATTATTTGCGGCGTGGCGCTTGGACGGAACAGATTTTTATCCGACATTTTCTCGGTCTATATCAAGGTGTTGAACGCTATTCCACGCGTGGTTCTGGCACCGATTTTCATTCTGGTGCTGGGCTTTGGTCTGGCCTCGAAGGTGGCAGTGTCCTTTGTCATGGTGTTTTTCATCGTGTTCGCCAATGCGTTTCAGGGCGTGCGTGAAGCCGACAGGGCGATGATTGCCAATGCGCAGATCTTGGGCGCATCGGACTGGCAGGTGACACGGCAGGTTATCATCCCCTCGGCGATGAGCTGGATTTTCGCGTCCCTGCATCTGAGCTTCAGCTTTGCGGTGGTTGGTGCCATCGTTGGTGAGTTCATTGGCGCTAATAAGGGCATCGGCCATGTGATACAGCTGGCGCGCGGCCTGCACGATACGGCGCTGATGTTCGCCTCGATCATCGTTATTCTGGTGGTGGTTTTGCTGGCGGAATATCTGATGACGCTGGTTGAAAAGCGGTTGGCAAAATGGCGTCCGCCAGCAGCGGGTGACGGTCACGGCTAGCAGCGACACACCCGGTTCTTGCCCAAGTACCGGGTTTTTGCTGAATTAAACGCGTTACACCGCTGGCAGCCGAACCACCGCCTCAAGACCAGTTCCGTTGGCAGGCGTGGCGAGTTGAACAGCGCCGTTATGAGTGGCGAGGATTTCGTGCACGATGGCCAGACCAAGGCCGGAACCCTCTGTCGTTGTTCCGGCCACGCGATAAAACCGTTCAAATACCTTGCCGCGCTCCTGTTCCGATATGCCGGGGCCAGAATCCTGCACCGCGAAAACGGCCGTGCCTCTGTCCAGTGCCAGTTTTACGGTAACCATGCCAAGGGGCGGCGTGTAGCGCAGGGCATTGTCGATCAGGTTGGCCATTAGCTCCCGCAGCAAGGTCGGGTTGCCGTGGACCATGAGCGCGGTAAGATTTTGTTCCAACCCAAAATCAATATTGCGATCCAGCGCCACCGGCGCGAAATCCTGCATCAGCGTATGAATGATCGGCACAAGGTCTGTATCCAGCCGCGCGCCGTGGTTTGTGCCCGGCTCGGCGCGAGCCAAAACCAGCAGCTGGTTGGTCAGGCGCGTGAGGTGATCAAGCGAGGTGCTTAATCCGCTTAGCGCCTCATCCTTTCCGGCGTTCGTGCTTTCGCGCAGGCCAAAGGTGGTTTGGGTTTTCAGCAGCGTCAGTGGCGTGCGCAATTGATGTGCGGCATTGGCGACGAAACGGCGCTGGGTTTCCATCAGCAGGTTCAGCCGCGCGATATAATCATTGAGAGCGGTGACCAGCGGTTGCACTTCGGCTGGCGCTTGAGGGGCCTCTAGCCGCGTCAGCGCGCCGGTCGGGCGCTCGGCCATGGCATTTCGTAAGTGTTTTAGCGGCGCGAGCCCGCGTTTTAAGCCGAACCACACCAATGCCGCTGCGGCCACCACGAGCGCGCTTTGCTGCGCAAGACCTTTGAGCCACAGTTCACGCACCAGCTTTTCACGCGCTGCCAAGGTTTGCGCAACGGTGATGGCGGCAAGACCTGAAGAACTGCCCGGCACCGGCTGGTTCACTCGCACGATGCGAATGGGTTGGCCGCGAAACACCTTATCGGCGTAAAAGGCATCATCAATGCCAAGGATTTTGTCCTCGGTGGGCAGTTCCGCCGAGCCTGCCAACATGGCACCATCGGGCCCGCGCAGCTGGTAATAAACCATATCCCGCTCCGAAGAGGCCAGCAGCTCTATGGCGGAGGGCGCTATTTCCACTTCGGTGACGCCGTTGATCCTGTGGATACTTTGCGCCATCGAGCGGGCAGAGGCGAGCAGATTGTGGTCAGTGATCAAACCGGCGGTGGCGCGCGCCTGATTCAGCAGCAGCAGGCTATTGGCCACCAGCAACAGTGCCAGCGGCAAGATCAGCAAAATCAGCAATTGCCGTTGCAGGCTAGAGGGCCGCATTTTTCATCCTCAGCACATAGCCCAGGCCGCGCAGCGTGATGATGGTGACATCCGCAACCTCGATCTTTTTGCGGACGCGGTGGATGTAAACCTCTATCGCATTTGGCGCAGCTTCATCGTCATAGCCGAAAACCTTGTCAACCAGCGCGGTTTTGGGGATTGTGGTCCCCGCGCGGCTGATCAACGCTTCCAACACGGCGTGTTCACGGCGCGTAAGGTCCAGCTCTGCCCCGCGCAGCGTAAAGCGCTGGCTGGTCATATCAAAGCTCAGCTCGCCATAGGTGATCTGGGGAGACGAGAGCCCGCCGCGGCGGCGCAGTTGCACGCGGATGCGCGCCTCTAATTCATCGATATCGAAGGGTTTAACCAGATAATCATCTGCGCCAAGATCCAATCCGCGCACACGGCTGGTGACGGTATCAACTGCCGTGAGGAGGAGGATGGGCATGGATTGGCCACGTTGGCGGATGTTTTTGACCAGTTGCAACCCGTCAATGCCGGGCAGGCCGATGTCGACAATAGCGAGCGCGTAGTCTTCGGACGCGGCGGCATGGTCGGCATCCTCGCCGGTGTAGACGCAATCGACGACGTAATTGCTCTTTCGCAGCAATTTTGCCAGCCAGCCGGAAAGGTCTTTGTTGTCCTCAACCAGCAGAAGACGCATGTGCTAAGCCTTAAGCTGAAGCAGGTTTAAAATCTGCGTTTCGATAACTTCGGGCGGCGCATCAATCGAGACTGTGATGGCGGGCTCATCGTGTCCGGGCTCTTCCAGCGTAGCCAGTTGGCTCAGCAACAGTGCCGGTGGCATAAAATGGCCTTTGCGGGCACTAATGCGCGATGTGAGCAGCTCCTGCGTGCCTTTAAGATAAACAAACGTCACATCGGCGTAGCCGTTGAGCAGTGCAGCGCGGTAGGACTTTTTCAAAGCCGAACAGGTGACGATAGCACTTTGTCCGATCTGCCGACGTTGATCGATCCATTCTGCGATGGCGGCCAGCCATGGGGCGCGATCATTGTCGTTGAGCGGATGACCGCTCGCCATTTTTGCAACATTGGCGGGCGGGTGAAAGTCATCACCGTCGCGATAGGGCCAACCCAGCTTGGCTGACAGGCCTTCGGCCACGGTCGACTTTCCGCATCCTGCAACGCCCATGACGATGATGTATTTTGGGCGCTGCATATCGTCTCCCTATTTTTTCAGTTCGACATTTTTTGGTTCAACATGGCCGCCAAAGCCCTTGCGCATTGCCGACAGCATTTTTTCTGCAAATGTGTGGGTTTGCCGCGACCGGAAGCGGGCATAAAGCGCGGCGGACAGCACGTCCGCAGGCACAGCCTCGGCAATGGCCGCTTCAATGGTCCAGCGCCCCTCGCCAGAGTCCTGCACAAATCCGGAATAGCTTTCGAGATTGTTGTCTTCCGCCAGCCCCGCGGCCGCAAGATCAAGCAGCCAGGACGAGACCACCGAACCGCGCCGCCAGCTTTCGGCGATATCCGGCACATTCAAGTCAAACCGATGCTCAGCGGGCAATTCCGGCGAATTTGCATTTTTGAGAATGTCGAACCCTTCAGCGAAGGCCTGCATCAAGCCGTATTCAATGCCGTTGTGAATCATCTTGACGAAGTGGCCTGCGCCGCACGGGCCTGCATGCAGATAGCCGTTTTCCGGGCGCGGATCTCGGCCCTCGCGGTGGGGCGTTTTTGGCACCGTGCCAGCGCCGGGGGCCATGCAGGAAAAGATCGGGTCGAGGTAATCGACCGTGGCCTTTTCGCCGCCAATCATCATGGCATAGCCGCGCTCAAGGCCCCATACGCCGCCGGATGTGCCTACATCAACAAAGCTGATGCCTTTGGCTTTTAGCATAGCGCCGTGGCGGATATCGTCTTTCCAAAAGCTGTTGCCACCATCGATGATGATGTCGCCGGCCGCCATCAAATTTGAAAGTTCGGTGATGGTGGCGTCGGTGATTTCGCCTGCCGGAAGCATAACCCAAACTGTGCGTGGTTTCGGCATTTTCGCGATCATGTCGGCCAGCGAGCTTGCGCCAACCGCACCCTCACCCACGAGGGTGGCAACCGCATCAGGATTGCGGTCATAGACCACGCTGGTGTGATGAAAGCGCATGACACGACGCACGATGTTGCCGCCCATACGGCCTAAACCAACCATTCCTAATTGCATGTAAAACTCCTGCTTTTTTCGAATTCCACCACAACGAGTAGGTAGTGTTTATGTCAATAGGATTATTGCAAGGCCTTGGCTTTTTGGCCGCAGAGAGCTGCAAAATCCGACATGCGCGCCACACCCGCATCATCCAGCGCGCCAGCCACGAGGGCAGGCCAGAGTTTGCTGGATTTCAACTCCGCCGTCACACAGGAGCAGGCGTTGGTGCAGACTTTTGCCGCGCCGCCGGAGACAGTGCATTGCACATGGCAATCAGCCTCGAAACGGCGCTCGGGCGTGTCCGCCAATGTCGTCAGCCCTAGGAAGGCACCAAACAGCAGCGGCTGGTGGATAAGGTAGACTGGGAGCGAATACCGGCCGCAAAAGCTCAGAAATCGTAAGAGCGGATTTGGCTTCCGGCTTTGCTGGTTGTCATTGGCAAAGCTGCGGTGCGGGAATTTGAGCCGGGCATAGATCATACCGGCAACAACCGAGGCGAGCGACGGGAAAAGCGGCGCAAAATCATTGGTGAACGGCAGCTCCCGGCCTAGGCCAAGCCAGACCAGAGCCGGGTGATCCAAGGCTGATGCCGCGACGAATTGCGGCAATAGCACCGCAAAAACGCCGATACCGAGCAGCGCGGTGGTGCTCGCCTTGTGCAGGGCAAAGCCAATCAGAGAACAGACGAATATGCAGTGAAGTATGCCGAAAAATATCCAGCTTTCCTGCATGAAAATATAGGTGGCAAGCGATATTGCGGCGGCAGCAACACCCAAAATGAGCTGTCTGCGCCAGAATTTGCGGGTAAAGTCCGGGCTGTGCTGCGCCAAAACCAGCGATATGCCAACCAGAGCCAGAAAACCATTGGCAATGGCGTGGGCGGCAAGGCGCCCCAGCGGCGACGCGGCGGGGTAGCCTTCAACCACATGGAAATAGCCTAAATCCCAGGTGAAGTGATAGGCGACCATCGCCAAAACGGCAAATCCCCTGGCAATGTCGATGCCTGGGCGGCGATAGCTTGGAAAAGGCAGGGCGCTTACCGACATTCAGAACGCAAGCTCCAGCGCTTCCAGACCATGGAAATGGTAGGTATTGCGATAGCGCGGTTTGGTAGCAAGATGCAAGTCCGGCAGGCGCTGAAACAGCACCTTGAGCCCGGTTTGCAACTCCAGCCGCGCCAGCGGCGCTCCAATACAAAAATGAATACCTCCGCCAAAGCTGACATGGGCATTTTGGGCCCGCGCCGGATAAAAACGATCGGGATTTGGGAACTTTGCCGGATCGCGATTTGCGGCCCCCAACATCAGGCCGATTTTATCGCCTTTTTTGAAGTTAAGGCCGCCGTAGCTGAGGTCCTCAAGCACATATCGGTCAAACAGGTGCAGCGGCGCATCAAAACGCAGAATTTCTTCAACAAAATCGGCCGTTGCTGCGGGCGTTGCAAAGGCGGCGGCGCGATCAAAACCGGACTCCAGAGCGCTTTTCACGCCATTGCAAAAGGCATGTACGCTGGCCTCATGCCCGGCATTGAGCAAAAGGATACAGGTGCCGATCAGTTCATCCTCTGTGAGGCTTTCCCCGTCGGGCGCGGCATGGGTAAGCGCGCTGATAAGATCATCAGCCGGACTTTGGCGCTTATCACGCAGTAGCTGTCGCAGATAGGCGCTAAATTCGAGCGTAGCGGCCACGGCGCTGTCTTCGATGGCGCGGTTGCGGCCAAATTGATACATCGCCACCATCGCGTGTGACCACTCCAACAATTTCGGCACCATAGCGCGCGGTACGCCCAAAAATTGCGCGATGGTGAGCGCTGGAATCGGTGTGGCGAAGTGCGTCAGTAAATCAACAGAGTGGCCCGGAAAATCATCGATCAACTGATGCGCCAAAGCTTCCACTTGAGGGCGCAGTTTTTCGACCTGCCGCGACACAAAAGCGCGATTGACCAGCGTGCGCAGACGCGTGTGCGCGGGCGGCTCAAGTTGCAACATCGAGCGGTCATCGACGTCGTAGAAGGGTTTGACATGGGCCGGGTGTTCGGCCTGCCCAAGCTCGGCACGGCTGGCAATATGGCTGATCTGGCGGCCAAAGCGCCTGTCCCGCAGCAGCGCGCTGACATCTGTGTGGTCGAGGAAACACCAGAAACCATATTGTTTCCAATAGAATACCGGAGACTGAGCCCGTATTTTCTCGTAAAACGGGTAGGGGTTTTGAAAGAAGTCCGCCGCAGTCGGGTCCTGGTCCACTACACGGGTTACGGGGTCAAAGTGCAACATATCTGCTCATTGTTGGCGGGCTTGAGGCAGGTACTATAGCAAAGCCAACGATCAGCGGAGCGGAGGTGGCGAAGAAATTTGAAAAAAATTGCAAACCTAATTGTCTATAGAATTTATAGTCTGATAGATATTTAGACTGGAAATCGTCGCTATTTTAGGGCATAGACGATGCTCATTTGAACCAAAACCCCGATGTGGCTTGCTGATGAAAACCGAACCTGCCGAAGTTGTTACCGCGCCAAAGCCCGCCAAAGCTGCCGCTTTTCTGGAAGAGCGTGTGCTTGAGGTGACGCATTGGAACGACAAACTGTTCAGTTTTAAAACCACGCGTGACAGCGGTTTCCGGTTTGTGAACGGTCAATTTGCCATGATCGGGCTTAACGTTGACGGGCGGCCTTTGCTGCGCGCCTATTCGATGGCCAGCGCTAATTACGAGGAAAATCTGGAATTTTATTCCATCAAGGTTCCGGATGGCCCGCTGACTTCGCGCCTCCAGCACATCAAGGCCGGAGACACCTTGCTGGTGGGGCGCAAGCCGACAGGCACGCTGATTCAGCCCAATTTGTTGCCGGGCAAACATCTCTATCTGCTGTCTACCGGCACCGGCCTGGCGCCCTTTGCCAGCATCATCAAAGATCCCGAGATTTACGATCTGTATGACAAGATCATTCTTGTGCATGGTTGCCGCAATGTCGACGAACTGGCTTATGGGGATTTGGTTGTTGATGCCTTGATGAACCACGAGTTTTTGGGCGAATATGCCCGTGAAAAGCTGATTTACTATCCAACCGTAACCCGCGAGACCTTCAAAAACAAAGGGCGGGTTACTGATTTGATTGAAAGCGGCAAGCTTGAAGCAGACATCGGCCTGCCAAAAATCAAAAGCGCGGATGATCGTGTTATGCTGTGCGGCAGCCCGGCTCTGCTCGCCGATATGCGGGTGATTCTGGAAAACCGCGGCTTCGCAGAAGGCAATATGACCATTCCGGGAAGCTTTGTGATTGAGCGGGCGTTTGTGGATAAGTGATGTCCATCGCGGGTTGCGCGCGGGAAATTTAGCTCAAACCGCCCAGCAGCTCACCTGCCTGCCGTGCTTTAGTTCCGGCTGCGGGGCATAAGTTTTACATTTCTCGAAGGCCATCGGGCAGCGCGGGTGAAACGTGCACCCCGAGGGCGGGTTAAACGGCGACGGCAATTCTCCTGTCAGCACGATGCGGTTTTTCTTGGCGTCCGGGTCGGCTGTTGGCGTGGCTGAAAGCAAAGCCTTGGTGTAGGGATGTTGCGGGTTTTCGAAAATCGCCGCCTTTGAGCCGGTTTCCACGGCGTGGCCGAGATAGATCACCATCACATCATCAGCGATGTGTTTCACCACCGACAGATCATGCGACACAAAAACATAGGCGAGCTGGAACTCGTTTTGCAGCTCGGCCAACAGGTTGAGCACCTGCGCGCGAATGGAGACATCCAGCGCCGAAACCGGCTCGTCCAGCACCAGAATTTTCGGCCGCATCATCAGGGCGCGGGCAATGGCGATGCGTTGGCGCTGCCCCCCCGAAAACATGTGCGGATAGCGGTCGTAAAATTCCGGCCGCAATCCGACGCGCAGCATCATCTCGCGGGCGGCGGTTTCGCGCTGTTTGGCGCTCATGTTGGTGTTGATGAGCAGCGGTTCTTCCAGAGCCGCGCCAATTTTCTGGCGCGGATTGAGCGACGAATAGGGGTTTTGAAAGACAATCTGCACATGCTGGCGCAGGGCCTGGCGCTGCTCGTCGGTTTTTTGCGCGACGTCTTCGCCGTTAATCAGCAGACTTCCGGCGCTTGGCAGTTCAATTAGCGTGAGCAAGCGGGCGAGCGTGGATTTCCCCGAGCCGGATTCGCCAACCACGGCAAGGGTTTTGCCGCTTTCGAGGGTGAACGATACGCCGTCCAAGGCTTTTACGGTCGCGGGAGCCGAGAAAAAGCCGCGCTTTTGGGTGTAGGTGCGCTTGAGGTCGCGCGCTTCGAGAACAGTGCTCATCGGGCGCTGCCCTCCAGTTCTGATTCATGCAGCGGGAAATGACACAACGCGTCGCCCAATGCGGCGGCGGCGCGCGGCGGCGGCGTGGTTATGCAAACCGCCTGCACATAAGCGCAGCGCGGCGAAAACAGGCACCCTTTGGGCCGGTCAAACTGGCCCGGCACCACGCCTGGAATGGCTGGCAAAAGTCGGTTTTTGGCGCGTTCAGGCAGCGCGTTGAGCAGCGCCGAGGTGTAGGGGTGATGCGCTGCCGCAAACAGGCCGCGCGTGCTGTTGCGTTCGATTTGGCGGCCGGCATATTGGACGATAACATGGTCGGCGGTTTCTGCCACCACGCCCATATCATGGGTGATAAGCACAAGGCCCATGTGGTTTTCAGTTTTCAGCTTGAGCAGAAGATCGAGAATTTGCGCCTGAATGGTGACGTCAAGCGCGGTGGTCGGTTCGTCGGCAATCAGTAATTTTGGCTTACAGGCCAAAGCCATGGCGATCATCACGCGCTGGCTCATTCCGCCTGAAAGCTGATGCGGGAAGGCGCTCAGGCGCTGTTCCGGATCGGTAATACCTACCTGATCTAAAAGTTCCAGCGTGCGCAGCTTGCGGGCGGCGCGATCCATGCCGAGATGGACCTTCAGAACTTCGCCAATTTGAAATCCGACGTTGAAGCTGGGGTTAAGCGAGGACATCGGCTCCTGGAAAATCATAGCAATATCGCGGCCAATGATGGTGCGGCGCTGCTTGGGGCTCAGGCTTTGCAGATCCTGCCCGTCAAAGGTCATTGCATCGGCGGAGATGGTGGCCGTCCATGGCAACAGGCCCATAATCGCCAGCATAGCGACCGATTTGCCGGAGCCGGATTCGCCGACAATGGCGAGGGTTTCATCGGTATTTACCGAGATATCGACGCCATCAACGGCTTTGAATGCACCGCCGCGCGTGGCAAAGGAGACGGATAGATTGCGGATTTCAAGCAGGGACATGCGGTGCGTCCTGTGGCGAAGTGTTGAATAGTCCGCGCCCAAGTGCTATATCAGGACTGCGCAAATCTTCGAATTTGCGCGCCGCGAAGAGGTGTATCATGACTAAGCCGATCGTTCCGCTCATTTAATTCGCCCTATTTCAAACCGCCGATGGCGTGCAACAACATCCAAGCCATTGGTGCGATGATGATTGTTGCCAGCGCAAAAAACAGTGCCAGCCTGATGGTGTAAAATACGGCGATTTTGCCTTTTTCAATGTCAATCTGACGGGCGATTTCCGGCTTCAACGCGCCAAATACTTCAATTTGGGCGTGAGCGAGAATGAAGATTTGCCGGGTAAAATTCTTTTTCCGGTCAAGCTCCAGTTCTTTGAACTGGTCGCTGCGTAGTTCGCGGATGCATTGTTCCATCAGTTCGCCGGTGTTGAAAAACTCCAGAATATTACCGGAAAGTGCCGGCGGCAGCGTTTTGAATTCGGCTTTGACCTGCGGCATAATAAAGCTCGGGATCGGGATCACCGTAAACGGTATAAAATCGCATTGGAGGGCCTGAGCATCGGCAAATTTTTACTCCAAAGCACGCCAACGCTCGCCTTTGAGGTCTTTGTCATAGGCTTGGGCTAGAGACACAGCTGTGCTTGCCATGTCCAGTTCCATCGCATTGATTAAGTCATGCCTTTGCTTCAAGCGATTGGTTACCGAATCGGACCACGTAATGACGAGAGTGCCAAGATAAGAAAGCAGGGTCAGGCCGCCGGTAAGCAGGATGCTTATGCCGCCAACACCTTGCAGCCAATCCAGCAGGTCATTCGGGCTATGCAGGCAGCTATAGTCTTTGGAAAAATAACAACGGAAAGTTGTATAGACTTCCATGCTCAGCTCCGCCGCATTTTCGGGTCAAGCGCGTCACGCAAGCCGTCACCGGTGAGGTTGATGGCCACAACTGTGACAAGAATGCACAAGCCCGGCATGGTGACCACTCCGGGGTTTGAGCGGATAAGGTTGCGCGCGTCAGCCAGCATCGAGCCCCATTCGGGAATGGGCGCCTGCGCTCCAAGCCCCAAAAATCCGAGAGCGGCGGCTTCCAAAATGGCGTCTGAAACGCCAAGAGCCGCCTGCACAATCAGCGGCGCAAGGCAATTCGGCAGGATGGTGACGAACATCAGGCGCAGCTTTTTCACGCCGATGACGCGCGCGGCAATGACATAATCCTTGCTCATTTCTGCCATGGCCGAGGCGCGAACCAGCCGGACATAGCGCGGCATGTAAACAATGGTGATAACGATGATGGTGTTGGTTAAGCTTGGCCCAAGCATGGCGACAATGAGAATTTCCAGCACCAGGCTGGGCACCGCCATAATCAAATCCATGACGCGGGTGATGACCACATCAACAATGCCGCCAGCCGAGACCGAGGCCAGCCCCAGTAAAATGCCGACCACCATCGAGATGCCCATCACGGCAAGGCCAATCAGCAGCGACACCCGCGCGCCATAAAGCAGGCGGGCGACCATATCCCGGCCCAAGTCGTCGGTGCCCAGAATGAAACGCCAAGAGCCACCCGTGCTCCAAACCGGCGGCTCGAGCACCGCATCGCGGTATTGCTCAAACGGCGAGTAGGGCGCCAGAATATCGGCCATCAACGCGATTATGATAATGGTTGCAACAAGATAAAGGCCAATGGTTGCTCCGCGATTTTCACGGAAGGCATACCAGAACGACGCTAACGGGCCGGGCGGAGCAGGGGCTATTGGAGCGGGCGCAAGCGCTGCGGTGTTATCCATGTCGAATTCTCGGGTTTATGACGCCGTAGAGCACGTCGATGATGACATTGACGACAATAACGACCATCGAAATCAGCATAATGCCGCCTTGCAGCGCCGGATAATCGCGGCGGGCGAGGCTTTCGATGAGCCAGTGCCCAACGCCGGGCCACGAGAAAATTGTCTCGGTGAGCACCGCGCCGGCCAGCAGCGTGCCGACCTGTAGCCCGATGACGGTGACCACAGGAATGAGCGCATTGCGCAGGGCATGAATACCAATGACGCGGAAGTCGGACAGACCCTTGGCGCGGGCGGTGCGCACATAGTCTTCCGACAATACTTCAAGCATGGAGGAGCGGGTCATGCGCGCCACAACCGCCAGCGGCACGGTGCCAAGCACAAAGCTCGGTAAAATGAGATGATGCACCGCATCCCAAAAAGCGCCCTTCTGATCGGATAGCAGCGCATCAATGGTCATGAAACCGGTGATGGGTTCGTAGAAATATTTGATCAAGTCCACACGGCCTGAAACCGGCGTGAGATGCAGGCGCTCGGCGATAAACACGATGAGCAGCAGGCCCCACCAGAATATCGGCATGGAATAGCCAACCAGAGATATGCCCATCAGAGCTTGATCATAGAGCGAGCCGCGCTTGACTGCAGCCACCGCGCCCGCCGGGACGCCAATGGCAATGGCAATCAACATCGCGAAAAACGACAATTCCAGTGTGGCAGGGAACAGGGTCAGGAATTCTTTGACCACAGGCGAGCTGGTGACGACGGATGTTCCGAAATCACCATGGAGCAGCGCCCAGACATAATCAAAAAATTGCTTCCATACCGGCTGGTCGAGGCCAAGTTCGTGGCGGAAAAACGCGAGCCGCTCCGGCGTGATGCCATGCTCGCCCGTGCGCACCTCAACCGGGTCTCCCGGCACAAGCCGGATGGCCGCGAAAGTGACAAACATCAAAGCGACGAAAGTGGGCAGAGTGAGAAGAACGCGATTTATAAAATATTTAATCATTTTGCAGATTTCGACGCGTTTGGAAGGCGAAAAGTCGCTGCGCTTTGCCGCTGCCAAGAGAGCCCGGGCGGCGGATGTGATCTCAAAACCCTCCCCCTCCCGCAAGTGCAGGCGGGGGAGAGCGATCGGGTAATTCTACTTCAGGTCGACGCCATAAAACTCATGACGGCCAAGCGGACTGATTTTCCAGTCCATTACTTCCTTGCGGGTAGGTTCGAACACTACCGAGTGGGCGATGGTGAACACGGGCGCTTCCTCGTGCTGAATCACCTGCATCTCTTCATAGAGCTTGGTGCGCTCTTTCACGTCAAAGCTGCTGCGGGCTTTGAGCATACGGTCATCAAAGTCCTTGTTGCACCATTTTGCCAGGTTTTGTCCGCCCGGACGCGCGGCGGCACAGCCAAGCAGGAAGAAGAAATTGTCCGGATCACCATTGTCGCCGGTCCAGCCGAGCTGCCCAAGCATGTGTTCGCCATTTTGCAAACGCTTGCGATATTCGCCCCACTCATAAGACACCAGCTTGGCATTGAGGCCGAGCTTGGCTAAATCCGCCTGCATCATTTCGGCGATTTTCTTGGCGTTCGGATTGTAGGGGCGCTGTACGGGCATCCACCACAAATCAACATCAAGCGGGCCGGTTACGCCGGCTTCCTTCAGCATTGCAGCGGCTTTTGTCGGGTCATATTTGTAACCCTCGACCTTGTCGTTATAGCCCCAAATGGTCGGTGGCATCAGGTTTTTGGCAGCTTGGCCCGCACCCAGATAGACATCCTTGATGATGGCGGCTTGATCAATGCCCATGCTGATGGCTTGGCGCACCTTTTTGTCATCAAAAGGCTTTTTCTGGGTGTTGAACGCCAGATAGGCGATGTTAAGGCCAGGTTGGCTTTTCAAATCAAGCGCCGGATCTTTGCCGATTTCAGCCAGATCAGCCGGACGCGGCGAAACCGCAACATGGCATTCGCCAGCGCGCAGTTTGGCCAGACGGGCGGTCGGGTCCGGTGTAATGGCATAGACCAGATCGTCGATTTTTGCCTTGCCCGCGAAATACTTATCGAAGGCTTTAAAGCGGATAACCGCATCTTTTTGGTAGGTTACAAACTGGAACGGGCCTGTGCCAACCGGAATTTGGTCGAACTGTTCTTTTTTGCCAGCCTTATCGAGGAAAGCCGCATATTCCGCCGAGTGGATGGTGGCAAAGTCCATCGCCAGATTGGCCATGATTGGCGCATTTGGCTCTTTGAGGGTCATTTTAACGGTGAGGTCGTCGATTTTCTCGATTTTGTCGAGCAGGGTGGGCATGTCCATGTCGTTGAAATAGTCATATTTGCCGCCCGAAACCTTGGCATAGGGGTGGTCGGGCATCCACTGGCGGTTAAACGAAAACAGCACGTCATCGGCGTTCAGATCCCGGGTCGGGGTAAAGCCGCCAACGCCCGAGTGGAACTTCACGCCTTTGCGCAGATGGAACACAATGGTTTTGCCGTCATCAGACACATCCCACTTCTCGGCGAGGTCTGGAATGACATTGGTGCTGCCGCGCTCAAATTGCACAAGCTGGCTGTAAACCGGGCGGGCGGCGTCTAGGCTGGTGCCGGTGGTGTTAAGCGCCGGAGTGAAATTTTCCGGGCTGCCTTCGGAGCAATAGACCAGAGTTTTTGCGGAAAGGGCTGTCGTGCCGAGCAGCAATGCTGTGGCAGCAACACCAAGTGATTTTTTCCAGAAATGTTGCATGAAATCTCCCGTCAAGATGAGCGTGCATTGGTTATAAAAACGTCGTGTTAGAAGCAAAACAACGGCGCTTAACCCCTATCGAACTCTCTTTTTTTGCGCTTGGCAAACACAAATCGTTGGCCGCTGAACGATATTTGACCACTTAGTCAGGTTTCCCCGCCCCAATTGTCGACGTAAGGCTGGCGTTGGTGGCAAAAAGCGGAATCAACGCGGCTTGCAGCGCGTGATACATGTCAGGTTGTCCGGTAAATATGTGCTGAATCGGGGTGAGGGTGTCGTCAAGTTGCATATACCAACCGTTGGTTTTGCGGTTCAGCAAATGAGCGTTCGTCCAGCCCCACAGCTTTTCATACCAGGCCTCGTAAAGCGGATCGGCATCAAGATTGGCGAGGTAGGTTGCGGCGCCAATGCCCTCGCAGGTGGGCCACCACAGCCTGTCACGCCAAAGCGGCTGGCCGGTGAAATCGACCGTGTAGTAGAAGCCGCCCTTGGCGCTGTCCCAGCCTTCGGCAATCGACTGCGCAAACAATTTTTTAGAGGCCACAGGCAGCCACGCGTGCTCGCGCTGGCCGAGCTCCCATAGCTGCAAAAGCAGACGCGACCACTCCAGCCAATGCCCCGGGGTGGAGCCCGCCGGACGAAACACCGGATCGCCCTGATCGGTTTGCGTATCGATTTGCCAATTGGCGTCGAAGTGTTCCGGCAGACGCCACTGATTTTGCGCGGTAATGCGCTGGATCAAGTTTTGCGCAATGCCGTTGGCCATGGCGAGATAGGTGTTGTCGCGCGTGGCTTCAAACGCCGCCATCAAAGCTTCGGTGAGGTGCATGTTGGAATTCTGGCCGCGATAATTGGAAATTTTTGACCAGTCGGCGGCATATTCTTCTGACGTGAGCCCGGGATTTTTCTCCCAGAAGCGGGTGAGTAAAATTTCAGTGATGTCGGCCAGCAGCCGGTCCGCATCGGGGTGGCCTGCCGTTTTGGCGCTGGCGGCGGCCAGCAAAACAAACGCATGACCGTAGGCTTGCTTGGTTGCGTCAACAGGGCCATTGTCGCCGTTGGAATTGGAATAGCCGCCGTTTTTGCTGTCGCGATGGACATTCCACAAATAATGCATGCCGTGATCAATAATATCAGCGGAGCCGGGGCGGCCAAGGTGACGTCCCAGGCTGAAACAATGAATGAAGCGCGTGGTCCAGACCAGCGCACGGGTGGTGGAGGGCAGCGGTTTTGCGTGATCGTCCAGCTCGTAAAAGCCGCCGTGCGGATTGACGATATTGGGTTGGTAAAACTCAAACAGGTTATCGGCCCGCTGCATCAACCAGCGGCGATGAAACTCTGATTTACGCCAAGAGGTTTGTTGCGGCATTGCGTGACTTTCAGAATTTTGGAAGCGGGGTGAAACCAATACAGTTTTGCGACGTATCATTTACAGATGGAGGGCGAGATTATGCGGTTTCCAAAACGGGTTGCAAGTTTCAAATGGTTTGCGAATTTTAAATCGGGTGTTTACGCAAGCCTTTTGGTTGCCGGGATCACCTCCGGCACGTTCGGTTATGCTTTTGCGGCAGATGACGCGCTTAAAGCAGCGGCACAAAGCATCATCCAGCAGCAGGAGCAGGCGCTTGTGCATGACGATGCCGAGAAGGCATTTTCTTTTGCAGCGCCCAACATTCAGATGATGATGCGCTCGCCGGAAGGCTTCATGGCGATGGTGCAGCAGGGATATGCCCCGGTGTATCGGCATCGCAGCTTTGAATTTGGTGAGTCAGAGGGACAAGACGGCATATTCGCGCAAAAAGTGCGGATTATCGACGATAAGGGTAAGCCTTGGGACGCGCTTTATATGCTTAAGCAATTTCCCGATGGCGTTTGGCGCATCACCGGATGTGTGTTGAGCGAAGTGGGAACTGACGCCTGAAGCACTTATTGGAGTGCGTCAGGCCTGATACCGTTCGAGATCAAATGAATTTGCTTGTCAAATGACGTTGATTTCCTGCATCGGCTGGCCACGCTCAATGCGGTCATAGCTTAAGGGCGTCAGGTCGATGCTCGAATAGGCACCATGCACCAAAAGCTCGGCCATGCCACGGCCAATGCCGGGCGAATGTTGCAGGCCGTGGCCGGAAAAGCCGCAGGCAAGATAAAGATTCGAGCGGGCGGGGTGCCGCCCGACCAGTCCGTTATGATCAATGGGGTTAACCTCATAATATCCGGCCCACGCCCCGGTTTGCCTGATATTTTCAAAAGCAGGCACACGCTGCGCCAATGCGGGCCACAGCACATCTTCAAACTGCTGATAATCCACTTCAAGCGGCAAATCATCCGGGTCAGATTCACCATGCTTGGGGGTGGTGCCGCAGATGAAGCGATCACCCTCGTGGCGCACCCAAAAGCCGGACGGATCTCCCAGCAGCGGCATATTTTGCGGCGGGTTTTTGCAGGTGAAAACAAATACGTTGCGCTTGCGGGCGCGCACAGGAATGTCAACGCCGAGCAAATCGCCGAGCTTACCTGCCCATGGCCCGCACGCATTGACCACCACATTGCAAGCCAGAGTGCCGCCGCTTTTGAGCTCCACGGCAGTAATGGCGTCGCCGCTGTTTTGAAAACCGATGACCTCGTCGGTAATAAATGTAACGTCGAGCGCGCGCGCCTTTTTGCGGAAGCCTTGCAGCAAGCCGTAACCGTCAAACCAGCCTTCTTTGGCGATGCCGAGTGTGCCAAAGCTGATGCCGTCTGTGTTTAACCAGGGAAATTTTGCGGCCAGTTCGTCCGGGTTTAGCAGGACAACCGGAGCATTTTGTTGCTTTTGGATGGCATGGATGGCTTTGAGACTATCGCCGCCGTTTGGCCCCGCCATGACCAGATAGCCGCCCTCGTGCAAAGCCAATGCGGGCTTGTCCTGGCCCACCGCCAGAATGTCCGGCGCGTTTTCAAGAAATTCAAATCCGAAACGCGATAGCGCGATGTTTACCGGCGTGGAAAATTGCTGGCGAATTGAACTGGCAGACAGTGCCGAAGAGGCGCGCGAATAGGTCGGGTCGCGCTCAACAACAGTGACTTCGCCGGTGAAGGCCGGATCGCTTTTGAGGAAAAACGCGATCGAACAGCCAATGGCACCGCCGCCGACAATAACAATATTTTGTTTGAGTAGGGTCATGCGGGCAAACTAGCTGGCCTTGCCGGATGTCATCGCGCGCAAAACGCCATCCTTCAAAAAGAAATGGTGATAAAGCGCCGCAGCCGCGTGGGCACCGGCAATCCAGATTATTGCATCTCCCAACAACGGATGAATGGCCATAAACTTGCTGCTGGCGCCGGCGACCACGGTGAAGGGCGAGGGAATGGTGGCAAAATATAGATCGAGCGGGTAGCCCTCAAACCAGCTTCCCAAAATGCCAGCTAACGGAACCGCCAACAGCAAGCCAAACAGAGCCCAGTGCACCAAATTCGACGTGAGACGCATCCAGCCAGCCATGGGGGTCGGCGCGGGTTGCGTGTCAAACAGGCGCCAGATCAAACGCAGAGCGGTTAGAATAAAAACGCTGAAACCGAGAAACTCGTGGCTCGTTAGCGCAAAACGATTGGCTTCGCTGAAGATGCGGGAAGACGGGCCACCCTCGCTCAAAATGAACGCGGCCAAAACCAGGATAGCGGTCAGCCAGTGAAAGCCGCGCGCGACGGCACTGTAATTTGTAGACGGGGCCATGGCCATTTTTTTCTCCAATATTTGCCGCTGTAAGCGCGACGCGGGCTTTGAGATTTTAAGCAATCGACTCAGCTTTACCAGCTCTAAATCAATTTCATGCCGTGAAGTCCATCATAAACCAGCTTCACCGATACAACGAACAGCGTGATCTGGATGGCGATAAAGAATGGCCGCTCCGGAATTACTTTTACCAGTTTGGCGCCCACAATTGTGGCGATGGACGCCGGAATGGCCAGCAGAGCCGCGATTTCGAGATTTGAAACTGTCAACGTGCCAAGCGCCCAGTAGGCGGGCAGTTTAACCGCATTGATGACGGCAAACAGAATGGTCGAGGTTCCGGCATAGACCAGTTTTTCGAGCTTTTGCGGCAGAATATACACCTGATAGGGCGGCGCGCCGGAGTGCGAGACAAAGCTGGTGAAACCGGCGATGGTGCCCCAAAAGGTTCCGGCAACGATGTTTGCCGGTTTGGCCGCAATAACCTGATTGCGGCGGACAAAATTGTTAATGCAGAACACCGTGCCGATCAGCCCGATGAGCAAGGTCACTGCCGCTTCGGAGACGAGCGACGATGTCAAATACCCGATGACCACTCCCAAAATTCCGGCGGGAATCAACAATTTCAGATTTTGCGGGTCATAGTCCCTGCGGTAAACATAGAGCCCGAACACATCCGAGACAACGTAAATGGGCAGCAGCAAAGCCGCCGCCTCGACGGGCGAAATCAGCAAGGTCAGGAGCGAAACGCTCAACATGCCGACCACCGGCAAACCGCCTTTTGACAAGCCGACAAAGATGGCAGCAGGAATTGCAGCGGCTAGAAACAGCGGTGTGAGGTGAAGCATGGAACTTTCAATGGGCAAAGTTTGGGTTGAGGCGAGTTTTGCTTAGCATATAGTTGTAGTGGCGGCGCATGCATTCGTGAGCGAATATGCATCAAATTGCGTGATCAATGTCGACGCACGTTTCGCCGGAGTGCTCACAATTGCGACCATCGGCGGCGATAAGTGAACCGGGAGCCTGATTTGAACAGCGTCAACGCGCCAAAACCAATCCGAGACCCTCGCGTTGCCAGCGTCGCTGTTGCTGAAAAGCGCAGCGACCAAGTGCAGGCGCTGTCGCGCGCTCTGGCGATTTTAAAAGTTTTGAGCGGGCACGAAGATGGCGCCAAGCTCACAGAAGTGGCGCGGGCGGTCGGGCTGGCGGCCTCGACCACCCACCGCCTGTTAACAACCCTGCAACGCGACCGGTTCGTGAGTTTTGACGTTGAAACCTCGCATTGGTGCGTGGGCGTGCAGAGCTTTATTGTCGGCAATGCGTTTCGACATTCGCGCGAAGATCTGGTGCGGCTGGCGCGGCCCTATTTAAGGCGTCTGGTGGATCTGACCGGTGAGACTGCAAATCTGGCGGTGGAAGATGACGGCATGGCGGTCTATCTGGCGCAAGCCGAAAGCCGGCAGACCATGCGCGCGATTGTCAAAACCGGCGGGCGTGTTTTCATGCATAGTTCCGCGCTGGGCAAGGCCATGTTGGCGGCGCGCCCTCCCGGCTTTGCCGATCAGATTATTCTGCAACATGGCCTCAAGAGCTTTACCGAAAAATCTGTGGTTGATGATGCCGCGCTGCTGGCTGAGCTGGCGCAGGTGCGCATCCGACATTTTGCTATTGATGATGAGGAATATAACCTTGGTTTGCGCTGTGTGGCGGCTGCCATTCATGATCATGATGGGTTTGCCGTTGCCGCGTTGTCCATATCCGGGCCGACCGTGAGGGTTACGCAAGCGCGCGTTGCCGAGCTGGGCGCTATTGTTGCAAAAATGGCAGCGGGCCTGAGCGCTGAAATTGGCGGACGCGCGCCATTACTCTAGCACGGCGCGGATAAGCCTGGCCCTGCGCAGGAAATAGTCAGATACCGCTGATATTTATGCTTTCGCGCCTAAAGACTGTCATTGGCAGTGTAGGGTAATAAGAGTAACATGGTTTTAAGGATGACATTTCGTTGGGGAACGGTCAGCACGTGTTTGGGATGGCGTTATGAAAGCGGATAAGATGGCGAGCGAAGCAGCGGTAATACCTCACATGGGCCGCGCGGTTGATCCGATGGAGCAGGTTCGTGACCTGTTGTTTGGTGAAGCGAAGCGCGGTCACGATCAAAGATTTGAAGAAATGCAGGCGCATATCGATGCGTTGGCACAGCGGCTTGACCAGCGGCTCGATGTGCTCCAGAGCGAGTTGAACGCGCTGCGCGTCAGCGGACGGCACGAGCAAGACACCACAATCTCGGCTGTGGGCGAGGCGCTGGCTGATGTCGGGCGCAAGATTGCGGCTCTCAAGGCTCATGGCGGCTAACGACAACAAAGATTTCGCCAGCCTTAAGGGGCTGCTGTTTTCTGATGAGACAGAGCAACTTGCCGCGCTACAGGCGCGGCTGGTGGCGTTGGATGGGCGCGTGGGTGATGACGCGCTGCTGACAAAATCGGTTGCGAATATTGTTGCGCAGGCGCTGCGTCAAGCCGAAGTGGTAGGGCATCGCGAGCTCTCGCAAGCCATTTCACCTTTGGTGGTTGCCTCGATCCGCCGCGAGATTGTCGACTCGCGCGAGGTGATGGTTGAGGCGCTCTATCCCATCACCGGCCGGTTGGTTTCGAGCTATGTCAGCGGCGCAATTCAAAAGTTGTCCGATGATATCAATGCGCGGTTTGATGCTTTGTTATCACCGCGCTCGCTGGCTTTGCGGATGCGGGCGGCTTTAAGCGGAAAATCCTACGGCGAGTTAGTGTTGGCCCAAAACGGGCGGTTTCAGGTGTCGCAAATTCTGCTGGTTGCGGCTCATTCCGGCGTGTGCATCGCGCGTTGGCCGCAAGACTCCGCGGGAAAGGCAGACGACAAAAACGTTCCGCATATCGGCTCTTCCAATGTCGATATGATCTCGGCGCTGCTGACCGCAATTATGGATTTTTCACGCGAAGCTTTTGCCGGTGAGAGTAGCGAACTGCGCTCTTTGAACTTCGGTAATATGTTGCTGCTTTTGCGCCGGTCTCCGCAATATATTGTTGCGGCTGTGGGTAAAGGTCAGGTCACGCCGAATTTTGAAACGCGTGTCGATGAGGAATTTCTCAACATTTTGGACGCTCTTGGCAAAAGCGGTGTGCACCCCGCGCCCCTGCTGGAGCAATTGCACGAGAAGCTGCAGACCATTCCGGCTGTTCCGGTTAAGCGCGCGGGTGGCGTTTCGCCTGCGCTGGTGCTGTTCAGCGTTATCGGATTGGCGTTGGCCGGGTGGATTGGCTGGACAATGTGGCGCGGCAGCGAAGCGCGGCGGCTTGCGGCGCAAATTGCAGCGGTGGAACATTTGCCGGAGCTTCAGGGCTATCCCGTTTCTGTGCAAGCGGGCGACACTTTGCGCGTGACCGGCATTGCGCCCAACATCGCCGCGCGGGACTTAGTTGCTCGTAAGCTGGCGGAGATTTTTCCCAAGCAGGAGATGTCCATGCAAGTTGGTTTGGTGGCATCGTCTCAAGATGTCATCAACATCGCCAAGTCCAGCGCAGAAATCGCCCAAAAAGCCGATGCGCTCGATAGCGCGCTGAAAAACCTTACCGCTGAGCACGCCAAGACCAATATGCAAATTGCGGCGCTGGAAGATCTGAATTTGCAAAATCTCACCACTTTGCGTGGCGCTTTGAGTGCCAAGGTCGACAGTCAGGTGCAGGATGTTGCGGCTCAAAATGCGAAAGTTGAGACGCAGGTGCAGGATGTTGCCGAAAAATTGCAGGATAGTGTGAAAACCACCGCACAAGTGCTGGCGCAAAAACAGGCTGCTTTCGAGGCCGTTGTCACGGGTTTGCGCGATCTGTCAGAGCATTTGAAGCAGGTTGAAGCAAAACTCGAGTCGCCTGAACTCAAGCTGCACGACTGGGTTGCTCAACACGCGATCTATTTTGGCGACGGGTCAAATTATCGCGATGATGCGACAGCGTCGCGCACGCTGGATGATCTGGTCGCGTTATTGAAGGCGGTTCCAGATCAAAAATTACGGCTGGCGGGCTATTCGGATGAACCGGCGTTAGCGCCGCAAGCCAACAAGCTAACTTCGCTCAAGCGGGCGCAAAAGGTGGCGCAGAGTGTGATTGAGCGCGGCATAGCGCCAGACAGGCTTATTGTGGTTTCACGCGGGGCGGCGCAAAAAATATCTGAGTCCGAGGGGTCAGGCAGCGCCAACCGGCGCGTGACATTTGAACTCGCGGCGGCGGGCGAATAGCGCAATAGGAGTTGTATGACGCAGGCACTTAAAAAGGTGATGGTTTTGGGCGCAATCGGCGTCGGTAAAACCTCGCTGTCCAATCGCCTCGTTTCGAATAAATTTGAAACCAATTACAAGGCAACCATCGGGGTTGATCTTTATACCACGGATTTGCCCGGGGACGGGCATGATCATGGTGATACGCGGCTGGTATTATGGGATACCGACGGCGATTTTGGCATGTCGATTTTCTCGACAATTTACATGCGTGGTGCCGCAGCCGCTATTTTGGTGGCGGACGCAACGCGGCCCAGCTCCATCGATAAAATGCGGCAATTGCTGATCGGGTTTCGGGAAAGCGCCCCCGGGCGACCGTGCAGCGTTTTTATCAATAAAATGGATTTAATTGAAGCGGGCGCGCGGCCGGATTTGATGGGAACCGAAAACGAAGCGGACTCTGTGTGCTGGACCAGCGCGAAAACCGGCGAGAACGTTGTGGAATCGTTCCATGCTTTGGCGCGCGCCATAGAGCGGCGCGGGCTGTGAATCTTTCGGATTTTGATTTTATTCTGTCAGACGGCATCGCCGGAGCGGCAGCGGTGGGTGCTGATTTTGTGGTGCTGCGCCGGTCCGGCCGCTTGAGCCATTGGCTGCCTGAGGTTGGGCTTAGCTGTTTCGAGTCGGATTTTCTCACCGGTCTGCAGCCGGATTTCGAAGAGCAGCGCAGGGATTTGCTGGCTGAACCGCTGATTTTGCCGGAAATGCGCATGATGGTGGGGCGTATTTCCGAAAAAATCACCATTTTTATCCGCTGGGATGCCGCTCAACAGGTTTTTGTGGTGTTAACCACCCGCGACCAGATGGCAAGACCGATCGATGAATGGATGGCGCGGCGGGCGCGCGAGCAGCGCATATTGGAAGAGAAAATCGCCGAACAAGCCCAAGAGCTTGCGCGCATCAATCAAGATTTGATGCTCTCGAACACGCAGCTCAAGCAATTTTCGGCGGTGGCGGCGCACGACCTCCAGTCGCCGCTGCGGCAGGTTTCGGCCTTCGCCCGGCTTCTGGCGCAGCGACCGGGCGTGCGCATTGATCTGGAGGCCGTCGATTATATAGCGACAATGGATGCGAGCCTCGTCAGGATGCAAAGCATGGTTGCCAGCCTGCTACACTACGCGCGTCTGTCGGCGCGCAGTTATGTTTTTGACGATGTTGATATGCGCGGCGTTGTGGCGGCGGCTCGGCAAAACCTTGTCGGTCTGGAACGCGAAACGGGAGCCCGGATAGAAGTCGGGGCTTTGCCGCACGCACAGGGCGACGGCATATTGCTGGTTCAGGTGTGGCAAAATCTCATCGCCAATGCCCTGCATTATCGCAGTGCTTTGCAGCCGGTTGTGCATATTTCAGGATTGCTGAAAGACGGGATGGTCGAATATAGCTTGCGCGACAATGGCCGAGGGATTTTGCCTGCGGATGCGCAATCGGTGTTTGAAATGTTTCGGCGCGGCACAAGTCAGCACCAAGACGAGGGCTCGCAAAGCGGAGCGCATGAGGTGGGCAGCGGCATCGGCCTGTCATTATGCCTGCGCATTGTTGAAATCCATGGCGGACGAATTTGGTTTGATACGGATGTCAGCAGCGGAAGCCGGGTTTGCTTCACCCTTCCGTCGCCGCTAAAACGCGCGGCAGTTTAATAAGCCTTGGGGCGCTAACCTTAGTTGAGCAACTGCGGGAATTTCAGCTCCACTTTAACATGGCCGTTTTCATCGGTTCCTGTGCTGTACGCAAAGCCGCGCGGGCCAATATGCGCGGCGAAGAAGTCCGGCAATGTTTGCTTCAGCCATTTTGGCGGCGGCGTGATGGCTGTGCCCACACATATGCTGATGCGTCCCGAAATTCGCTCTAATTTAAACGTGAGCGTGCTTTCAAGCGGCGCAACCGAGCACACAGCATAAATTTGCTCCATAACCATAAGAACCACGACGATGGCGTCGCATTTTGCGTGAACGCTGCTGGCGGGTGTTTCAAAATGCCAGCGTTGGTCGTTACGGGCCAGAACCGGAGTCATGGCTGAAATGGCATGAGCAACCAGATCCCCAACATCATGATAGTCGGACTGTATCTTGCTTGCTGCGTCAAAATCGCCGCGCAGATTCGCCTGCCATTCCAGTCGCAGCATTGAAACTTCATGCCGCAGCGCTTCAAGTGCATCGGGGGAGGGGGTGTCAGGGTTGAGATCAGGGCGGGTTTGGGCATAAACCCCGTGCATGTCATCCATCACCTTTACCAGCTTAACGGCGATATCACGGGCGGCAGGGTCAAATTGAGCCTTCTGGCGCGCAATGTCCGGAAGGCGTACGCGCGCCGCGCCGTCCTCGAACAGCATGGCATCTATGGCGGTGGCCAAGGATGAGACGCTGAGCTCATTCTTTCCCAGAACATAAATTGCGCCCGAACCGACACTCTGCTCCAGCATATGTTCGTTGGTCATGTGACTGAGGATGATGACCGGCAGGGTTTCGTGAGCCGCGCGCAGGTCTTGTAAGAGCGGCATACTGGTGTGGGTGCGCAGCCAAAAATCAAAAATACACAAATCATAGTGGCCGCTTTGCAATTTTTCACGGGCTTCGCTGGTTGATTTGACCCAATCGACAATAATTTGAGCGTTGGGAATCGCGCCAGCATAAATTTTTACGAGCCTGGCATCCGTTTCGTCGTCTTCAATCAGCAATATTTTGATGTTGTCGTCGCTGATTTCGGGGATCTGTGGATAAGTATTTGTCATTTGCTCACAAAAATTAGCATGAAAATGGTCTGGCAAAGCGGCGTTTTGGTGTGGTGCTGCGATGCACCAATTATATAAACCAATTCATCGGTTTAGTCACCTTCCACGTCGTCGTCGTTTAAGCCTAAGAACGCTTAAATGTACCAAAATGAGCCAGTTTTTTGCGGTTTTGCCGGGCAGATCAGACGGTTTGCCGCCTTCTTTGTGGATTTTCTTTGATTTTTTAATTGACAGTTTAGGGATGTGTGGGTAGAAGAAGCCCATGAACGGCGGCGCTGCTGAAGACATTCAGCGG
>JAYVYB010000250.1:0-2300 GCA_043784625.1 Methylovirgula sp.
TGTGAGATAATAGTAGAAATATTCCTCATGCCCGGCGGCCTTCCATTGCAAAGCCAGAGGCTCGGCGGTTCCGCCAAAAATGGAAACAGCCAAGGCATAAGGCACTGCAATGCCGGTGGCGCGCACCGAGGTGGGGAACAGCTCCGCCTTAACAACAGCATTAATAGACGTATAGCCGGACACGATCAGCCAGGCAGCTGCGATGAGTAAGAACGCCACAAACGCGCTTTTGGTGCCCTGCAGGGCGGTGAGCAGCGGAATGGTGAAGAGGACACCGGCGATGCCGAACCCGATCAGGAGTTTTTTGCGCCCGATCTTGTCTGAAATTGCGCCGTATATCGGTTGCAGGAACATCGCAAAAATTAGGGATGCGCCGGAAACCAGCGTGGTTTCGATGTCGCTCAGCCCGACGGATAGCTTGAGAAACTTCTGCATATAGGTGGTGTAGGTGTAAAAGGCGGCAGTTCCGCCCATGGTCATCCCGATTACCAGCAGGGTTTCTTTGGGGTAATTCAAGAAAGCAAACGGCGACGGGCGCGTGGCTTTTTGCGCCTTGGCGGCGGTGAAGGCTTCGGACTCGTGCATATTGCGACGCATGTAGGCGGCGACGATGGAGAGCAAGGCACCAATCACAAACGGAATGCGCCAGCCCCACGCTTTGAGTTGATCCGGTGTCAGGAATACCTGTTGCAATGCCAGCAAAACGACGAGCGCGCAAAGCTGGCCGCCGATGAGGGTGACATAGAGAAAGCTGGAATAAAAACCGCGTTTGCCGGGCTCCGCAACTTCGGCCACATATGCGGCGCTTGCGCCATATTCTCCTCCTAAGCTCAGACCTTGAATGATGCGGGCCAGCGCCAGCACAATGGCGGCACCAAAGCCGATGGTGGCGTAGGTGGGCGTAACTGCAATCATTAGCGAGCCAAAGCACATCATCAAAACAGAGATGGTCATGGAGGTGCGGCGGCCATAGCGATCTGCAAGTTGACCAAACAGCCAGCCCCCGATGGGCCGCATCAAAAATGTGACGGCAAACAGGGTGGATGTTTTTAGATTTTCGACGACGGGGTCGCCGGAGGGGAAAAAGCTGGAAGCAAAATAAAGCTGAAATGCAGCGTAGGCATAAAAATCATACCACTCCACCAGATTGCCGATGGAACCGACCATGATGGCTTTAATTCGGTGGCGCATATCGGCGTAGTTTGTCGCAGTTTTTTCCATGGTCATGATCAGCTTCCCCCCAACGCGCAGTTTCAGGTGAATGCGGCAACGACGCAAGAAGTTTAGTGCATTGAGGGATTGCATTTTGCGCGCCCCCTCCAAACTTACCGATAATTAACCTGACCATTCATCATACAGCCATGTTCCGGATGCTCTTTTGACGTCACAGGAGTTTGCAATGGCTTTAACACCCGATGCCAAAAATGCTTTGATCGCGTTCAGCCGGTTTGGACTTGGTGCCCGATCGGGTTCAGGTTCGGGGGATTTCAGCAAGGCCGCTCTCGATCCGCGCGGGTTCTTAAAAGCGGAAATGGACAGTGGCAAAGCGCTCATAACCAACCCCGAGCTGATGGACACGCGTACAAATCTGGTGGCGCTCTACGCCGATCAGGAAGAAACAAAACGCCGCCGCGAGGCCAATCTGACTGCCGCGCCTAAAAGCGGCGGCCCTGCTGCTGCCAATATGGCACCTGCCCTTGGCGTGTCTGCCGCAAATTCAGTGGCGGTTGCCATGAATTCCGGATCCATGAATGCTCCCGCCATGAATGCTGCCTCCATGAACCCTCCTGCCATGAATTCCGGCGGCAACGATATGATGATGCCCAAGCCGGATTCTGCACTGCCGCCGCGCCTTGACGCACCAAAGATGGAGATGGGCAAGGTTGATATGACCAAGCCTGATGCTGGCAAACGCAAGCTTTCGATGGAACAGGAGATTTTTCGCACCGAGGCTTTGGCACGGTTTCAGCATGCGCTTTCGTGCGAGGCGGGCCTGGTTGATCGGTTGGTGTGGTTCTGGTCAAATCATTTTTGCGTTTCCGTGGCCAAAAGCCAATTTTCGCGGGTGACTGCCGGAAATTTGGAACGCGAGGCGATCCGCCCGCATGTATTGGGGCATTTTGGCGAGATGTTGAAGGCTGTCGAACAGCATCCGGCGATGTTGCATTACTTAGACAATCAACAGTCCGTGGGGCCGAATTCCAAAGCAGGACAAAACCGGAAAAAGGGCCTCAACGAAAACCTCGCCCGGGAAATTATGGAGTTGCACAGCCTAGGTGTGGATGGCGGCTACAGCCAGG
>JAYVYB010000251.1:0-2624 GCA_043784625.1 Methylovirgula sp.
AAAATCCGTTTCTCTCGAATTAACTAGAACGATCTAGTAGAATGGTTAAATAATTCAGTCAAGTATTTTCTTACGGTTCAAAAGCCAACGATTTCAACCGCCTTCGATTGGTCTGCGAACAGGCATTGATGGGCATATACTTGACGTAAAGCTCGATATTTTCGATTTTCTTATGAAAGACGCGCTTTTATTCTACCTATCTCGATCAATTTGAAAATTTTTTCCGGGGACGTTAAAATTCATCTTGTGATTTTTACTAGACCGATCTAGTCTTATTGCACCTTAAAGCTTTTTGAAAGACGCAGCTTGGTTCAGCTTCTACTCCCTCAGAGCGACGGGTCCTTGCGGCCCTACAGCCTCACCCGCGCTTCCCCCTACCCGCTAACGTCTACGGGCGTCTTCCCGCGCAAAGTCTATGCGGCGGCGCATGTGGTGGCCAATCCGCATAACCTCGACCCATGGGGCAAACCGCAAGTGGATTGGGATAAGACACTCGCATTCCGGCATCATCTCTGGGGGCTTAATTTCAAAATTGCCGAAGCCATGGACACTTCGCAACGCGGCATGGGTTTTGACTGGCTCAACGCTCAGGAGCTCATTTCGAGGGTCTTGGCCGAAGCCCGCACCGTAAAAGGTGCCGACCTTGCGAGCGGCGCAGGCACCGATCAGCTGGCGATCGGGGAGGCAAAAACACTCGACGATATTGTTCGAGCCTATGAAGTGCAGGCCGAGTTCATCGAATCTCATGGCGGACGCATTATCCTGATGGCGAGCCGCGCTTTGGCGACAATCGCCCGCACGCCGGATGATTATTTCAAGGTTTACGACCGGGTATTATCCGGTTGCCGCAATAAAGTGATTTTGCACTGGCTGGGTGATATGTTTGATCCCGCCCTTAAAGGCTACTGGGGCTCAACTGAGGTCGCATCCGCAATGGAGTGCTGTCTTGCCATTATAAATGCCCATGCGACCAAGATCGATGGCATCAAAATCTCGTTACTCGAGGCAAAATACGAAATTGAAATGCGCCGTCGCCTGCCCCCCGGCGTGATAATGTACACCGGAGATGATTTTAACTATTCCGAATTGATCGCTGGCGATGAAAACGGCTATTCGCACGGGCTTTTGGGAATTTTTGACGCAATAGCGCCCGCCGCAGCCGCCGCTCTCACCGCGCTCGGGCAAGGCGACCGGGCAACATATGACGCTATTTTAGCGCCGACAGTGCCGCTTTCGCGCAAAATCTTTGAAGCCCCTACCCAATATTACAAGGCGGGGATTGTTTTTCTGGCCTGGCTAAATGGTTTTCAAGATCATTTCAGCATGATCGGCGGCATGCAATCCGCCCGCGGAATTTTACACTATGCCGAAATTTTTCGGCTGGCCGATCAGGCAGGGTTGATTATCAACCCAGATATGGCCAGTGCCCGCATGAAAAACCTTTGTCAAATCAACGGTATCGCGTAATATTTGCCATGCAAAACCAACTGATGCTTCTTTTCAATGCGGCGCTCGCGGCCGCTATGCCGGACGGCAAGTTCACGCCGCATTTGCCAAAGCCGCCAAAGGGGCGCACCCTTGTGCTGGGCGCTGGCAAAGCCTCGGCGCGCATGGCCCGCGCCTTTGAGGCTGAATGGCTGGCAAAGCACCCGAGCGCGCCATTGGAAGGGCTTGTCGTCACCCGCTATGGCCACGCCTGCCCCACTCAACATATTGAAATCATTGAAGCTGCGCATCCGGTTCCCGATCAAAACGGCTTTGACACCGCCGCGCGCATTTTGGAAATCGCCAGCAGCGCAGGCCCGGATGATCTGGTTGTTTTCCTGATCTCCGGCGGCGCATCATCCTTGCTCAGCCTGCCCGCCACTGGCGTTAGTTTTGCGGAAAAGCAGAGTATAAACAAAGCCTTGCTGAAAAGCGGCGCACCGATTGGCGCAATGAACAAGGTGCGCAAATCCCTTTCGCAAATCAAAGGCGGCAAGCTGGCAGCCGCCGCGGCAAAAGCCGAGCTAATAACTTTCCTTATTTCGGACGTTCCGGGCGATGACGCCAGCGCCATAGGCTCCGGTCCGACCATCGCCGAAGCTGTTTCGCCTGAAGAGATTTTCCAAATTCTAAAACGTTATCATATTGATATATCGAATAATATTCGTGCGGTTATACAGGCGAATATCTGCCCGCCGCCGGCCCCGCGCCACCAAATTCATATGCTGGCAACGCCGCAAATGGCTCTGGAAGCGGCTGCAGCAGAGGCGCGCAAGCTGGGGCTCAATCCGGTTATTTTGAGCGATTGCATTGAGGGCGAGGCGCGGGAGGTGGCGAAAGTTTTTGCCGGGATTGCCCAAAGTCAGCGGCAAAACCCGACCTTGGCGCAAAAGCCGATGGTGCTGCTATCTGGCGGAGAAACCTCGGTTACGGTGCGCGGAAGCGGGCGCGGCGGCAGAAATGCTGAGTTTTTACTGTCTTTTATGGCTCAAACCGGCGATTTGAGCCGCATCTCCGCCATTGCCTGCGACACGGACGGCATTGACGGCATGGAAGACAACGCCGGGGCCTGGGTCGATGAGAGCCTTTTCGCCCTCCCGGCTTTTGCCACGATGAAGGCCGCCGACTATCTTGCCAAC
>JAYVYB010000252.1:0-1656 GCA_043784625.1 Methylovirgula sp.
CATCATCATGGATTATTGTTGAATTCGACGTAGCATACGGGTTTAAAAAGCAGACACCAAAACCGACGCGAACGCGCTTTTGAATGCGGACGTTTGAAGGCACAATCGTTAACCCCTCAATAACGGAATCATCACCGATACTCGAAAAATCACACGCCTGCACAAAACAGCCCAACGTCGCAGTCGCACTAACATCAGCGTCATTCTCTATGACAGACGTTGGATGCCTATACCGCATAAAATGATCCTCCGCTAAAATGCATAAATCGACGATCCAAATTTCAAGCGACAATCCTCCGTATCCAAAAAGACATCACCAAGTCTAGTTGGCTTCCAGCCTTACGCGCAGCTTAAAGGGGGCCAAGTCCAGAGCCGCCACTCATTGTTAGGAAAAATCCAGCGCACATTTATCCAGAGAAATCAGGACCAAAAGATGACCTTGGACCAGACACAAAGGAAATCAAAACGTCCTCCGTCAATTTCCAACAAACTAACCACACCTCCCCTAACGCCAGCCTATAATCCGGCATCGTCTACATAATAAGTGGCCATTTATGCATCGTCTCTAACCTAAATTAAGTAACTATCCTCGCAGGATTTCCTATCACAGTGCACCCCGCTGGAACATCCTTAGTAACGACTGCACCAGCACCGACCATCGCATTTTCTCCAATTATTACTCCAGGCAAGATTGTTGCCCCGGCGCCTATGGAAGCACCTTTTTTCACTATTGTAAGAAGAAGCTGAAAATCTCGATTTCCGCTCCTAGGCTGCTTGTCATTTCCAAACGCGACATTCGGACCGATAAAAACATCGTCAGCAATTCGCAGTCCATCCCACAATTGCACACCGCACTTCACGGTCACACCGTTACCGATAGACACATCATTCTCGATAAAACAGTGCGAGCAAATATTACAATCTTCGCCAATGACAGCTTCGTTTAAAACAACGACAAACTGCCAAATTCTTGTCCCACGCCCTATAGTGGAAGACGAAACGTCAGCTAAATGATGAATGAATGCTTCTGTCACGCGGTGCCCTCGCCTCCTGTTAAAGTTTCGCCGCGTTCAAGCTGATACGCGAGGTGCCATCGCGTCACTCGCCATATACCACGGCATGGCCAGTTCCAACCCCTGTCCGATCGTCTGAGTTGGCTCATACCCCTGCAGCTTATTCGCCTTGCTCACATCGGCCAAACTATGTCTCACATCGCCATCGCGGAAGTCGCGATATTGCGGTTTGGCGTCTTCAACATGCTGATAGTTCGGTGCCAGCAGATCGCGAAGGTGGCTGAATAGTTGATTGAGCGATGTTCTTTCGCCAACTGCGACATTATATATCTGGTTGAGCGCATCAGAGTTTTGCGTCGTCGCGGCGAGGAGATTAACTTGAACGACGTTTTCAATATAGCAAAAATCGCGGCTGGTTTCGCCATCGCCATTGATGAACACCTGTTCGCCCTTGATCAGGCTCGCTGTCCATTTTGGAATTACGGCGGCATAGGCACCATCTGGTTCTTGGCGCGGGCCAAAGACATTAAAGTAGCGAAGGCCGATTGAATTAAAGCCATAACACCTCGAAAATACGTCAGCATACATCTCGTTGACATATTTGGTCACAGCATATGGGCTGAGCGGTTTGCCGATTACATCC
>JAYVYB010000253.1:0-3601 GCA_043784625.1 Methylovirgula sp.
TTTCGCCAAAAGCGCCTGAAACTTCCCCTAGGCGCTTCAACAGGTTGGCAGTCTATTTGCCCAGCTTTTCGAGCATTTTCTGCATATCTGCCATTTGAGTCTTGAGCTGAGCCAGTTCATCAGCCGATTGGGGAGCTGGCTTGGCCTCATCGGCTTGTGTATTCGCGGCTGTTTCGGCCTTTGCTACAGCGCTGAAAGGGTTGAACATATTTAGGGCTTGGCTAAACATGCTTAGATTACGCCGCGCCATGTCGTCCATCGATGTGAAGGCCTCTTTGCCCAACCCCGGCACACCAAGTCCGGGCACACCAAATCCCGGAACAGCGAAGTTTTTCGCCATTTGATCCCGAAATTTCTGCTGTTCGCCGGTGAGCCTGTCCATCGAAAACTCAAGATAGCTCGGCACAAGTCTCTGCATCGAGTCACCATAAAACCGGATAAGCTGCCGCAAAAATGCCACGGGCAGCAAACTTTGACCATCCTTGGCTTCTTGCTCAAATATAATCTGGGTAAGCACGGAGCGGGTAATGTCTTCATTGGATTTGGCGTCAAAAACCTGAAAGTCATCGCCATTTTTCACCATGACGGCCAAATCTTCCAGCGTGACATAGGCGCTTGTTCCGGTGTTGTAGAGCCGCCGGTTCGCGTATTTTTTAATGGTGACCGCGTGTTTTTCGTTCGACATGGCTCTGTTTCCTCTTAATTTTCCTAACATGCTACAAATTTGTAAAAAATGGGAGGAAAATCTTGCGGCGCAACTTCGCGACGCACCATTAGCGTTTGTGGCCCAAACCAAAGCACAAATCCGGTGCTGAACGAAAGTTTGTCGGCACAGTGCTTGACCTCACTCCAACCAAAAGCCAAACTCGGTGTTTAAGCAATGAAGCGGTGGGTTGCGAAATTTGAAGCGCAAACTCATCCTAACGGGGGCAAACCTCAGGAGATCACCATGTCAGCCAAGGATATTGTTATTGTCGGCGCAGCGCGCACTGCAGTTGGCGCGTTTAACGGCGGTTTCGCCAACACTCCCGCCCATGATCTGGGTGCAGCTGCGATCGTCGCAGCTCTTGCACGCGCAAAAGTAGACGCCGCAGAGGTTGATGAGGCCATTCTGGGCCAAATTCTTTCTGCGGGGCAAGGACAAAATCCCGCACGTCAGGCGGCAATGAAGGCCGGTATCCCGCAAGAAAAAACCGCGTTTGGCATCAATCAGCTCTGCGGCTCAGGCCTGCGTGCTGTTGCGCTTGGAATGCAGCAAATTGCCAATGGCGACGCAAATATCATTGTCGCCGGTGGTTTCGAATCCATGTCAATGTCGCAACACAGCGCCCACCTGCGCAATGGCACCAAAATGGGCGACCTGAAATTTATCGATACCATGCTGCGTGATGGTCTCACCGACGCGTTCCATGGCTATCACATGGGCACCACAGCAGAAAATGTCGCTGCCAAATGGCAGATCAGCCGTGAAGATCAGGACCGCTTCGCCACCGCTTCGCAGAACAAGGCCGAAGCCGCGCAAAAGGCCGGCAAGTTTAAAGACGAGATCATCCCTTTCACCGTCTCCACCCGCAAAGGTGACATTATTGTCGATGCAGATGAGTTCATCCGCCACGGCGTCACCTATGAGGCACTCGCCAAGCTCAAGCCCGCGTTCAGCAAAGATGGTTCCGTCACCGCCGGTAACGCATCCGGCATCAACGATGGCGGCGCGGCTTTGGTGCTGATGACCGCTGCCGAAGCCAAAAAGCGCGGCCTTACCCCGTTGGCGCGTGTCGCCTCATGGGCCACGGCGGGTGTTGACCCTGCGCTCATGGGCTCCGGGCCAATCCCCTCCTCGCGCCGCGCCCTCGAAAAAGCCGGATGGAAGGTCAAGGATCTTGATCTGGTCGAGGCGAACGAAGCCTTCGCAGCCCAAGCCCTCGCTGTAAACAAAGACATGGGTTGGGACCCTGCCATCGTCAATGTCAACGGCGGCGCAATCGCCATCGGCCATCCGGTTGGTGCCTCCGGCGCACGCGTATTGGTGACATTGCTGCATGAAATGGCCCGTCGCGACGCCAAAAAGGGCCTCGCCACCCTCTGCATCGGCGGCGGCATGGGCATTGCGCTCACTGTTGAGCGCTAAAACTTCACAAGCCAAAACACTTTAAAAATGCGGAGCGCTTCACAAGACAAGCGCCCGCCAAACGGGAGAGAAACATGAGCAAAGTTGCAGTTGTCACCGGGGGCACCCGCGGCATTGGTGCCGCCATTTCCAAGGCTCTGAAACATGAGGGCTATCACGTTGCCGCGACCTACCATGGCAATGACGAAGCCGCCGCCGCCTTTCACAAAGAAACCGGCGTTCACGTCTATAAATGGGATGTCGGCAATTACGACGCTTGCGTCGCCGGTCTCGCCCAGGTCGAAAAAGACCTCGGACCAGTGGATATTCTGGTAAATAATGCCGGCATTACCAAAGACGCCATGTTCCATAAAATGACAGCGGAACAGTGGTATGGCGTGATCAACACCAATCTGAACTCGCTGTTCAACATGACCCGCCCGGTTTGGGAAGGCATGCGCGCCCGCAAGTTTGGCCGCGTCATCAGCATTTCCTCCATCAACGGCCAAAAGGGCCAGATGGGTCAAGCCAACTATTCCGCCGCAAAAGCCGGTGACATTGGCTTTGTCAAAGCTTTGGCGCAGGAAGGTGCCCGCGCTGGCATTACCGTCAACGCCATCTGCCCGGGCTATATCGCCACTGAAATGGTAATGGCGATTGATCCGGCCATCGTTACCAAAAATATCATTCCGCATATTCCGGTAGGCCGCTTGGGCGAACCCTCCGAAATCGCCCGCTGCGTGGTGTTTTTAGCGTCCGACGACGCTGGCTTCATCACCGGCTCGACCATCTCGGCCAACGGCGGCCAAAGCATGGTCTAAACCGGTCTCGGCATAGAATTTTCAAGCCGGAGGGTCACACCTCCGGCTTTCTTCTTGAGTAAATGATGAAATTATCCGCTCCCACCCTCATCGGCTTTATCGCCATCCTGCTCTGGTCCTGCTTGGCGCTGTTCACTGCCGCCACAGGAACAATTCCGCCGTTTGAACTGACAGCGATCACTTTCGGCATTTCCGGTGTTTGCGGGAGCCTATACGCCCTTTTTAGCGGAAGGCTGTCTGTGCTGCGCCAACCGTGGAAAGTGTGGGCTTTGGGTGTTGGCGGCCTGTTTGGCTATCACGCGATTTATTTTGCCTCCCTAAGGCTTGCCCCGCCCGCAGAGGCCGGGTTGATCGCTTATCTGTGGCCCCTGTTGATCGTGTTGTTTTCGGCGCTTCTCCCCGAAGAAAAGCTGCGCTGGCAGCATTTTATTGGCGCAATCCTTGGCTTTTCTGGCGTTATCACCTTGTTTTTAGGCAAAGGAAACGCTCTCACGCTGTCTGGCACCTCCGTCAAAGGCTATGCCTTGGCGCTTCTTTGTGCGTTTATCTGGTCAGGCTATTCGGTTTTGTCGCGAACAGTGAAACAGGTGCCAACGCTCGCGGTGGCAGGATATTGTCTGGTCACCGCCGCCCTCGCATTGGCAGCCTCAGCCCTGTTTGAAACCATGCAGCC
>JAYVYB010000254.1:0-2881 GCA_043784625.1 Methylovirgula sp.
GCCCTCTTATAACTATGGATATTCTCGCTGATGATTTTATTGACTCATCCGCATATCGGGATCTTTCTTTTCTTGAGCACATAACGGCCTTCATTCCAAGCGAAGCGGAGATCGCTCGCATATGGGGGCCGTCGTCAATCGAGGGGTGGCTCAAAGAGAACTCCGTCCGTTACCGGTGTCATATGGTCGCTAAGCTCGGCGAAAGCGGCGCGCTGGTGTGCGAAGCTCTAACAGGGGCACTTATTCATGTCCCATCATTTTCAACAAGAGCTAAAGATACCACCGGTGCTGGCGACAGTTTTTGTGGAGGCTTTATCGCAGGGCTGGTTGCTGGAAAGTCGCTTGATGTCTGTGCAGCTATGGGTACGGTTTCGGCATCATATGTAATCGAGGCCTATGGAGCTCTCGCAACATATCAACCGACCGATGAGGAACGCAGCATCAGGCTAAAACAGGTTCAATCCGGCGTGAAGTCCATCGCATGCTAAATTAGGAGTATCTACATGTCTATTTCCCCCCCAAGGACTTCATCGTTAGACACAATTTTCGGCATCCGGAAGCCGTTAATTGGTGATGTCCATCTACCTCCGCTCCCGGGTACACCGCGCTATCGTGGCGAGACGATGAGCAGCATTATCGATCGTGCGATAGCCGATGCAGACGCTTTCGTCCGAGGCGGAATGAATGGGATAATCTTTGAAAATCATGGCGACATCCCTTTCTTGAAACCACACGAGATAGGACCTGAGATTATTGCTGCTATGTCCGCGATCATCGCGAGGGTTGTAGACACCATCGATGTCCCATTTGGCATCAGTCTTCTCGCCAATGGTGCGATCGGGGGCCTCGCAATTGCTAAAGCCACAGGAGCGCGTTTCATACGTGTCAATCAGTGGGTCAATGCCTATGTTAGTAATGAAGGGCTGATCGAAGGAGAGAGCGCGCGGGCGCTCCGCTACCGCAAACAAATAGATGCACTAGATGTTGCGATTTTCGCTGATGTTCATGTTAAGCACGGTTCCCACTCCATTGTCGCGGATCGCTCTGTAAGCGAGCAGGCCGGGGATGTGGAGTTCTATGACGCAGACGTGGCAATTGCCACGGGCAACCGCACTGGTGAAGCCGTCCCAGCGGCCGAGATAGACGCAGTGAGGGCCGGCACAAGATTGCCGATCATCGCAGGGAGCGGGGTTACTCCAGAAAATGTGCACGAGATCTTAACTTCCTTGGACGGTGCCATAATAGGTTCGAGCCTGAAAGTCGGCGGAGTTTGGTGGAATTCAGTTGATGTAGAGCGCGTAAAGGAACTTGTTCAAAAGATAAAGCCGCTTCGTAATTTGCCTTGAATTAATGCAAATCAATCGAAAACTGGAAAGGCGAACAGTGACCGCTGATTTTCCAAAACTTTGTGTTGATAACGATACGCTTCGTTTTCTGAATACGCGTCCAAATATGGCCTACCAATTATGCTGGGGAACACATTGCTGTGTGAGAACAAATAATTTAGGCGGGTCAAGCTTTATGGCGAGGGTTATGACCCGAGCCCCAACTATGCGTCAGTTCAAGTTAAGCGAGAAGAGTTTGAATAAACGTTTCGTAAGAGTCAACGGCATGGCGCATTTCGGCCTGATATTGAAAGCGATTGTAGATGCCTGCGACTCCTCCAAATGAACCGGAGATGTGGTTGAGTAGTTTTTCGATGACGTGGATTGGTGTGCCGAGCTGTGCGTGGATAGTGGCATATGTCCTTCGTAGATCGTGAAGTGTCCAAGGCGCTATGGTGAGCTTCTTGTCGAGCTCTGCTTTAGACTTTGACCATCCGCCCCAAGTACGTGGCTTTTGTAATAATGAACGGGCTAATGCACCAACAGGGAAGCGGTGCTCTTTCGCATTCTTTGCGTATGTGGATTTTAATGTTGCCGTGCCACCTTCAAGTCCTAGGTGTTCAATTTCACCTCTGCGCTGGCCGGTGAGTATGAGCAGCTTTACAATGGTCGAATAGGTATCGTCGTTGAGTGCCTGCCAGATTGATTTGAGCTCTTCGGGTGTGAGTACCCGCTCACGGGAAGGCCGCTTGTGCGGCATGGTCATAGCTGTGAGGGGGTAGTGCTCAAGATAGCCACGACGGACGCACCACATCATGAAAGTGCGGAAATATTGGAAAAAGTGATTGGCCTCTGATGGTCGGTCGACGAGCGTGTCTAAAATGCCCTGCACATAGGCGCGATCTACTTTGTGGAGCGAAGTTGGGGTAATGTGTGCTTTGAGATTCCAGACCATCTGTCGCCCGCCTTTGAGCTTGTCGCAGTGAAGGCGGATAAACTCATCTAATACATCCAGGAGGGGCTGTGTGGGGTTTGTGCGCGGCTTGGTTACCAGCACTACCATAGCCTTCTTGCGGGCCTCCTGAAGCGAAATATCGGGGTAATGACCTAGTGTGATGCGTTCCCGCTGTTGCCCGCGCATGACCGTGAAGGTTTTACGCGTCTGCATTATGCGCACGCCGAAGCCTTTAAGGTTGGTATCCCAGATGGTCTGGGGCTTGCCGGAATAGGCGAGCGTTTGCACGGTGCGGTCGGTAAGTAAGGTTTTCATTCTGTCTCTTTTCTGTCTCTTTTTCGACAGGTGCTCGGGTGTTGCAGCATGTCAGTTGTACAGAAAGAGTTATGCAAAAACAAGGACTTGAGGGTGCCGTATGTGCAGCATGTTCCCTGTAAAAACTGTTTAGGAAACCGGTGCTCTATCCTGCTGAGCTACCGAGACTTAAAATGCCGTTGCGTTGTGCTTCCCTAGCACAGCATCCGCCCAAACATCCACCCCAAACTGGTACTAGGCCCAGATGGTGCCAGCGCTATAAGGGGGCATATCTCAATCCGGAGTT